>DASRQT010000469.1:0-3326 GCA_035696485.1 Polyangia bacterium | reverse complement strand
GGTATACGCAGCGGACTCAAAATCCGCCGCTCGCAAGGGCTTACGAGTTCAAGTCTCGTCTCCGGCACACAGCGAAATGGGGAAACCCGACTTCGATCCCGGAGAACTCAATCCGTTCTCGGATCGATCCGGCGAGGCCGCCTTCGTCGGCGACACAGCTCGCTGCCTGATCTGCGCCGCACAGGCGCATCATCCATGTTGGTTTTCGAAAAGCCTGCCTGGTTATGTCTACGCCTGTCGTCTGTGGTTAACACAGGCGAGTGACCTTTCACGCTTCTTCAGATTTGCGAGTCGAATTTCGAATCTGGGCAACCTCCCAAGACGCTGGAAGGTTGCCGCGAAACTAGAAGGAACACCAAGACATGGCACGTTCAAGTCGGACGATCATTTCACGTCGAGCAGTGCTCCGGGGGATGGTGGGCGGCGGCCTCGCCGTCACAGTTCCTTTGCCTCGCCTCACCGGTATGCTGAACGACAACGGCACGGCCTACGCCGCGGGCGGGCCGCTGCCGGTACGTTTCGGCACCTGGTTCTTCGGCAACGGCATCATCCCGTCGCGCTGGGTGCCACCGCGCACCGGCACCGGAGATAACTGGGCGCTCAGCGAACAGCTCAGCCCCTTGCAGGTGGTCAAGCCCTACATCTCGGTGGTCACGGGCCTGGTCATCAAAGGTCCGGACATTTCTCCCCATAAGTCGCATCCGGTCCAAGTGCTCACCGCCGCGCAGACGGGGGCCGGCACCGTCCAGCTACCGACGATCGATCAGGTGGCCGCCGCGATCACCAACACGAGCACGCTGTACCCGAAGGGGCTCCACGTTGGCATGTCGGGTTCTGGCGGCACCATGAACGTCTCGTTCTCGGGCCCCAGTGCGCCCAACCCGCCCGAGCTGAGCCCGGCCGCTCTGTTCCAGACGCTGCTCAAGTATGCCACCCCTGGCACCGGCAAGGCCGCGCCGACCGATCCGTCGCTGCTCCGGCGGCGGATGGTGCTCGACGCCATCGCTGACGAATCGAAGGCGCTGCGCGCCCGGCTGGGCGTCGAAGATCAACTCCGCCTGGATCAGCACCTTTCGGGGCTGCACCAGCTGCAGAATCAGCTGGTCGCTGTCGGGATGCCTCGCGTGACCGGTACCATCACCGACCCCGACAAGGCGTACCCGAACCGCGGCGCTGACGGGTCCATCACACGCCAGCGTGGCCAGGCGTTCTCCGACCTGCTGGCCTTCGCGATGGCCGGTGACCTGACGCGCGTGTTTTCGTACATGTTCAGCTCGCCGTCTTGCCAAAGCCAGTACACGGACTGCGGCTTGCCGGGGGCGTTCCACGAGGATTATGGCCATCGCACCGGCCCGAAGGGCGTGCTAGCGGCGACCGAAGGGTTCAACACCGGTATCAAGTTCACCATGTCATGCCTGGCGGACACGCTGTTGCGGATGAAGAACACGCCCGACGGTGCTAGCAACCTGCTCGACAACTCCGTGGTGTACACCACTTCGTGTGTCGGGGAATCGCAGAGCCACGGCGCCACCGACTTCCCGATCGTGTTGTCGGGCAAGGCGGGCGGCAAGCTGAAGGGCGACATGCACGTGCGTCTGGTCGGCGACAATGTCAGCCGCGCAGGGTTCACGTTGCTGACGGCGATCGGCAGCAAAGCGACTTCGTGGGGCATGGGCGATTCGGCGACGTCGACCGTACTCTCGGAACTGCTGGCGTAGCGCCTGATACATGCGACCCCGCACGTCGCCGACGAGCGCCTGGTCGTTGAGTCGGAGGCAGGGTTTCCGTCCCTCAACGCGAAGCGAGCCGCGGGACTTCCTCGACGATACGCGGAAAGCCAATGGCGCGAATGCCGTCGGTCATAGGAAAGGAGTCGGCGCCGGCGTGAATCACGCTCAGTGAATGGAGGGAGAGGTCGCCAAGGGCGGCGCGCATTGACGGCGTCGCGCGGGGCGCCACCGTCCGCTTGATTTCGAAGCCAAGCCGTCTCGTCCCAGCGACCACGAGGAGGTCGAGCTCGGCGCCGGCGTGTGTTGCCCAAAAGAAACACTGGTCGGGTCTGACGCCTAGCCGCGCGATGAGCGATTCGACTACGAACCCCTCCCAGGATGCACCGACCTTTGGATGGCCGTGGAGGTGCCGGAGGGTCGGAACGTCGAGCAGTGCGTGGAGAAGCCCGGAGTCACGAAGGTAGACCTTGGGCGCCTTGACCTGGCGCTTCGAGATGTTCTCGTGCCATGGTGCCAACACGCGCACCATGAACGTGTTCGCCAGCACGTCAACGTAGTGGCGAACGGTCATGTCCGTGACCGCCATGGATCGGCCCAGTTCCGACCAGTTCAGGATCTGCCCGTGGACGTGCGCCAGCATCGACCAGAACCGACGCAAGGTCGTCCCAGGCACGCGCACCCCGAGCTGCGGAAGGTCCCGTTCCAGAAACGTGTCGATGAAGCCCTGACGCCAGCGCAAGCTGCCGGCGAGCGTCGATGCCACGAAGGATCGCGGGAATCCGCCACGCAACCACAGGTCGTTCGATCTCCGCGGCGTGACCTCATCCAATGACAGGCCACCGAGCTCGTGGAACGCGATCCGCCCCGCGAGAGTCTCCGATGTCTGTCGTAGCAAGTCGGGCGAGGCACTGCCGATGACGAGGAAGCGTGCACCGCGCGGCCGGTCAGCGAGGACGCGCAGCGTGGGAAATAGCTCGGGTCTTCGCTGCACCTCATCGAGGACCACCAACCCACGCAACGACTCAAGCGCGAGCATAGGATCGTCAAGCTTGGCGAGATCGCGACTGGACTCGAGGTCGAAGTACTCCGTCTCCGCGGCCCAGGCCTCGGCGACTTGCCTGGCGAGTGTGGTCTTTCCGATCTGCCGGGCACCCAGCAGCGCAACGACACGGTTCTCGCGCAGCAGGCGGCGGATGGCGGCGATATGGCCCGACC
This sequence comes from Polyangia bacterium, assembly GCA_035696485.1. Lineage (GTDB taxonomy): Bacteria > Myxococcota_A > Polyangia > Fen-1088 > Fen-1088 > DASRQT01. Next base: position 381 of record DASRQT010000469.1, on the reverse strand, counting down.
GCGGGAGCATGGCGCCGAGACTAGTCCTGCAAGTGCCATCCTGTCACCTAGTAAATTCATAGACTACCTATGAAATATCATGAGGGCGGGCGACCGGCGCCAGACCGACCAAGACTGATCGTCGGGCGCACCACCCAATCAGCCCTGCACCAAACCTGCACCAAACGCGGTCGCCTGGAGCGCGTCGGACGTAACAGAACCGCCGACGGCCAGCGGCAAATCCACGATTCCGGAAGTTTTGTCGCCCGGGCCGCAACCGGGCGTAACACGTTTCTGTCCACCGTCGTCATCGGCGCGGCCTCCGCCGCGTGCGGAGACACCGGCAAGGGTGGCATGACTCCCCGTGGGGGCGCGAACGGGGGCGGCGGCGGTGCGAGCATG
>DASRQT010000468.1:0-2732 GCA_035696485.1 Polyangia bacterium | reverse complement strand
CTTGAAGGTCGTGATCGATCCGACCTCGGAGTGCGTCCTGGGCGCCCGCGTGATGGGTGCCGCGGCCGGCGAGCTGATTCACGTCTACGTGGCGTTGATGGGGCGCGCGTCCCGGCGCGGGTTCTGGTGGACGCGCAGATGGTCCATCCGACGTTCGCCGAAGGATTGCAGTCCGTGCTGCTGAAACTGCCGCGGTACGCGTCGCGCTGACGGCTGACCTCGATGAGGCCAGCAACGTCAGAGCTGCGCCCGCACCCTCAGAAATTCGAGGGGCGGGCCCCGATCCGAGGAGGAAAGGCGACCAAGATTGGGCGCTTCGAGGATTGTGCACGTGGCACGGAAGGTGCTGACATGTCCCACCAGGATGACCCGCCTGGTTTGGGCAATGTTAGTTGTGATCGTCGGCGCGGCCTCGTGCGGCAGGTCCCGCCCAGCGGTCGATGGCGGTCCGTCCCCCGACGGTGGCGGAACCAACCCGCTGCAATTCGTCGAGCGACTCGAGCGCGCGCAGGACTTTTCGGCGCTGCAGGGCGAGGGCTGGTCGGTGAAATATCTTGGCGCGGTCGACGGACGCAAACCGCCCGCGGTTGTCGATCGCCGTTGCATCTTCCAGAACACCGAGCTTTATCCCCTGCACGTGCAGTTCCTGCGCAGCTTCCCCGAGCTGCGCAGCCTGGACTTCGCCACCTACCTGACCCTGGTCATGAAGGCCGCCACGCGGGTGCTTTGGGGGGGCGAGCTGCAGCTGATTCCCGGCGGCGTTCACCCGCGCACGGGGCGCAAGGGAATCATGGCCACCTTCGTCTACGCCGATCCCGATGAGCCGATCGCGATCGATGATCTGGTCGCACTCGACGCGCGCCTCAAGGACTGCGCGCCGTATGCGCGTGACCTCATGGTGCTGGTGGCGTCCGACCCGGCGCAGGGCCGCGACTTCGCGGCCAAGGCGGCCGCCCTGGCGGCGCGCGGCGTCGACGTCGCCGACCTGGCGACGCTGCGACCGGTGGTCGGCGCCGAAGGCTACAGCCTGGGCGAGGGCTATGGATACCTTCGCGTGGTCCCCCGCGGCGTGCGCCCGAAAGACTGGGGCCCACGCGACATCCTCGTGACCGAAGGATCGTTCGAGGAGCTGGGCCTGGTCGCCGGGCTACTGACCGCGCAGCCGCAGAACCTGCACAGCCACGTCAACCTGCGCCTGCGCGAGAAGAAGGTCCCGAACGCCAGCGTCCCCGACGTCTACGACAATCAGGCCGTGCTGCTGCTGGACGGCAAGCTCTTGCACCTCACGGTCAGCGAGCACGAGGCGCGGCTGGTGGCGGCGCGGATCGACGAGGCGGAGGCCTTCTGGGCCACCCGCCACCCGCCGATACCCCCGTTGACGGCCAACCTGGACGAGACGCGGCTGCGGGACTTCACGGTCTTGACCGGCGCGGAGTCGGGCGCCTACGGCGTCAAGGCAGCGAACCTGGGCGAGCTCTTCCGCGCGCTGCCGCCTGAAAACCGCGGCAGCGGCTTCGGCATCCCCTTCTCGGTTCATCGAGATTTCATGCAGGCCGGCGACCTGGGCGCGCGCGTGGCCGCTTTCCTCGCCGATCCGCGCACCAAGAACGATGCCAGCTTCCGGCGCGGCGCCCTCGGCGAGCTGCAGAAGGCGATGGAGGCAACGCCCCTGCCGGCGGGATTGCTGGATCGCCTCCGCCTCGCCTGCCAGACCGCGTTCGGCGACGGTTTCGCCAGCATGCCGATCCGCTTTCGCAGCAGCAGCAACGCCGAGGACGGTGAGTTCACCAGCGGCGCCGGCCTCTACGACTCCTACCGCGGCTGTTTTGCCGACGACGACGACGGAGACGACGTCGGCCCCTCGCGGTGCGTGACGGACGCCGAACGCGCGCGGATGCAGCAGGAGCTTGACCGCCGAACCGCAGAGTTGACCGCGTTCCCGGAACGCAGCTGGCTGCCGGCGATCATCGCGGACCTCACCGGAGATCTGACGAAGGAGCGGCCGGTCGCCCGCGCGGTTCGCAAGGCGTACGCCAGCCTGTGGAACGAACGCGCGTTCGAGGACCGTGAATACTGGGGCATGGACCACACCCGTGCCTTCATGGGACTGGCGGTCAATTCGTCGTTCGTGCTGGAACGCCTGGATGCCGTCGCGCTGACCAACTTGCCGGTCACGGACGCGGCGCCGTTCAATCGTGTGATCTCGCAGCGCGATGGAAACCCCGTGGTGCGGCCCCCCGACCCGACGCTGGTTGCCGAGGTCATGACCTTCCGGCGTGGCTCCGACGACCGTGCCATCGACGTTCAGGTGGTCACGCATTCGTCGCTGTCGGCCGAGCCGCTCTGGAGCGACACCCACATGATCGAGCTCGGACGTCTGCTGGCGAAGGTGCAGGACCATTTCACGGTCAACGTGTATCCCCGGATTCCGGCGCTCAGCCTGGATCTCGAGATCAAGCTGACCGAAGACGATCGCATCGTGATCAAACAGGCCCGCCCGTATTTCTCCGCCGATCCGGCGTCGCCGACGCCTTAACCACCCGCTGTCAGGAGACAAGGACATGTCCGCACGATCGAACCCAGGATTGACGCCCGCACTTTTGGCCCTACTTGCCGCCGCCACCGTCGGCTGTTCGGGCGGAAGCCCGGTCGGCGGCACCGGCGGAGCCGGTGGTGGGGCAGGCGCCGGCAGCGGCGGCGCGGGCGGCAACGGAAGCGGCGGCAACCCCGGC
>DASRQT010000467.1:0-4636 GCA_035696485.1 Polyangia bacterium | reverse complement strand
TTTCTCACCATCCTCAACAGTGTGGGGAACCCGGTCCGCGACTCCATCCAGGTCGCTCCCGTCTATCTGAACAACGCGGTGAACTGGGTCAGCGTGGGTGGCGTCGCGAACGGTTTTGTTTTCCTTTCCCACAACAGCGGCACCGCGCACGCCGCCTTCGTCCCGACGACCGGAGCTGGCAGCGTGCTCAGCGATGGTGGCGCTCCTGACGCGGGTGACCCGGCTGACGCCGGCGGACCGCGGTCGTTCGAAACCTTCACGTTCCCGTCGACAGCCGGGACCGCGCACATGATCAGCGACGATACCGGAGGCGCGGGCGGCGTCGGGGCGGTCCTGCTGGAGCAGAACGGCGCCAGCTTCCTTTACGTGATGCCCGACGGCTCGACGCACATGGCGACCGGCACGGTGATCAGCTCCGCCAACGGCGCCGCCGCCGCCATATCGAACTACCGCGGCAGCTTCGCCATATCGCTCTACGACAGCACCAGCCACGCGACGCAGATGGTCGCGACCAGCTGCCCGCCGTAAGTCCCAATACAGTCGCCGCCGTGCTAAAAACGAGGGGCGACCATGAGCGACAAGGCGCCCCTACCGAGCACGATCCCCGGCGTAGGGACTGACCTTTCTGTCGGGACCGTGGTCGGCGAATACCGGATCGAGGGCGTGGCCGGGCGCGGGGGAATGGGGGTGGTCTACGCCGCCGTCCACCCCGTCATCGAGAAGAAGGTCGCCATCAAGGTGCTGTCCGGCCAGTTCTCGGCGACGCCGGAGCTCGTGCGTCGCTTCATTGACGAGGCCCGGGCGGTGAACCGGATCGGGCACGAGAACATCATCGACATCTTCTCGTTCGGCCAGCTTCCCGACGGCCGCCACTACTTCGTCATGGAGTACCTGGAGGGCGCCACCCTGGGTGACAGGCTGGAGAGGAACGATCTGGCCCGAACCGACATCCCCACGCTGCTGGCGCAGATCTGCGACGCGCTGGAGGCGGCTCACAACAAGAAGATCATCCACCGCGACCTCAAGCCCGAGAACGTCTGGATCGGGGCCTCCAATCGCGGGCTGCGGGTCCGGTTGCTCGACTTCGGGATCGCCAAGCTGCTAGACACCGGCGATCGGCTGGTCACGGACGTGGGCGCCGTCATCGGCACGCCACACTTCATGTCGCCCGAGCAGTGCCATGGCCGCGGCGTCGATCATCGCACCGACATCTATGCGATGGGCGTGATCATGTACCAGCTGTTCACCGGACGGCTCCCGATTCAGGGCGAGACCTACGCCGAGATCCTGGCCAAGCAGGTCATCGAAACGCCCGCTCCGCCCTCCACGTTCGCGCCGATGCCGGAGGCGCTGGACGCGCTGATCGTTCGCTGCCTGGACAAGGATCCCGCCGGGCGTCCGCAAACCGCCGGCGAGCTGGCGTCGAAGCTGGCGTCCATCTTTCCGGGCGGCTGGGCGGGCACCTCCCCGCCGGCCAAGGTGGCGGCGGCAGCGGGGGTCGGTGCGACCACACCGGCCATGGCGCTGTCCGCCACGGAGGTGCAGCCGTCCGGATCACACGCGGTCATCCCGGCTCCGTCTCGTCGATTCCCGACCGCCGTGGTCCTCGCCGGCGTGGGAATTGTTGTCGCCGTGGGGTTGGGCGTCGCCTGGCTCAGCGGGCGCGGTTCGGCGCCCATCAACAACAGCGCCGCGACGGCGCCGGCGCCGGCTGCAAATCCGCCACCGGCGCCTGCTTCCGTCGTGGCGCCACCGCCGGCGGCGCCACGGGTGCCGGCGGCTGAGGCGGCGCCGGTTCGCCCATCGCCCGAGGTCGGTACCGCGCCCGGCAGCCGTCGCCGAGCCCCCGGTGAGCTCAAGACCGAACCCAAATCCGGGGCCCAGAAGTCAGGATCTTCCCGCGCGTCACGCTCCGGTCTGGTGACCGACAACCCCTTCGAATAATGTCGCGACCAAGATGAGCATCCGCCTTCTGGTCGCCGTGACCACCGTCGTCGTTATCGGGGCAATGCTTCCGACATCGGCCCCCGCGCTGGCGCACGCCGACGTCGCGCCCGCCGCCAAGAGTGAGGCGCGCGAGCGTTTCGCGCTTGGCCTGCGGCTGTTCGAAAAGGGCGAGAACGCGCCCGCGCTGGCCGAGTTCAAGCGCGCGTACGAGTTGGTCCCCAACCCGCTGGTGCTCTACAACATCGGTCTCGTCTACGCCGCCATGGATCGTCCGGTGGAGGCCGTCGACGCTCTGGATGAGTTCCTGAAGGCGGGCGGCAAGGTCACAGCCGGGGAGCCCGGGCAGCGGGCGAAGCGGGTGCGGGACGAGCAGTCCAAGCGCATCGCCCAGATCATGGTCGTGACCAACAAGCCTGCCACCATCGAGATCGACGGGGTCGAGGCCGGTCGGACGCCGCTGGAGCAGCCGCTGCGCCTGGCCAGCGGGGCGCACGTGGTGTCGGTGCTGGCGTCCGGGTGCCTGCCGCTGCGCCAGGAGGTGACGCTGGCGGGGCAGGTGACCCAGACCCTGAACCTGACGCTGCTGCCGACCGAGAGCAACGTCGCGCACCTGGTCCTGACCGTGTCCGTCCCCGGTGCCGAGGTCTCCGTCAACGGCAAGAGCGCCGGGCTGACGCCGCTTGCCGCCAGCGTCGCGGTTCCGCCGGGCGGCGCCACCATCGAGGTTCGGCGGCAGGGCTACCGGCCGGTGTCGAGGACGGTGCACCTCGACGAGGGGTCGAGCGGCTCGATAACCTTGTCGCTGGAGGAGGATCCGTCCGCCCCGGCTTCGGTGAAGGGACGGTTACGTCTGACCGCCAGCGAGCCCGGCGCCGAGGTCACCGTCGACGGCGTCGCCCGCCCCGGCGCCAGCGACGGTGTTCCGCTGTTGGTGGGGCCGCACCTGGTGCGCGTGCAGCGCGGTGGATTTGTGCCCTTCGAACGTCAGGTTGACGTGGCCGCCGGCGGCGATACCGCCCTGTTCGTGAATCTGGTCCCCACCCCGGAGACCCGGTTGCAATCTGATGACAGCGCACGCGCCCGGCGCATCTGGGGCATGGCGACGATCGGCGCGGGCGCGCTGTTGACGGTCGGCGCCGGCGTCTACGCGATCGCGACCCGAAACGCCGTCTCGGACGCGCAGCGAACGCTGAACGGCCAGTTGGCGCTGGAGGCAATCCCGACCGAACACTGTTTCCTGACGGGGCCCAGTTACGACTTCTGGAAGTGCGGCGAGACCAAGGCCGCGTATCAGGACGACCTCGACAGCGCGAAACTGAAGCGGGGACTGGCCTTCGCGGGCATTGCCGTGGGGGCAGCGGCCGCCGGCGTCGGCGCGTACCTGCTCATGTCGGGGGACGCCAATAGATACACCAGCGCTTCTGATTCCCACGTCAGCCTCTGGAGCGATGGACACGCGGCGGGCCTGATTGCCGCGGGCAGATTCTGACGTGCATTTCTCCCGCCTGGTCACGCTGGTGATTCTCGGGGCGGCGGCCTGCAGCAGCGGCGCCAGGGCGCCAAACGATGGTGGCGGCGAGACTGACTTCGCGGCCCTGATCGCGCAGTACTCCACCTGGACACAACGTACCGACAAACCGGTCTCGATCTCGAACGATATCTTTGCACTCTGCCGGTCGCCGACGCTTCCCGAGCAGACCTTCGTCGACAGCGAGCACGGCCGCCACCGCTACTTGCTGGACTGGCTGAACCCCGGGGCGGTCACCGGATTCGCCGCCCAGGGAAGCAAACCGTTTCCCGTCGGCGCGGCCATCGTCAAGGAAAAGTTGGTCAGCACGGCGAGCGGCTACGAGCTGGCCGCCCGCGGAATCATGGTCAAGCGCATGCCGGGCTTCGACGTCAAACACGTCGACTGGGATTTCGCCTACTGGGAGCCGTCGAGTGGAGTTGTCAGCGGCAGCGACCAGTCCCAGTATTGCGCCGGCTGCCACGCCAGCGCGGCATCGACGGACTTCATCTTCCTCGACGACAGCTGGCGCCGCCCGTAGCGGCCCGTAGAGGATAGAGGCGTCAGTTGCCGGGGCCGATGCCGGGCCGGCAGGCCCCTCCGTTGCACTTGAAAAGCAGCAGGCAGGCGTTGTTGCACTGGCCGCAATGCATGAGGTTGGTGTTTGTGTTCACGCAGGCGCCACCGCACAAGGTGAAGTTGCCGGCGCAGCGGCAGGCGCCGCCCATGCAGTCCTGACCGGCCGCGCAGGACGCGCCGCATGCGCCGCAATGGTTGCGATTGGTGTTGGTGTCGACGCAGCTGTCCCCGCACAGCCGCAAGCCCGGGGCGCACGTCGTCTTGCAGGCGCCCGCAGAGCAGACCTGCATGCTGCCGCAGGTGACGCCGCACGCGCCGCAGTTCCTGGGATCGCTGGCGGTATTCACGCACGAGTTGCCGCAACGGGTACCGCTGGGACAGGCGCACTGTCCGCCGGTGCACACGAGGCCCGTGGCGCATCGGACGCCACAAGCGCCGCAGTTGTTGGCGTTGTTGGTCAGGTTCACGCACGCGTTTCCACACGCCGTCAACCCGTTGCCACAGCTGAGCCTGCACGCGCCCTGATCGCAAACCTGGCCGGCCGCGCACGCGCTGTTGCACTGGCCGCAGTGGGCGTTGCTGGCGTCGGTGTCGACGCAGACG
>DASRQT010000466.1:0-5765 GCA_035696485.1 Polyangia bacterium | reverse complement strand
CCCGGCTGGCGGCGCTGGGGCACCCGGCGTGCAGCAACGCGGTTGCCAACAGGATGACCGAGAGGCAAACAAATTTCCCGGACAAGCCTCTGCCGCCGAGCAGACGGTGACTCATGTTAGCGGCCGTACTTGACGGTGAATGACGCCTTGCCAAGCAACCCGGGCCCGATGCCCTTGTTCAGCACGAAGCCGAACAGGCCGGCGGTCCCGGTCTTGGGGACGCCGCCCGCCACCTCCAACTTGTCGACGGCCAGCGCATACAGCGTGAAGACGTAGCGGTGAGGCGCATCGCCGGCAGGCGGGCAGGGACCGCCGTAGTTGCCGTTGCCTCCGGTGGCGCCGGTGTCGAGGAAGTCGTTGTTTCCCCCGAATGCCCCGGCCGGAAGTGTTGCCCCCGCGTTGCCCGCCCCCTGCGCCAGGTCGGATGCATCGGCGGGAATGTTGTAGACGGCCCAGTGCCAGAAGCCGCTGCCCGTCGGGGCATCCGGATCGTAGACCTGCAGCGCGAACGACTTGGTGCCAGCCGGGGCGTTGCTCCATTGCAGGGCCGGCGAGACGTTTTGCCCGGTGCAGCCGAACCCGTTCAGGATGAACTTGCCTGGAAGGGAGTCGCCGGCCACTTCCGGGCTGGACAACGTGAAGGCGGGTGCCTGCGCCATGACGCTTGCGCCGCAGCCCACGACGGTGACGGCCACGGAGAGCGCCAGCGTTGCCCAGAGAGTGCGGGTGATGGACCTGCGGTGTTTCACTGTCGAGTGGGAATCGTCTTTGGGCTTGAACATGTCGGTCGTCCTTTCGGTTAAGTGACAGCGACCATGATTGGCCCCGCCGAGGTGTTTGAAAATGACGACGTTTTTGATTCACTTTCAAATACAGTTTGAAAGTCACGCCATTTCTCGATAGCTTTCGGGGCAGGTTTGAAAATAGATCTGGCCGCCCTCAAGCTGTTTGTGCGCGCGGACGAGCGCGGCAGCATCTCGGCCGCCGCGCGCGAGCTCGGTTGGCTGCCGGCGACGGCCAGCGCCGCCTTGATGAGGGCGGAGCAGGAACTGGGCGGAAAGTTGTTCACCCGCACCACGCGCAGCCTCAAGCCGACGCCCGACGGCGAACGTTTTCTCGAGCGGGCGCGGCAGGCGCTGGAGACGCTGGACGAGGCGCGCGAGGTCTTCCTGTCGGGCAAGCAGGCGGTGCAGGGGTTAATCCGGCTCAGCGCCCCGTTCGACGTCGGCGAGCAGGTGCTGCTGCCCGCGCTGGACGCGTTCCTCGACAAGCACGCCGGCGTGCAGCTGGCCCTTCAGCTCTCGGACCAGTTCCGCGATCTGTGGCGCGACGACTTCGACGCCGCCATTCGCTACGGCCTCATCACCGACGCCAACCTCATCGTCCGCAAGCTGGCGGAGACCCGGCGCATACTGGTCGCGGCTCCCAGGTACCTCGAGCGCCGCGGCACCCCTCGCCGGGTCGAGGACCTGGCGGAGCACGAATGCGTCCTGCTCAAAACCAGCGCGCGCAGCGCCGACGTGTGGCCGCTGCTTCGCGGCCGGCGCCTGGTCGAGGTCAAGGTCAGAGGCCGCCGGCTGTCCGACAACGGCGCGGTGACGCGTCGCTGGGCGGTCGGCGGGCACGGCATCGCCCTCAAGTCATGGATTGACGTGTGCGAGGACATCGCGCGCCGCCGCCTGGTCCGCGTGCTGCCGGAGATCAGCAGCGAGAGCTATCCCATCATGCTGGCCACGTCTTCAGGCATCCGGATGGTGGGCCGCATGCGCGCGCTCGGGGACTGGCTGGCCGAGCGATTCGCCCTGCACATCCAGCACCATCCGTTCCCTGACTAGCGCCGGTCCCTTACTTGCGGTGGTAGGTGCCTTCCATCAGTAACGTGAAGGTCTTGCCGCCGTCGAAGGAGTTCTCGAGACGGAAGTTGTACGCGCTGTCCCCTTCGAAGCGGTAGGTGTAGCGACCCTTGCCTTGCGGCGAGCTGCTCTCGAAGGTCAGTGTGTCGCCGTTCCATTCGCCGCGCGACGGCGCCGACGGCACGCCTCCCATCGAATCGACCCAGTACCAGGTGAACTTCTGGTCGCCGGGATCCCAACCAAAGATGCCGTGCCCGCGGAAGGCCACCTTGCCGTCCTTTTCCTCGACGTAGTCCTGGATCAAGAAGAAACCGTCGAGATCGATGCGCCCGGTGTATTTGCCCGTCGCCTCTCCACCCGGCCCCCAGGGAGAGGGCGACAGCATTTCCTTGCCCTCCCACACGCCAGCCAGTCGCTTCAACTTCTGGTGCGCCTCCGTCGGCTTCGGCATCTCGCTCATGACCGCCTCCTTGCTTGGTTGCTCCGTCACCCGGGATCAGCGTCGCCCACCGCCGCGCGCGTCGCGCAGGTCTCGGAAGATGAAATCGTCCCTTCTGTTCTTGGCCCGCGCCACGTCGTCTCGCCCCGAATACTTCTGACGCTGGGATCCATAGCTCGCTGTCTTGATCCGTCGGGCCGGGACACCCATGTGAATCAGGAACTGCTTGGCGGCCTCGGCCCGGTGCTGCCCGAGGGCGAGGTTGTACTCGACTGTGCCCAGATCGTCGCAGTTGCCCTCGATGACCAGCTGGGTCTTTGCCCGCTGCTTGGCCTCGTCGGCGATCTTTGCGAGAACATCCCGGGCCTCGTCCTGAAGCAACGACGAGTCGAAATCGAAAAATATCGCCGCCGGGCCGTCCTCGCGCAGATCCGAAACCGACGGCGCTTTCTCCTCCACGGCTGCGGTCGGCGACGGTGGCTTTACCTCGGTGGGTGTCTCGGCAACTACCGCCGGCGCTCTCTTGGGCGCAGAAGGCTGTTCGTGCGCGCACCCTGACGGCCAGCCCGGGACCAGGCCCCACAGCAGCACGATCAGTGCGCGGTATCCCGAGCCGTTCGTCTGTCGCCGCATGCCAAACCCCCGGACAGCGAACATACCCGCGCCCGGCCGTGCTGTTGTGGGAAAAGAACCGAGGGGTTCCGCTGGCGCAGCGCTCGCGCGTCAGCAAGGGGGCCTCGACGGCGATTCGCCCGGCCCATTTTCACAACTGACCGTTGCCATGGTTTGTTCAGGGCCCAGATTACGGAGCAGATGTAGTGGCGGAGACGGTCATGAAAAAACAGAGCCTGGATCAGGGAATCGGGCGCGCTCCGGGGATGCTGGTATCGCTTCTGCTGGTTGCGGCGTGCGGCCGATCCGAAAGCGTCGCTGTTCCCGCGGGCGCAGGTGACGATCTGGAGATCGCGCTCGCGCAGCTTGGCGGCGCACGGTCGCAGGAGCCCGAGCGTGTCGTTCCGGCTCCGCGACTGATCGCGCCGCTGTCCGGTTCTCTGGCGGGGGCGGCGCGTCCAGAATTTCGCTGGACCGGCCCACGGGTAGCCGTGGTCGAGGTGTGCGCTGATCGCGCCTGCGTCCGTCCGCTGTCCGCCTTCCTCGCGTTCGGGCAAACCGCGCGGCCCCCGCGCGCCCTGGGTCGAGGCGTGGTCTTCTGGCGCCTGCTGTCTCTGGGGCCTGATCTGTCGATTCAAGCCACCGCCGCGTGGGAGCTGTTCGTGCCTGCCGGTGCCGGTGCCGCCGCCGCGACACGCGGGCTGCGCTACGACGCTGATGGGGATGGCTTCGTCGACGCGGCGGTGCGCGCGCAGAATGCGCCTGCCGCCACCGACGTCGTGCACGTGTTCGCTGGCGGCGCGCCGGGCGTGGATCCGGCGCGCGACACCATCCTGACGCTGGACGTGACCCGTTTCGGCGTCGGTCTCTCTGCCGCGGGTGACATGAACGGGGATGGATTCGGCGACCTGGCGGTGGCCGATGGACGTGGTGTCGTCGTCTACGCCGGCTCAGCCGCGGGCCCCGTGGCCGCGCCATTGGCGGTGATCCCACCGCCCGCCGACGCGAACGTCTTCGGGTTCGGGTTCCAGCTTTCGGGAACTGGCGACGTCAATGGCGACGGTTATGCGGATCTGGCGGTGGCCGACGGATCGGCCCAGGTCTGGGTGTTCCTGGGCGGGGCGGCCGGTCCCTCCAGCACGCCCGGCTGGGTGCTCGACCGGCGCAATACGGCCAACCGCTTTGTTCGCCTGCTGACCGCCGGCAATTTCAACGGCGATGGTTTCGACGACCTGGTGCTGACCGACTACGGCCCCGACGGCACGCCGCAGGGCTTCCGCTACTTCCGCGGCGGCGCCGCCGGATTGGAAGCGCCGGCGGCTGGCACCTTTGTCGAGCGTCCGGCGTTTCCGACCGGCAGCTCCGGTGACGTTGACGGCGACGGCATCAGCGATCTCGTGACCGCCGAGGGCGCCACGCTGGCGATTTTTCGTGGCGGCCCGGCGTTCCCGTCACAGGCGCCCTTGCAGGTGGTGGCGATCGCAGCACGCCCGGGCCCGCTGCAGCTCGGTGACTTCAACGGCGACGGCGCGTTCGATCTGGCGGCGACCACGTCGACGCCGTCGCCGGACTCGTTCTACTTCACCGACGATCGGCTCGACATCTACCCCGGCAGTCCAGAGGGATTGGCGGCGACTCCGGCGCAGACCCTGATCGAGGCGGCGGTGCTGCCGGACAACCAGCTCAACTTTGGCCTCAGCCTCGGCGCCGGCGACTTCAACCGCGACGGTCGCGACGATCTTCTGGTCGGCGCACCGCCTCCGTTTCCAACGCCGTTCTTCGACACCAGCGCCAGCGCCGTCTTCGTCTTCGCCGGAGCCGCCGGCGGTGTCAGCACGACGCCGTCGGCTCGCGCCGACGGGACGCCGGGCTTCGGATTGCGCGTGACCGCGGGGGCGCCGCAGTCCGGGCCCTGACATTCCGGATTTCCATTCTGCGCCCCGCGGTCGGTTTTTCTGCCTGCCTATTGCCACCCGGACGTCTGTTCCCCGTCCGTTCACCCGACAAGGGCTGGTGTAAACCCAGGGTGCAGGCCAGCGCTTCACCGGACTTCTTTCGGTCATTTTCTGGTAAACACGACCTTCGTGACCACTACCATTACGGACCTTATCGCGCGCGATATTCGCCTGCCGACCTCGCGCAACCTGGACGGATCGGATGCCATGCACCCCGATCCCGACTATTCGGCCGCGTATGTGATCCTGCGGACCGACCAGCCGGCTCTGGAAGGGCACGGCATGACGTTCACGATCGGCCGCGGCAACGAGCTGTGTGTCGCGGCCGAGCAGGCGCTCCGCCACCTCGTGGTGGGAAAGACCCTGGAGTCCATAACCGCCGACATGGCCGGGTTCTGGCGCTCGCTGACCTGCGAGACCCAGCTGCGCTGGGTGGGGCCGGAGAAGGGGGTCCTCCACCTCGCCACCGCCGCCATCGTCAACGCGGTCTGGGACCTGTGGGGCAAGGTCGTAGGCAAGCCGGTGTGGCAACTGGTTTGCGACATGACGCCGGAAGAGCTGGTCGCGTGCCTGGATTTTCGCTACGTCGAGGACGCCCTGACCCGCGAGGAAGCTCTGGCCATCCTGCGCGCCAATGCCGCCACGCGCGCCGGCCGCGTCGCCGAGATGCAACGCGACGGGTACCCGACGTACACCACGTCGGCGGGATGGCTCGGCTACCCCGACGACAAGCTGCGCCGCCTGTGCCGCGAGCTGACCGCGCGCGGCTGGCAGCATTTCAAGATCAAGGTCGGCCGCAATCTGGAAGACGACATCAGGCGCTGCCGCATCCTGCGCGAGGAGCTGGGATGGGAGCGCAAGCTGATGATGGACGCCAACCAGGTGTGGGGCGTCAACGAGGCCATC
>DASRQT010000465.1:0-8110 GCA_035696485.1 Polyangia bacterium | reverse complement strand
AGCGCGGACTGTCGAAGGTGGCCGCGGTACAGGCCGCGGCGGAGACCCGGCTGCGCCCGATCCTGATGACCACCATCGCCACCGTCGCCGGACACTTCCCGCTGACCCTCGTCCACGGTCCCGGCGCCGCGGCCCGTAACTCGATCGGCATCGTGCTGGTGGGCGGCATGGCCATCGGGACGATCTTCACCCTGTTCGTGGTCCCGTCGGTCTACGTGCTGGTCGCGAAGGACCACCGCAAGGAGCGCGAGCGGCGGCCACAGCCCGCTCCCGTCGCCGGCGTCAAGTCCGTGACGCTGACGGCGGCCAATATTCCCGACGATTATTCAACGATCGCTTAACTAGAGGATTTTTCTGGCGCTGTTGTTGGTGTCAGAAATGTGTCGCGATTCTTCCCATTGTTACACATACGCGTCTGCCGTGTTGAGAGCCGTTATGTCCAACACATCGAGCGTGATCGTTGATTCGACATCGCGTACCGTCGTTGGTGGCCAGCAATTGGCCCCCACCACCAAACCGGACGGAGCGCATGTCAATGATGAGATATCGGGCCGCTGTTGTACTCGCCTTTATTCCTGTACTTGGCTGCAGTGTTAATGGTCGACCGATCACCGAGGATATCTCGCTCGTCACGGAGGCCCTGGTCACGTCGGACATCACCGCGAACTTGTCGTACGGCGAACAGCAGATCCTGAAAACCGAAAACCGCCTGGCCAACAACGCCCACCCCAATTTCACGCCCACGGACTTCCAGGGCGGCCAGTGGGGCGCCGGCAACAACACCGACTGGCGCGCGGGGTTTTTTAACGGCAGCGAGTGGATCATGTATGAGTGGTTCGGCAACAACGCCAACGGGTGGTTGGCCAAGGCCGACGGACGCACGCGCGATTTCAGCGCCGAGGTCAGCCGGCCGCAGACGCACGATATTGGATTCAAGACCATCGCCACTTACGGCCTTGGTTTTCGCCTGACAAATCTGGAAGAGTTTCGTCCCAAGGTCTTTGCCGGCGCCAATACGCTGGCGGCCCGTTACTCGACCCAGTACGGCGTGACCCGATCGTGGGATGACACCAACGGAGACTTCCGCGTGATTATCGACAACATGATGAACCTGGAGGTCTTCTTCCAGGCCGCCCAGCTGACGTCGAATACCGCGGACAGGGATCGCTGGTTGAACATGGCGGTCACCCACGCCGTGAACACCGAACGAAATCACATCCGCGACAGCGCCGATCCGAACGTCGACGGCAGCACGTGCCACGTCTACTACTACAATCTTGGCGTCTGCCACACGGGGCAGGGGATCAGCGATTCGTCGACCTGGAGCCGCGGGCAGGCCTGGGGCTTGTACGGCTTCACCATGGCGTACCAGTACGCGCGCCGATACCCGCAGTACGCCACCGAGACGGCGCTGTTTCTGGCCACGGCGCAGCGAACGACGGATCTGTTCTTGCGGCGGCTGGCCGAACCGAAAAACGGCGACATGGTGCCGCTGCACGACTTTGACGCGGCGGCTGGTCAGCCCAAGGACAGCTCGGCGGCTGCGATCGCCGCGTCGGCGCTGGTCGATTTGAGCCGCATCCCGGCGGTGCCGGTGGCCAAGCGCGCCCAGTACAAGGCGGCCGCCGAAAATATCCTGGACCGTTTGCGCAACACCAGCGGCAGCAATCTCTATCGGAGCGTGGCCACCGCCGGCGATCTCACGAAGGAGAGCATCCTCCTGCGCGCCACCACCAGCTACAACGCTCCCGCCGGGAACCAGCAGGTGGAACGTTCGCTCAGCTATGCCGACTACTTCTTTCTGGAGGCGCTGGTGCGCTACCAGGACACGTACGGCACGACCCCGCGTGCGCCCAGCTTCTTGAGCGGCGTGCGCAGCGCCGGTCAGGTGGCGTTGACCTGGACCGGAACGCGCGGCGCCGACATCTACACGATCAAACGCGCCGACACGCTGGCGGGACCGTTCCTGGCGATCGGCACGTCCGATGCGCCCAGCTACACCGACACGACGGTCCTGCCCGGATTCAGCTACTACTACGTGGTGACGGCGACCAACCTGGCGCCGGCCGAAAGCGGGCCGTCCAATACCGCCTCATTCGTTTACGTCGTGCCGCCGCCGGCGCCGACAGGATTGGTGGCGACACCGGGAAATTCGCAGGTCGCCCTCTCGTGGTCGGCGGTCAGCGGGGCGCAGAGCTACACGGCCAAGAAGGGAACCGCGATGACCGGACCCTTCACGGTGGTGCAGGCGGGGATCACCTCGACCAGTTACACGGTGACCGGCCTGACCAACGGCACGGTTTATTACTTTGTGGTTTCGGCCAGCAACTCGGGCGGCGAGGGACCCGATTCCAGCCCGGTGTCGGCGACGCCCACGATCGCGTGGGCGACCCAGGACGTGGGTGCCGTCGGCGCGGTCGGCAGCTGGAGCGAGTCGTCCGGTACACACACCGTGCGTGGATCGGGCGTCGACATTTGGGGGAACGCCGATGAATTCCGTTCCGTTCATTACGCCGTCTCCGGAAACGCCACCATCACCGCGCGCGTGACCGGCATTCAGAACACCGACCCTTACGCAAAAGCCGGCGTCATGATGCGCGAGAACCTCACCGCCGGAAGCAGGAACCTCTACGCGCACATAACGCCGACGGCGGCGAATGGGTTTCGCCTGCAGTCCCGCGCCACCACCGGCGGCATCACCGCGCGCCAGAACGTGGGGGCATCGGTGGTGCCGTCCTGGGTGCGCCTGGTTCGCTCCGGGAACAACTTCACCGGGTTTTATTCGACCAACGGGACCACGTGGACGGCGATCGGTCCGACGCTGACCGTGACCATGCCGACGACGCTTTACCTGGGCATGGCGGTCACCAGCCACCTGGACGGGACGCTGAACACGTCGACGTTCGACAGCGTCACCATCACCACACCCTGACGCGGCGATCAGCACAATACAGGCCAGGGGAAATAGCGGTTGCTGCATCTTGACCGCGGGGCGAAGCGCGCCGCGATCAACCTGCTAGCTGTTCGAGACCTTCGACGCCTGGGACTGGCGCCGCGCGCTGGTTGCATGCCACAGCAGCGCGCCGACAATCACAAGCAACGCCACGGTCGGCAGCCAGTTGACGGTTTCGTACGCGTGCAGCGCCCGGTGCAGCGACTTCTGCCCGCCGCGGACCGCCTTCATGTAAGTAATCTTCTTCTCCATGTCGATGCGCCACGAGGCGACCACGGCGGAGACCAGGACCAGGCCGGCGGCCGCGCCCAGCCGAGGACGCCATTGCGGGGCCGACCGCCAGAGCTTTACCAGCGCGGTCGCCGCGATTGCGACGGGCAGGATCGCAATGACGTCGTAGTGCTCCCAGGTCCACTGGGAGAAGACCAGCGCCAGCACCGAGAAGGTGGCGAAGGCGAGATCCCGGTCCTCCTGCGAACGCGCCCGCAGCGCCCGCCACGAAGCCACCGCGATGCAGGCGAGCCCCAGGGCGGTCGTCAGCCAGACCGCCCGCAGATCGACCGGCGCCGGCGGCCGGCAGGTCGGGTGGAAGTAGCGCTGCACGACGCCGAACAGCGACTGATTCTGGACGTGGCCCAGGAAGACGTCGGCGATGGCTCTTTCGTTCTTGAAGAAGATCGTCCAGCTTGAGACGCCGAAACGCACGCATGTGATGACGACGGCCGCGAGGTAGAGCCCCAGCGCGACGCCGACCAGACGGAAGCGGCGCCACAGCAAGAACAGGAACACCAGCAGTCCCGGGAACAGCTTGAGCGTGCACGCAATTCCGAGAGCGACACCGGCGGCGACGTCGTCACCGCGCCGGGCGTTGAACCAACCCAGGAAGCAGAGCAGGGCGATCGGCGCAGATATTTGCCCGACCTTGAGGTGATTGAGGAACAGCGGCAACGACAAGACGTACGCGAAGGCAAGCCAGGCCGTCGCCGCGGGACACGGCACCTTGAGGGTCGACGTCAACATCCACATTTCGACCAGCACGAAGGCCACGCTCAGCCAGTTGAGCACCGCATGCGCCGTCGCCAGGTCGACCCTGGCCACCAGCGGCAGGAACCACAGGACGGTGCTGGGTGGAAACCCGATGGCCGACGGCCCCATGGTCAGGGCCGCGCGCACGCGTCCCTCGGGCGTGTACGGGTTGTAACCGTCGAGGAACGCCTGGCCGATGCGGTAGTTGACGACGAAGTCCCAGGGGAAGTCGCGCATCGCGCCCTGCAGTCCGGAGATCGACGCGTACAGCAGCAGGATCGCGACGACGGCGGCGGCGAATACGTAGAAAGTCCGACCGGCGGCCCGTGCGCGGTCCCAGCTGCGCTGGACCGCGCCGTCAGTGCGTGCGCCTGGAATCTTGTTGTTGCCAGTGGCGGCCCGGACGAAGGAAGTCGGGCCTGAATAGCTCTTGGGAGAGCTGGTGTTGCCAATTGTGTCGTTAATTACGTCGCTCATCGGGACATTGGCCAAATACCACGGCGAAAATAGTTACAATGTAAAATCGCGGGTGAAGGCGAGGCGACGATCTTCCAAGCAAGGACAGTGCCCTTTTGAAAGCCGCCGTTATTACGCAGTCTGGACGACGCGATCGCGACGGACATGTCGCGGATTGTGGCTTCGGTTCAGTCGTGATGGGGCGGTCCGAACCAGGTGGTCAGGGCGTCACGAAGGCCCTGGTCCGTGCCCTCCGCCACCCACGCGACGTGTCCGTCGGGCCGAATCAACACGGCAGTGGGAACAGCGACCGCGCCCAGCACCGGGAGCTCCCACGCACCAGCGTATTGCGCGTCGACCCGTTGAACCCGATCCGCCCAGCGAGACGACGCGATGTCGAGGGCGCCCGGCTCACCGAGATTGAGCAGCACCGGTCGGGCATCGTGCAGCAGGGTGAACACCCGCCGTGGGCCGTTTGCGGTGACCAGGTCGAGATCGGGCATGCGGCGCCCGAGCAGCGGGTGTCCCGCGCCGAGATCGTAGCGAATGTCCAGACCAGACATCCTCGCGGCGTACCGCTTGCGAGGCTCGTCCATCTGGAGCAGCTCGGATATGGTCTCGCGCACGGCGTTCGTTCGTTCGTCGCCGCGGCCGAGGGCAGTTTGCGCCATGGTGGTCCTGAGAACGCGCGCACCGATCGGGTGGCGCTCGGCCTGGTAGGTGTCGAGCAGGCTCTCCGGCGATGTGCCGCCCACCACCTGGGCCAGCTTCCATCCCAAGTTCACGGCGTCCTGGACACCGATGTTGAGGCCCTGTCCGCCTACTGGTGAATGCACGTGCGCCGCGTCGCCGGCCAAGAGCACCCGCTGGGCTCGGTAGCACGCCGCCTGCCGGGTCATATCGGTGAACCTCGAGAGCCACGTGACGTTGTGAACACCGAAGTCGGTCCCGTAAACGGCGATGAGCGCCTCGCGAAGGTCGTCGAGGGTCGGGTCGTCGCCTTGCATGACGGTTGGTTCGATCAACACGACGCCCACGCGCTTCCCGTCGTCCGACTTGCCCAGGGCGTTGACGCCCTTCTCACCACGGCGGATACCCCACGCCGGCTCATCGGCCATATCGACCTCGGCAATCAGGTAGCTGACGGACGCATCCCAGCCCGGGAAGTCAATACCGGCTTTCTTGCGGATCAGGCTGCGGCCGCCGTCGCACCCGACCAGGTACTGCGCCCGCAACGAACGGCCCCCAGAAAGCTCGACGTCCAGCTCGACGTCGACGCCGGTGTCGTCCTGGGTAAAGCCCGTCACCTCGCGTTGGCGATAGATCGGTACCGCCAGCTCGTCGACCCAGGCGGCGAGTATGGGCTCGAAGCGGCTCTGCGACAGCGCGAGCCCGTAGTTGTGGCGAGTCGGAAAATCACTGACGTCGAGAGGGTTCATCGCGAAGCCCGCGACCTGCATCACCTTCCCTTGTGACAGGAAGCGCTCCGCGATTCCACGCTGATCGAGCACCTCGATCGTGCGTGAATGCAGACCGCGTGCGCGCGAGCCGGGGAGATCCTGGTTGGCGCGCCGCTCGACAATGGCAACGTCGACCCGCGCCAGCGCCAGCTCGGCCGCCAACATCAGCCCCGTCGGGCCTCCTCCAGCGATCACCACGGCATGGTTTTTCATGCTGGCGACTGTGCCGCATGACCCGGGTCTTGCCACAAGCCCCCGTGTCTGGCCTAATTTGGAAGTGGAGAGGGGCGGGAGTCCCCCGCGCCCCGAGCGGCAACGACCGCATCCAGCGCTTCACTATTGCGCCGTGGACCTACGGCACGATAATGACGTCGTTGATCGGCTTGACGCCCATACCGGCCGGGTACGCGTAGCTGGCCGCGAAGTCCCAGCCCCAGACGGTCAAGCCGAACGGGGCGTTGCTGCGGGCGGTGTTGGTGCCGTTGCGGCAGCTGCCTTGCGGCTTGAAGTCGGAGACCAGATCGACACGGGTGTATTCGTACGTTGCATCCTGGCCGACGGGGGTCCAGTTGCCCAGCGTGCCCAGGCAATCGAGGGTGACGTCGTGGAATGTGCCATTCATCTTTTGGCGCGTGAATACCAGGTGAGAGTTGCTGTAGGTGGCGTCGGTGAGAAAGGTGTAAGACGTCCGCCACTGCTGCGGGGGAACGGTGTTGACGGTCTCGGGATCGCCGGGGCCGGGGTCTGAGCTGATCTTCAGCCAGCCCGTCATGTGACCAGCCAGATAGAAAGGATGTTGGGCGTCCTGGCTACGGACGTTGAAGGGAACGGTGGCGTCCAGCTCGACGGTCTCGCCTCGGTTGAGCACGCCGGGCGCGCCGCGCGGGGGCGCGGGATCGTATCGCAGCGTGGTGCCGTCGACGGCGCCGATCAGGGTCCACGGGATGGTTTCGGGTTTACCGGCCAGGCGATCTCGGTAGCTGACCCCCGTGTATTCGAAGCCCAGCAGGTTCACGGGGACCAGCTGTTGATGCGCCGAATCGCACGCGCTCCAACCGACAGGGATGTTCATGCAGTCGCTTCCGCCCCAGACGCCGACGACCTTGTTGGCGCTGATCGCGCTGCCGGACAGGGGCTGGGGTTGCAAGAGTTGCAGCATCTGACCGCTGGCCAGGTTGTAGGTCCGTGGCTGCCCGCGCGGGCCGCCGGGCACGCCCGCGGCGCCGACGATCGGCGCAGTCGGGTTGATGGTCACCTCGGTTCCGTCGTGGATGGCGACGATGTTGACGGAATGCTGGTTGTGCAGACCGGGGTCCTCCTTGAAGCCGGCGGTGGCGATGTAGTTCGTTCCCCAGGCCGACGTCGGAATCAGCAACGTCGCACTGGAGATGTGACTGGAGGCGCCCCCATAGGGATAGATGTCGTAGGCCGCCACGGGAGCGCTGGTGGTGATGCGAAACGGTTTACCGAAGCCGGTGCCGTGCACGGCGGGATCGACGGTGACGCCGGCCGGAACCGGGCAATCGACGTGCATGTCGGCGAGCGGCGAGCTCGGGTCCACCGGTCCATTCGCCAGAAACAGCAACGCCATCTGTCCCGGGGCCAGCTGTCCGCCCGGCAAAGGAGCGTAGCTCAACCCCATCCCCGACGTGATGGGCACCCTCGCGATCCGCGCGACGTCCAGCGCCTGCCCGCCGTATGCAACCTGAATGGCAACCGGGGCGGTCCAGGTGTTCGCCAGCATGGCGACGAAACAGGAGCCGTCCGTGGCACTCCCCCTCGGCGGCGGTGTCAGCGCGTAAAAATCACAGCCCTGCGTGCTGCCAGCGGCGATCGCCATCGCGCACGCGTCGACGCCGGAGGCGTCGACCGGTGGCGGCCGGTCGACCGCGGGCGAGGCGTCAACGGGGACGCCGTTGGCGGCGCCGTCCTTGGCCGGCGGGGTGGGCGGCGACCCGCCGCCGCTGCCCACGCGCGCACAACCCACGCCCGCCAAAAAGAAAACGACGCCCTGACCGACGAACGATGGAAGCCGCATCTGGTAGCGTGGGTGCCTCCATCGAGCCGTTCCTTACAAGATTCCGCAGCGTCTACGCCGAGGCATCGGGCCCGGCACCGCACGCCAGCACCGACGCGCCGACGCAGAACGCCGCTGCGAAATAGAACCGAGCGCCGGAAAGCGGCGCCTGCGGCGTGACGCCCACCCGAGGCCGAT
>DASRQT010000464.1:0-3223 GCA_035696485.1 Polyangia bacterium | reverse complement strand
CCGCGTCTCCGAGCTGCGCGGGGTCCCGGACCGCCGCGCCGTCGCCGTGCGAGGCGTGGTGGTGGCACGTCGCACGGCCGCCTCGGCGCTGGATGGGCGGCGCGCGGTCTGGTCGCTGTCTCGCTTCCGCAAGGGGCAATGGGTATCCGCCGATTTTTTCCACGAGGTCGCCCTCGATTTCCTGCTGGACGACGGCACAGACGAACCGATCTGGGTGGAGGTCTCCGGCGGTATGCTGCTGGACCATTTCCCGGCCGACGAACGCGTCCAGTTTCACAGCACGACCCTGCTCGAGCTGGATCACCCGTTCCTCACCCGCCTTCGCCTGGACGACCGCGAGGTGCTGGGCGCCGAGATCAACATCGCCCCCGGCGACGTCGTGGAGGTGGTGGGCCGCCTGTCGCGCCGGCTTGATCCGTCTGCCCCCTCCGATTCGGGGCGCGATCCCCCGCACCGGCGAGCGCTGCGCTCCGGCACGCGGGTTCCGGTCATGGTGAAGAAGGTGAACCACCCCGATATGGAACTGGCCCGCGTCAGACGCCTGGTCCCCAAGGGTCCGGTGTCGACAACCCCCGGCGAACCCCCGATTAGAAAGTTCTGACGCCGATAAATTGCCAGCCGGCGCGGCGCGGGTACGATCGGCGGCATGTCCTTGCGCGGAGACTTTCAGACGATGTCGGTGGGGGATCTTCTGGAGTGGTTGAACCGTCGCAAGGCGACCGGCAGTTTGACGCTGTCGCGCGGGCCGGTCGTGCGCAGGTTCACCATCGACGCCGGCACCATCACGCTGGCCAGCTCGTCGGAGCAGCGGGTGTTGCTGGGCAAGATGCTGGTCGATCGCGGGCTCTTGCACCCAACCGAGCTGGATCGCGCCCTGCGTGCCGGCCGCGAAACCGGAACCCGCCTCGGACGCGTGCTGACGCTGGTCGGCCTGGTCCCCGAACCCGAGGTGCACGCGCTCCTGTGTGAGAAGGTTCAATCGATGCTGACCGACGCGCTCGGCTGGACTGACGGCCGGTTTGTGTTCGAGGACCGCCCCTCGGCGCAGCAGACGCATCCCATGGTGAGGATCTCCATAAAGCTCCGCGACGCCTTGAGCGGCGCCCGGGCTGCGCCGGCCGATTTCGCACTGACCCCACAGCGTCATTGATTTCAGGGTCCGCCATGGCTGGCTTTCTACTTGCACAGCCTTAGCCTTACCTTCGGATATCTAAGAGGGACCCGCACATGAACAGGCTTATTACAGCTGCGACCGTTCTTCTTATTCACAGTACTGCCGCGTATGGACAACAGTCGGGTGGGCCAGGAACACCCGGGGCCCTGCAGGCGACGCCACCGCCAAACGCCGCGCAGCCAGCCCCCGCGGCGCCACCGCCCGCGCAACCCGCGCCGCCGCCACCCGGCAACGTGGCGCCGCAGCGGTACCCGCCGCCGTCTTACCCGCCGGGCTACGGTCCACCGCCTGGCTACGGACCACCTCCCGGCTACGGCCAGCAGCCGGGCTACGGCCAGCAGCCGGGCTACCCGCCGCCGCGGTATCCGCCGAACTACTACCACTACTATCCTCCCCCGCCGCCGCCTCGGGTGGTGACGTACCGGCCGTTCACGATCGGCGGCGGGCTCGGTTTCGGCGGCGTGCGGTTCAACGGCCGCGACACCGGACAGAGCACCTCCCTGGGCGGATTCTCCTACAACTTTCACCTCGGCTTTGGCCTCACGCCGCGGCTGATTCTGCTCTGGGATATTGAAGGCGCTGTGGTCAGTCAGGGCCCGTATGTCTACGAACAGACAGCCCACCTGGCCGCCTTGCAGCTGTTCCTGACCAACAAGCTGTTCATCAAGGGGGGCATAGGCGCCGCCCACGTCGATCAAGAGGACGCGTTCTCGATTTGGTACGGCCAGTGGGGGGGCGCGGCGATGGGGGGCATCGGTCTCGAGCTGGTGCAGGGGTGGAACTGGTCGTTCGACATCGAGGCCACCGTGACGGGAGCCCGCTACCGCGACGAGACCTGGACGAACTGGTCGTTGATCAACTTCGTCATCAATTTCTTCTGAGTCGGGACCCTGAAGGGGTCCCGCGCCCCCCGCGATGAGCTCGGGCAGGATTTGCCGTCCCTCCCTCCCTCACGCGATCAGTCGCGCCCGGTCAGCGCGCCGGCGGCGGGGGTTCGAAGGCGTCCATCACGGGCGTGCCCTGCAGGCCGGGGGGGTTGGGATATCCCAGCGCCCACAAGGCAGTGGCGGCAGTGTCAACAGTGCTGACCGGAGTCGTGATGTGGTGCCCAGGCCGGACGCCCGGCCCCCAGACTATCCAGGGGATAAGGCGGTCTTCTTCGATCCGTCCCGAGTGATTGCGGCCGTGACCGCCATGGTCGGAGGACAGAATAAAGAGCGTGTCCTCCGCCATCCCCGCCGCGGCCACTGCATCGATCAGCGTGCCTAGACACTTGTCGCTGCTGCGGATCGCCTCAAGCTGCGGATCCGACATCCAGCCGATGGCGTGACCGCGTTCATCGGGGTCGGAGAAGTGAATGAATTCGAGCTTGGGCTTCTTCTCGACAAAATAGCGGGCTGCTTCCGCGACCACCTTCTTGCAGAAAAATCCCGGCCGCGAGAACACATCGACCGAACCAGGGCGTGTGATGTGCTGAAGCTTGCGCTTGCCCACGAACGCCGCTGAGCTGTCGCCGGCATGTTCCGCTGCGTCGAAGACCGTCGGCACCAGGATGTAGCCGCGCTCGGGCTTCCAAGAATTCCAGCTCAATCCGTGCTCGCGCATGTCGAACCCGGACAACATCGCGGCATGCGAGGGGAGGGTGGAGGCATGCCGGATTGTCCGCGCGGTCAGCGAATAGGCCCCCCTTTTCAAGATGCTGTTGTGCACGGGCGGCCCGACGCTCATCAGCGCATCCGGGCGCAGTCCGTCCTCGCTGATGATGATCACGTGTTGAATCGCTCGTTTGGGTTTGGCTTGGCCGGACGCTGCCGCCGCCGGGGCGGGCTGGGGCGGTGAAAGGGCAGGGGCGGCTCCTGTCGCATCGGGTGGGTTGGCAACCGCCGCGGGGCGCGCCGACCCGTGGGATTGCCGCCTGCAGCCGCCCGCGCCGGCGCCGATCAGCGCCGATAGCAGCATCGCTAGCGGTAGGGGCAGGCTGGGCATCTTTTCAGGGTAGCACTTGCGCGTTTTCCAGATTGCCTTAACCTTGCCGCATCAGACCGTTTC
>DASRQT010000463.1:0-4697 GCA_035696485.1 Polyangia bacterium | reverse complement strand
TGGCGCCGGTGATCGAGTTCTGGTAGCTGACGGCGTCCAGGCTGCCGCTGTCGAGCTTGAGCGTTCCGGTGACGGCTGAGGTGCCGCCCAGCGAATAGACGATCGTGCTGCCGGAGGTGTAACCGCTGGTGTACAGCGCGGAGACCTCGTTGGCGGACAGACCGCGGTTGTAGATGCGGACGTCGTCGATGTTGCCGCCGAACCAGCGCGACGTACCATCGCCGCGAGCGCCTATGGCCCAGTTGGCGCCAACGGTTTTTGATCCGTTCGCCGTGACGAAGGTGCTGACCTCCGTCCCGTTCCGGTAAAGACGCCACGTGGTTCCATCATAGACGCCGACCACGTGCACCCACGCTCCGACGTCACCACCAGGGACGGCGTAGGTCGTCTGATATGAGGTGGGACTCAGCCAGCTGCCGAGCTGGTATTGGCCGCCACTGATGCGCATGTAGACCTCAGTGCTGGCGTCGTAGCCGTGGGCGAGGATATTCTGGGTGCCACTGCTCGCCGTCATGTTCACCCACGCGGCCATGGTGATCTGTCCGGCGAAGTTGAGGTTGGCGGGGTTACCCAAGGACACGTACTGGCTGGTGCCGTCGAGCGATACCGAACCGGCATCGTCGATGGGTATGGCCGGGGACGTCGGGACGTTGGTCGACCACGTGGCGTAGTTGGTCAACGTCCCGTTGTAGCCGCTGCCTGAAGAATCACTGGCGGTCGTATACCGAGCTTCGTCAAGCTTCCAGTAGCCGACCAGTCCGCTCTCTTGGGGTACCTCGATCCGCAGGCTGGGACCCAGGCTGTTGACGACAAGAGTTTGGTTGCTGCTGCTGTCGAGGACAACTGACCCCGAGCCTGAAATTGTGCCGGCAGTTTTGTTCAGCGTCCCGGCGTGAATGGTGTAGTTGTTGCTGGATTGCGACAGGGTGCTGGCGGCGCTCATGGCCAGCGTGTTGTCGACGAACAGCCGGTCTTGCAACGTCCAGGTGCCTGTACCGCTGAAAGTGACGTTGTTAAAATTGAGCCGCTCCGTAAGCAGGACATTGGTGCTGGCGCTACCGTTGAAGGTAAGAGTGCCGGTGCGCGGAGTGAAAAGTCCACCGAAGTTGTTATAACTTCCGCCGACGGTCACGCCGCAGGGGAGCGACGACGCGCAACCGGCTGCGCTGACATCCAGGGTGCCGCTGACGATGTTCAAATCGCCAGCGGTGATCAGGGCGGCGTTGAGCGTCTGGGTGGCGACCGACGTGATTCGGCCCGCCCCGGAAAATAGGTCGGCGACCTCCGCCGAAGACAGTGCGCGCCTGTAAATCCGAACGTCGTCGATGGTGCCCTTGAAGTACTGGGTCCCGCCACCGCCCTGGCCGAAGAAGAGGTTCCCGGTCCCGTTGGTGTCGTAGAGCAACGCGGTGCCCAGGTCGACCGATGCATTGAGGGTGCCGTTGACGTAGAGGCGCTTTCGAGGGTTACTGCCAGCAGGATCGTACACGGCGACGACGTGCGTCCAGATCCCATCTTGAACCGCGTTGGCCGTGGAAAAGAGGGTGCTGTTGGTCGGGCCGGTGTGACCGGTTTCCCAGGCTATTTGGCCGGAGTCGGTGTTGGAGTTGTTCAATTGCACGCTGTAGCTCTGGAATGGCGCGCTAGCGGAGTTGTTGTACGTCTTGTTCACGACCTTGGCGTATTGTGATTGCGTGCCGTTTCGCTTGATCCAGACCGAAACGGAAACGCTGGTCGGCTCCAGCGTCGTGGTGCGCGTGATCGTCGCGTACTGATTCGTACCGTTGAGGATCATGGCATTGCCGTCGGTGAAATTGACGCCGCCCCCGTTTCCCGCGCCGGCCCAGGTGGGGGTATTGGTGAGCGTGCCCGAATGCGTGTATCCGGATGAGTCGACGATCGGGGTCGTCCCATCATCCAATTTCCAGTAGCCGGCGACGCCGTCGTTGAGGGTCAGGTTGTTGAACGTCAAGCCATTGGTGGCGAAGGTCTTGCTGCTGGTCGCGTTCAACATCACCTGCCCGGAATGGTGCGTGAAGCTTCCGGACGTCTTGTTGAACGCGCCGCCCACTTCCATCCGCCCGCTGGTCGCGGTGAAGGCGCCGCCCGACAGATTGAAGTCGCCACCGAGGTCCATGGTGCTGTTGCCGCCGACGAACGTACCGGCGCTCTGCGTGAAAGATCCGTTAATTGACAGGGTAACGCCAGCCGCCTGTGTCACCGTCACGCCCACCGAGATGTTGATCGAGTTGACGGTAACCGACGAGTTGATGTTGCATGCGGTGGTACTTCCGGAGAACGCCAGATCGTCGCCTGATCCAGGTGAGCCGCTTGGGTTCCAGTTGCCGGCCGTCCCAAAGACGCCATCTCCCCCTTGCCAGACCCTGGCAGTGGCGTGCGCGGTTGACAGGGCGGCCATCGTCAAGATCGGGGCGACGACAATGTACGAGACTCGTTTCATGCGACCTCGACTTTAAAGCGAGCCATCGGCACCCCGCATCGGTAGCTCGCTGAGGCCGTCAGCGTGCTCAGTAGAAGGCCAATTGCGATTCGTCCCCAATGTTTCATGGCCGTGACGGATGCCCCCTGCGCTAGGGTTTTCGGTCGATTGGCCAGACCACTTGAGGGTTAAGACCCTTGGGAAGTGGGCTATATGAAAATGTCCGGTTGGCTGTCGGACAGCTTGCTCGGCGGTGTCCGCGCGAGGCCGGGGTGACGCCGTGCGCGGGCCCTGGGCCCTCACCTCAAAGACAGTGGATTTGCAACTCGCCGATCTGCCACCAGTAGGCCTTACGCGACAGTCCGGTCTGATTGATCTTGATGGCGCGAACGCTCTGCGCCGGGAACTGAATCACGGTTTTGCCCTCGGTGCCGTTGCCGGTCGCGAACGGTCCCGTGAACGTCGTGCCGTCGGTCGATCCATAGACGGCGTGGGCGCCCGGGCAGTCGGTCGGGTAGGTCATGGTGTTGTCCAGCGTGATGCTGTCCAGGCGCACCAGGCCGCCGAAGTCGACCTTGTACCAGTCCGTACCATCCTGGAAGCGCCCGTTGCCCCAGCGGGTCGTTAAATCTCCGTCAATTCCATTCGCCGGACGGGTGGCGCCGGTTGACATGACGGACGCGGTGGCTGTCCAGCCCGTTCGCTGGCAATAGGGGCTGATCGCGGGCGGCGAGTCCACTCCACCGCTGGTGTCGGCCGATGCATCTGGTTGCATGCTGCCGCCGCTGCCGGCAGACGCGTCGAAGGAATTGAAGCCGCCGGTTCCCGATCCGCCGGTCCCCGGGTTGATCGACCCGCCGGTTCCCGGGTTGATCGACCCGCCGGTCCCCGCGCCGCCCGCTCCGCCCGAGCCGAATGGTTCTCCGCCCGAGCCGCCACTGGATTGCAGCGCGCTTCCGGCGCCACCCGATCCCGACGTGTCCATCGGTGATGGCTTGTATGGCTCCGCCGACTGACAGCCGATCGTCGTCCAGACCGCTGCGCCGACCAGCAGCCGCCACAGCATCGGCGGCAGACGGTTTCCCCCCGATGCGGGCAGGGCAAACTTCATCTCCACAAGATCGGCATATCGGCGTGGGGGTTTAGCCCAAGCTCGAACAACTGGTGGGACAGCGCGCCGCGTCCGGCCTACGCGTCGCGCAAGGGTGATGGTAGGCTGGCCGCATCCACCCGGGTCAGGTTCGCACAGTTCGTGAAGGCGGGACGCGAGGGGGCGCCGATAGCCAGCGCCCCGTCGATGTGCTGTACGTGGCCTTTTGTGGCGATTTCCCATCCGCCGGCGGTCTGGCCATCGACGTCGAGCAGGCCGCGCCTCTGCTGATCGGGCGCGGTGAGAGACTGGCGTTGCGGCTGGGGGAGTCAGGCGAGGAGAGCCGACTCACGCTCCCCGATCGCCGCGCCTCTGAACGGCACGCTCTCGTCGAGCGCCAGCGCGACGGTTACGTTCTGGAAGACCTCGGTTCGACCAACGGCACCTTCCTGCGCGGAACAGCCACGAAACAGGTTTCGCTGGAGGACGGCACTCCGGTGGTCGTGGGGCGGAGCGTCCTTCTGTTCAAGCGCGGGGTCGAAAACGCGCTGCTGGGCCCTCCCCAGATCGCTGCACCCGTTGCCGGCGTTGACGTCATCGAGACCCTGGCGCCGGCCCTGTTCCAGGGATTGCGCGTCATCGCCAAGAGCGCGACCTCGCGGTTGCCTCTCGTCATCCTGGGGGAAACTGGAACCGGCAAGGAGATCGCCGCGCGCACGGCGCACCGGCTGTCCGGGCGTCCCGGTGCGTTCATCGCGGTCAATTGCGGCTCGCTGCCCGAGTCGCTGGCCGAGAGTGAGCTGTTCGGCCACAGAAAGGGCGCCTTCTCGGGCGCGGCGACCGACCACGACGGGTTGGTGCGGGCGTCCGACCAGGGCACGCTGTTCCTCGACGAGATCGCGGAGCTGC
The DNA here is from genome assembly GCA_035696485.1 of Polyangia bacterium. GTDB lineage: Bacteria > Myxococcota_A > Polyangia > Fen-1088 > Fen-1088 > DASRQT01. Next base: position 258 of record DASRQT010000463.1, on the reverse strand, counting down.
CCACCGCCGTTCAGGTGAAATTCTTGCGGGTCTTGCAGGAACGGGAGGTCACGCCGGTGGGCGCCACCCGGCCCGAGCCGGTGGATTTCCGCCTCATCTCGGCCTCACAGCAGGATCTCGCGGCCCTGGTTTCGGCAGGACGATTTCGCGCCGATTTGCTCGGGCGGTTATCGGGCCCGCAGGTGACCTTGCCGCCCTTGCGTGAACGCCTGGTCGATATGGGCGTGCTGGTCGCGGCGTTGCTGCGGCGGCACGCTC
>DASRQT010000462.1:0-6616 GCA_035696485.1 Polyangia bacterium | reverse complement strand
GCACAGGGTCAACCCCCCCCCGCAGATCGTCAGGCAGTTACCTTGACTGCATACCTGGCCGGCGGGGCACCTGTTGCCGCAGCCTCCGCAATGGGCCGGATCGGTCTGCGGGTCGATGCAGATGCCGCCGCAGCGCTGGCGGCCAACCGCGCAGGCGCACTTGCCGCCGGAGCAGCTGCTGCCGCCCGTGCATTTGACGGCGCAGGCGCCGCAGTTTTCGCTGTCCGAGGTCAGGTCAACGCACGCACCGTTGCATTCGGTCAGCCCGGTCGAGCAGTTGGGCGTGCATCGCCCCTGCATGCAGAGCTCGCGCACAGGGCAGATGTTTCCGCATGACCCGCAGTTGGCGCGGCTGCTGTTCAGATCGATGCAGCGGTTGCTGCACACGCTGAGGCCGGTGCCACAGTTGCACTTCCCGTCGATGCATTCCATGGCGCCCGGGCAGGTTGTCGCGCAGGTGCCACAGTTGCGCGTGTCGGACTGCAGATCGACGCAACCGCCGGCACAGGCGGAGAGGGGCATCGTGCACATGCTCGCGCAGCTTCCCTGCGAGCAGACCTGGGCGCCGCTGCACACCTGATCGCAAGCGCCGCAGTGCTGGGCGGCCTTGAGGAGGTCGAAGCAGGTGCCGGCGCAGTCGGTCTCGCCAGGGGCGCAGACACACCGGCCCAGCGCGCAGACCTTGCCGCCGCCGCAGGCGGTGCCGCAGGTCCCGCAGCTGGTGGGATCGGACTGGAGGTCGACGCAGTTGCCGTTGCACGAGACCAGCGGGATGCCGCAGCCGCGACTCGGGCCGCCGTCGCCGACGCTCATGGGCACATCTTCCTGCCCGCCCCCGGCGTCGGTGGCGCCGGGGACAACGTATGCGGGATTGGCGCGCTCGCCGCACGACAGAGAAACGGCCGTCGTCATTAAGACGGTCATCAAGCCAAGGCTACTTAGTCTCAACATCGGGTCCCCCCTGTAACGAAGCATCAGGCAGTCAATTGATATGGGTATGGTTTGATGGTCGCGCATCAGAGAAAAAGAGTCGACCCCGGGCAGTAGCGCCACGCGGCGGCGCAACTGCAGGCCGACCTGGGCGATAGGAATGCGTAAGTAGCCGTGTCGACTCGATTCCGGTGCCACGGGTGTGGCGCTGCTGTTGGCGCGGGACTTGCTGACTCACTGCGCACAAAGAGGTAATCATGAAAGCCGTCCAAGTCGACATCGTATCGGCCCCAACAATTCGCCAGTCCCTGACGACCCCTGGCGACATCCGGTCCGATATTGAATTTCAGAATGATGTCAACCGATTGCTGGCCAGGTTCGAAGAGTCGAGCAGCCCTTGGCGGCCGCTGGCGCAGATGGTTTCCTTCGGCGTGGGACCGAAACCGAGGGACTACGTTCGCCGCAACAGTGTCATGAAACCGTTCCGGGTATTTGACGGTGGCTCGGCAAATCTTCCGGCCGCTGCCGTCCCGTATTCGTTAGCCCGCTCGTCGCCCACGGGCTCCGAGCCGGTCTCGCAGTCGGTCGTGATCCACGCCCAGTTTCGGCGCGGCGCCTGACGCCATTTCCTTGACGGTCGTGGCGCCCTGAGGCGCTACGCCGCCGCCGCGCTGGCCGCCGCCGTACCGAGCTTCTCGCGTAGGTGGAAGTATTCTTCGCTGATTGCGTAGTGGAGGAGGTCGCGCAGCAATTCATTGCTGCCGAGGAGCTCGCGCAGGCTTTCCGGTGATGGATCCGTGGGTGAGCTGCCGCCGTCGCGGCCGTTGCGGAGCATGACCCGGGTCGCGGTCTTGAGGTCGCCACAGAGCAGCAGCCCGGCTCGATTGCCGGTGTGGCGCACGACCGCCCGCCAGCGAACCGAGCTCCAGGAGGTGGATCCCAGCTCGCTGAACAGTTCGACCAGCCGCTTCGAGACCTTGTAGGGAACGTTTTTTTTCAGCTTGGTCGCCTGGTCGGCGCCGGCGTCGCCGGCCGTGGTGCGCCGCTTGGAATGGCGCGGGTGGAACGCCTTCAGCACGCTGGAGAACAGCTGCGCGAACTGTTTTGGCGGTACCCCGGCGGCCAGGATGTATTCCGGGCGCGAAAGCTCGAGCCCGCGACCGAGCTCGAAGCGGATCTCCGCGTGCGACGCGCCTTGGGCCAGCCCGGGCCCGGCGATCAGCGCGGGCGGCGACTGGACCACGATCGTGAGATCGGAGGCGGCGGCGTCCGAGGACGCGTAGAGCGCGGTCTTCTTGTTACCCAGCGCCTTGGCCACCTGACCGTAGATCTTGCCCAGATCGAGATCGGACATGGGCGAGATCTTGTCGGGACCAGCGACGCCGAAGTCCTCGATGCGCTGGCCGATGAGGCCGGGCGCCCCCTCCCACAGGGACGAGAAGATCTCGGCCATCAGGGTGACCTCGTCGATGGCCAGGAAGGCGTGCCGGTCGCTGTCGTCGACGACGGCGGCGTAGGGATCGTCGGGCTTCAGATCGGGGGCGGGGTGGTCGCGCAGGAAGGCGCGATCGTCCGCCTCGGCGAAACCCAGCAGGTCCAGAATCTCGGTGCAGCAGCGCGCGCGATCGATGAGGCCGCGGCCGGCGTAGTTCGCGGCCAGCGCGCGCAGCGAGTCCGGGCGCGCGATGTTCGTCGCCAGCAACATGCGATGGTTCAAGGCCGCGGCCTCGGCGTATTCGGACGCGGAGCCGTAAAGCGCGGCCAGCGATTCGCGCGCGGACAGGCGCTGCGGGTCCAGCTCGATGACCCGCTGGAAGTCTGCGAGCGCGTCGTCGGGGGCGCGCTTGACCCGCAGCTCGCCCAGCCGCTGCCAGAGATCGGCGCGCAGGGAGCGGGCGGCGGCGTCCTCCGCCGGTGGCGGCAGAGTCGGCAACACCTTGGCCAGGCGCTTGGCCAGCGGGCCGTCCTTGCCCAGGTGTCCCCAGACTTCGCACAGCGTGGCCAGCGCCTTCTCGTCCTGGGGATTTTCTTCCAACCCCGCCAGCACCAGGTCGGCCGCGCCGGCCTCGTCGCCGCTCTCCATCATCATCAGCGCGGCGTCGCGGCGGCGCTGCGCACGTTCATCGGGGTGTTTCACCAGCGAGATCAGCAACGTCGACGTGTGCGCCGCCCCCTCCTTGTCACCGGTCGCGCGCTGCAGCTTGAGCGCCTTCTCCATCAGCGCCACCTCGCCTTCGCCGGGGCTGCCGGCCAGCTTGAGCGCTTCGTTGTACGCCGCCAGCGCCTGAGCGTCGGCGCCGACGTCGGTCAGGCGATCGCCCAGCTCCTGGTACAGCGAGGCCCGCTCGCCGGTGTCCGACGCGTCGTCGGCCAGGCGCCGCAGGTAGGTGGCGGACTGGTGTTTTTCACCGCGTTCGAAGGCCAGGTCAGCCAGCGCGCGCAGCGACGCGCGGTGGTTCGCGCGCAGGCGCAGGGCCGCCTCGTACAGGGCCAGCGCCCGCTCCGGGCGGCGCAGCTTGATCTCGGACTGCGCCCCGTGCGCCAGCGCGTCGGCGACGTCGTCGGGGTACAGCGCGGCGTCCGGGTGATCGGCCAGGCCCCCCAGGTGCAGCGCGGCCTCGCGCCACTTGGCCGCGCGAAAGCGATTTTCGCCCAGCGACAGCTTGGTCAGAAGCTGCCCCGGTCCCATCCTGTCGGCCTCCAGCAGCTGCCGGTAGGCCTCGTCCAGCTTACCCAGTTTTTCGTGCACCTCGGCCAGCCGCTGGTAGAGGCGCACCATCTGCTGCGGCTGGCCGCGCAGCTTGCGCACCGCCTCGGCCAGGCGCTTTTCGGCGTTCTCCCACTGGTTCTCTTTGAAATAGATGTCCGCGATGGTGATCACCGCGGGCAGGTGGTCGGGCACCAGCGTCAGCGCCTCGTCCAGATACTTCTGCGCTAGGGTGGCGTCGTTCGATCCTTCCCAGGCCGCGCGGCCGAGATCGGTCAGGACCGACGCGCGCGCCTCGGGCGTGGGCGCCAGATTCAGCTGCCGGCCCAGCACCGTCCTGGCCTCGTCCCACGCCCCCTGAGACGTCAGCAGGGCCGCCAGCGCGCGCAGCGACTCGGCGTTCTCGGGATCGGCGACCAGGGCCTCCTCGAAACAGGCGCGCGCGCGGTCCGGGGCGGCCGCTTGCTCGCGGAAGACGCGCCCGGCGTCCAGCAGGGCCTCGACCGCCTCGGGTTTGCCGGCGTTGGCGCGCGCTTCACGCACGCGCGTCTCGGCGTAGCGGACAAAGTCGTTCTCCTTGAGGTAGAGGCGGGCCAGGGCGGTCAGGGCGGCGGGATTCTCCGGCGACGCCGCCAGGGCAGCCTCGACGCCCTGGCGCGCGGCCTCGGGATCGTTGAGATCGTCCAGCTTCAATTCCGAGAGCTGCAGGCTCAGCTCGGCGACGCGCGTCGAGGCCGCCTTGCCCTTGCGCTTCTTCTCCAGCTCGATTCGCTGCGACAGCGCACGCGCCGCCTCGTGGGCCAGCCCGGCGCGGCGCAGGTTGCGCAGCAGCGCGGCCAAGAGCTCGTCGTCACGGATGGCTTCGTCGCCAAGCTCGCGCAGGCACGACGCCGCCGCCTCGGGGTTGCCCAGGCGGTCCTCCAGGATCTTCGCGCGGCGGCGAACCAGCTCCAGCCGTTCGTCGCCGGTGGCCAGCGCGGCGCGGCGGGCCAGCACCTCTTGCAGGTCGTCATGGTGGCCGTGCGCCTCGTGCAGGCGGTCCAGCGCGGACAGCGCATCCTTGTCATCGGGAATTTGCGCCAGGATCGCCTCGTACGCCTCGGCGGCCCGTTCGGACAGGCCCAGCTCTTTTTCGTACACGGTTGCAATGCGCCAGCGCAGATCGCGCGCCTTCTTGTTGTCGGTGGTCAGATCGGTCTGGCGTTGCAGGCTCTCGACCACCTTGGCCCAGAGGCCGACGCGAGAGTAGAGCTTCGTCAGCGCGTCGTAGGCTTTGATGATCTCCTCCACGTCGGCGACGTCACCGCTCCAGCGGGCGGCGCCCCCGGCGCCCGCCTCGCCGCCGCTGTCGTTCTGGCCGGCTTCGTTCTCGCCGACATTGTTCTCGCCTTCGGGCTCGTCGCGTTCCTCGCGTTCGTTCTGGGCGTCGATCACATAACGTTCCAGCGTGTCGATGGCCTCGTACGGCCGCTCGAGACGAATGGCGTAGAGATCGGCCAGCTCGCGGAACTTGGCGCGGCGGTCGGCGCCGCGCGGCAGCGATTCGGTCGGGTTGCTGGTGCGTTTCTCCAGCAGGTTGGCCAGGTCTCCCCAGCGTTCCTGCGAACGCGTGACGCCCTCCAGATAGTCGAGCGCCTCGCTGTCGTCTGACTTGAGGCTCAGGATCTCGCGGAACATCTCCTCGGCCTTGTCGACCTGCCCCAGCGACTCGCGGATGTGGGCGACCTCGCGGTGCAAGGCGACGACGGTCTCGATGGGGCCGAAGTCGTCACGCGCGCCGAGATAGATCTCCGCGATGCGATCCCACTCGCCGTGCGCCTTGCCCAGTCGTGTCAGCTCGTCGCGGATAAACTGATCGGCGGGAACCAGGCGGAACGCCCGCTCCAGCGCGCCCAGGGCGCGCGCGACGTCCTTCTGTCCGCGCTCCCAGATCTCGGCGACCTTGAGCAGGCGGGCGTAGCGCTCGTGCGCGTCGGCGGCCGGCAGCGATTCGTAGGCCTGCGCCAGCTCTTCCCATGGGGTCTGGAATTGCGCCGCGGCCTGACCACGGCGCGCCGCCATCGGCGCCGGCGGCGACGGTGGAGGCGAGGAGGGAGAATGCAACGAGAGCGGGGGCGGTGTCGGCGCGGGGACGGGCGCCATGTTGGGCAGTGACTCGTCGGCGGGATCGACCTCATTGAGGAGATCGGCGTCGGCCAGCTCCTCATCGTCGAGCTGCTCGCCGGTCAGCTGCTCGGTCGACACCTCCTGGGTGATCTCTTCGGTGGTCTCGGCGCCGGTGTCGACCTCGTCGCCCTCGTCCAGAGCTTGTTCGCCGACAACCAGCCCGGCAGCCTCGGTTTCGGGCTGGTCGGCGGTGGCGGCCGCCGGTGCCGGTACCGGCGCCGGTGGAACGACCGCGGGCGCCGTCTCGTAGCGTCCAATCGCCGCGCCCAGGCGCCAGAGGTGCTGGACGATCTCGGCGTCGTCCGGGGCCAGGCGAAAGGCGTTCAGGTAGGCGCGGAAGGCGCGCACCAGATCCTTGACCTCGTGCTCGACCAGATAGGCGGCGTTGCGCGCCACCGTCAGCTTGGTCGGCAGGTCCTCGGCCTGCGCAAACAGCTGCCCCTGAACCTTGAGCGCGTCCTCCCAGCGGCCGGTCGCGCGCGCCAGGCGCAGGATCTCCTCCCGCGTGGCCTCGTTTTCAGGCTGGAGGGCAAAACTGCGCAGGTATTCGTCCAGCGCACCGGCGCCGTCACCGAGGTGGCGTTCGCGCACCTCGGCGCGCATGCGCAGCAGATCCACGCGGTCACCGAGCTCGGGCCGCCCGCGCGCCACCCGCGCATAGATGTCGAGCAGGCCATTCCAGTCGCCGGTGCTGCCGGCCAGGCGCTCGAGCTTGGGCAGAAGCTCGTCGCCGCCCGGATCCGCCGGCAGGGCGTCGCGCAAGGTCGCGAAGGCGCGCGCCGGGTCGTTCAACTTCTCCTCGCAGATGCGCGC
>DASRQT010000461.1:0-14149 GCA_035696485.1 Polyangia bacterium | reverse complement strand
TCTCGTTTGCCTCGACGGGTATGGGTCGCCTCCGCGCTGGCCATTGCGATGGCCTTGGGGGCGCTGGCCTTGGCCGGGCCTGCGCAGGCGGCCGAGGTGACCCGGGTGGTCTCGGCGCTGGATGACGACAACCGGTTCGACCTGAACCTGACCCTGTCGTGGCAACACGAGGCCAAGAGCGCCTTCATCAAGCGCGAGTCGCAGTCGGCGGTATCGCCCGGCACCGAGCTCATCAAAGATCTCAAGTACCAGCAGACCCGGGATCTGCTGAACTTTCGCGCCGACTTCGGCGTCATGCGCGACGTCGGCTTTCACATCGAAGCGCCGCTGGTGGTCAGCGATCAACGTTCCCTGGACTTCGACCAGAGCGAAGGACACCTCTGTATCTACCCGGGCGATCCCGGAGGACGTCCAACCTGTGTCAACGAACAGAACTCGACGTTGCTGCGGGACGGAATCCTGCCCGGGGCCGGGCAGGCGAATTACGGCCTGGACGCGCCCCACGCGCGCTCGTTCACGCGCCCGTCGTCGCAGGTGTTCCAGGGCCCCAAACGCAGCGGGTTCGAATCGCTGGGGGCAGGGCTGACCTGGGCAATCTTCAACCAGGCCCGGGACGACACCAAACCGACCTGGACGCTGGGTTTCGTCAGCAAGTTCGACGTCGGGGCCGCGATGCGCTTCGATCCGGCCAAGCCCAACGACAACACGGCCGTCGGCCTCGGGTATCACCAGTTCATCTGGTCGACGACGGTGTCGAAGCGGTTTCGCTACTTCGATCCCTATTTTGGCATGTGGTACATGCTGCCCGCCCGCACCAACGGCAGCCCCTTCGAACGATATCCGGGGGGCGCGCAGACCACCGTCGGTGTCCAGCAGCGCGCGGGCCTGCAGATTGGCGTTGAATACGCCGCCTGGGAGAACACCCCGCGCAAGCAACGGGTCACCATCGAGCTGCGCGGCCGCGCCGAGCAGCGGTTCTTCGGCCGCAGCCACAGCGAGCTGTGGGAGGCCCTGTCGGGATCGTCGGCCTGCCGCACCGACGTGACCAAGTGCAGGGCCGGGCTGGACGAGGATCTGAATGGGGACGGCAAGCCCGATCCCTATCCCGGGGTGACCGAGACGCAGGCCTACGCGATCTTCGGCGGCGACGTCGGCCTCAACGTGCAGGTCGGCCGCTATGTGCGCTTTCGCGGCCTCTTCGGCCTGGCCGTCGATATGCCTCACTTCATCACGTTCGCGGGCGCCGGCGTCGACACCAACAACGACGGGCGCGTCGACTCGAACAGTCCGGCGGAGGCCAACCCGGTCTACCGCGAGGCGATCGATCTGCCGGGGCGGCGGTTCAAGGTCGAGGGGACGCAGATCTGGACGTTGGTGCTCGAGGGCGCGGTGATGTTCTAGCGGATCAGTCCGTTCGTCGTCGAGATAACACCAGCTTGTAGACCTCGCGGCGGGGGTGGCCGGTGGTGGCGGCTAGCTGGTCGGCGGCGTCGCGCGGTGACAGGCCTTGCTGCAAAAGGGCGTCGGCGCGCGCGGCCAGCGCGTCGTCGTCGACCTCCTCGACGCCGTCTTCGCTGGCGCCGGTCACCACCAGCGTCACCTCGCCGAGCGGGCGGTTCTGGCGATAGCGGTCGGCCAGGTCGCGCAGCGATCCGCGGACCAGCTCCTCGTGTTCCTTGGTCAGCTCGCGGGCCACGCACGCCGCGCGGTCGCCGCCCAGAACCTCGGCCAGATCGTCGAGGGTGGCTCCCGTGCGCATGGGGGACTCGTAGAACACCAGCGTGAAGGGCAGGGCGCGCAGGCTTTCGAACAGCCGACGGCGGGCGCCGCTCTTTCGCGGCGGGAAGCCCAGGAAGGCGAAGCGGTCGGTGGGCAGGCCGGCCGCCATCAACGCCGCCAGCACCGCCGACGGTCCCGGCACGGGCACCACGCGCGCGCCGGCAGCGACCGCGGCGGCCACGACCCGGAACCCGGGGTCGGAGACCATCGGAGTTCCGGCCTCGGAGATCAGCGCCACGGTACTTCCCGCCCGCAGCAACCCTGCAATCTCGGCGGCGCGGGCCGGTTCGTTCGCGTCGAAACATGAGATGACCCGGCGGTCGTTCCCGACGGCGATACCGAGGTCGGCCAGCAGGCGGCGCGCCGTCCGCGTGTCCTCGGCGGCGATCACCGCCGCCGTGCGCAGGACGTCGGCGGCGCGTGGCGACAGATCCGCGCGGTTCCCGAGCGGCGTGGCCACGACGAACAGGGTGCCGGCGCCGGTTTTCACTCGAGGCTGTTGATGTCGACGGCGTCGCCAAGCTCGGTCTGCAGGAACATGCGCAGCTTCTTCTTGAGGCGCTCCTCGATCTGGCGCGCGCGCTCGCGACTGACCCCGTATTTTTCGCCGATCTCCTGCAGCGTCGCCGGGCTGTCATGCAGCAGCCGGTCGCGGAAGATATCCAGCTCGCGGTCGCGCAGCCGGGAGCCGAACAACTCCAGCTTGCTGCGCAGCAGCTCCTGGAACTCGCCCAGCTCGACCTGCACGTCGGGCCGCACGGCCGGCGCCGCCGGCACGAAATCGCCCTGGGTGCGACCGCCGCCGTCGTCGCCCCGGACCGGCGAATCCAGCGACGTCTCCGACGAGCCCAGGCGGCGCTCCATCTCGACGACGTCCTTTTCGCTGACGTCCAGCGCGGCCGCCAGGTGCCGCGCCTCCACCTCGAAGCCGCTCTTCTCCAGCTTCTCGCGTTCCTTGCGCAGGTTGAAGAACAGCTTACGCTGGGCCTGCGTGGTCCCGATCTTCACGATGCGCCAGTTGGCCAGGATGTACTTGAGGATGTAGGCCCGTATCCACCACGCGGCGTACGAGGACAGCTTGACGCCGCGGTACGGATCGTATTTTTGCACCGCCTGGATGAGGCCGATGTTCCCCTCCTGGATGAGATCCAGCAGATTGCGGTGGGCGCGACGGTATTCTTGCGAAATCTTTACAACCAGCCGCAGGTTGGCGGTGATGAGGCGCCGGGCCGCGGCGCTATCGCCGGTCTTGGCGAAACGGACCGCCAGCGTGTGCTCCTCGTCGCGGCTGAGGAGGGGGTGTACGCGAAGCTCTTGCAAGTAGGCGCCCAGCGCCGAGTAGCCCAGCAGCCCGCCGTCGGCGCGCGGGGAACCGGCGACGTTGACGTCGATAACCGGCGTCGGCAGCTCGATGTCGTCGCCGGGTTCGTCGTCGTCGTCACCGGCCGCCAGGGCCGCCAGGACCTCCGGCCTCTCCACGGGGGCGTTGATGTCAGGTTCCGACGCTTCGGGGGGTTCGCCCCCGTCGGTGAGCTGGTTTACGGCGCCGTCATCCGGAGCGACGTCGACGGCCACCTCGGCGCCGTCCGCCGAGGCCTCCTGGTGGGTTGTCGAGGCAGGCGTCGCGTGGCCAGATCGCACGGATGTGGTGCTTTTCTTACGGCCCGCCATCGAGCGACCGAGTATAGCCAACCCTGACGCTTTGTCTGCGCGCCGAGAGGGGCCATGTGCATTCCCCGTGCGCCGGGTCATTCCGGTCGGTATGATTGCGAGGATCTATGGATCTTCTCGACGGTCCATCACAGGGCCTATCTTCTCGTAAAGACGCTTCTCATGACGCGTCCTCTCTGCCGGGGGCATCCTCGACAGGGGCTTCGCTCACCTCCCATCACTTGGAGTCGCGTATGCGGCGGTTCAGCAAGATTCTGGTTTTTTCGGCGGCTTGTAGCGCGGCGCTGGTCCTGACCATCACCCATGGGGGGGATGGCATCCGTGTCGGTGCCGACAGCCAGCTGCGGGCCGCGATCCGGGCGTCGGCCGGGAAATATGACCTGTCGCAGCTTCCCATCTTCTCGAAGACGCTGTTTTACGTACGCGAGAACTACTTCGATAAAAATCGCCTGGATCCACGGCGGATGCTGGTGGGGGCGCTGGACTTCGTTCAGCGCGACGTCCCGGAGATCCTGATCGACCGCTGGCCCGAGCGGGACCCCAAACAGGTCACGGTCAAGGTCAACGGCCAGCAGCGCAGCTTCTCGATAGAACGGGTCGACGCGCCGTGGAGCCTGCGCAGCACGCTGCAGGAGATCTTCCGTTTCGTGCAGCCGAACCTGCAGCCTGTACCCGAGAAGGAGGAAGCGCGCCGGCTGGTCGAGATCGAGATGGCGGCCACCAACGGCATGCTCTACACGCTGGACCCCCACTCGGTGTTGCTGGACGTCGAGACCTACAAGGACATGCGCACCCAGACGCAGGGGAAGTTCGGCGGCCTGGGCATCGTCATCGAGATGGACAAGAAGAACCGCATCACGGTCAAGCGCCCGATGCCCGACACGCCCGCGATCCGGGTCGGCATCAAGGCCAAGGACCACATCGTACGCATCAACAACGAATCGACCGTGAACATGACGCTGAACGAGGCGGTCGAGCGGCTGCGCGGCGACGTCGACACCAACGTCGACGTTTATGTCGAGCGCGACACCGCTCCGGGCGTGAAGAAGTTCACCATCACACGGGCGTTCATCCGGCCGCCGTCGATCGATCCGCCGGCGCGGGTGCTGTCGGTGCAGGGCACCCCCGGGCAGCCGCCCAGCAAGATCGGCTATTTCCACCTGCAGCACTTCTCGGCCAACAGCGCCAGCGATCTGGGCGAGGCGCTGCAGATGTTCGAGCGCGAGAAGGTCAAGGGGATCATCATGGACCTGCGCGGGAATCCCGGCGGTCTCTACGAACAGGCGCAGAAGGTCGCGGACGCGTTCATTGAATCGGGGACGCTGGTGTCGATGGTCGGGGTGGGGGGCGCGCAGCGCAAGGACGAGACCGCCTCCAAGAGCGACCGCGAACCCAAGGTCCCGCTGGCCGTGCTGGTCAACCAGAACTCGGCCAGCGCGTCGGAGATCGTGGCCGGCGCGGTGAAGAACCTGGATCGCGGCGTGGTGATCGGCGAAGGCACGTTCGGTAAAGGGTCGGTCCAGGTGCTATTCGACATTCCCTCGCCGATCTCCTTCGGCGACAAGACCGACGACGACAAGCTGGGCCTGAAGCTGACCACCGCGCAGTACCTGACGCCAGGGGACATTTCGATCCAGGGGGTCGGCGTGATTCCGGACATCGAGACCGACCCGCTGCTGATCCAGAAAGACGGCGAAAGGTCGTGGATCCGGCTGCAGCCGTCGTCGCACAAGCGGCGCGAATCCGACTATGAATGGCACCTCGAGCACCCCAGCGCCAAACGCGGCGAGAAACCGCTGGAGACTGTCGCGTACCTCTATGTGCCGAAGGCCGGCGAAAAGAAGATTCGCGACGAGGAGGACGAGGACAACCCGGTCGATCCGGATGAGCCGCCGGCGCCGGAGGAAGACTCCGACCTCAAGACCGACTTCCTGATGGAGTTTGCCCGGGATTTTCTGGCGCAGGCCAAGACCATGCGGCGCCGCGAGCTGGTGTCGAGCTCAAAGGCCTTCCTGGACAAGGTGCGCCAGAACGAGGACCGCAAGTTGAGCCAGGCGCTGGAGAAGCTGGGCGTCGACTGGTCGCAGGGCCCCGCGTCGGGCGGACCGGCGTCGCTTACCTTGACGTTGCAGCCGGTGGGATTGGGCGAGGCGGCCAAGATCCCGGCCGGGACCGTCACCAAGCTGCGCGGCATCGTGAAGAACACCGGCACCGCCGCCGCTTACCGGGTGCGCGCGTTGCTGGAGAGTGATAACCCGATCTTCGACGAGAACGAGCTGGTGTTCGGCAAGATCGGGGCTGGCGAATCGAAGACCTACGATCTCTCGGTCAAGGTGCCGCCGTCGTCGTTCACGCGCACCGACATCCTCAAGGCGACGCTGTTCAGCCAGCGCGGCGGGGCCAAGACCAACAGCGCCGAGCTGATGGTCAACATCGAGGGCAAGGCGCGTCCGATGTTCGCGTACACGTACCAGACCATCGACGATCAGAAGGGAAGCAATCAGGACGGCCAGGTCCAGCGCGGCGAGCAGGTCCGCACGCTGGTCACCGTGAAGAACATTGGCGCGGGTCGCGCCATGCGGACCCAGGCGGTGCTGCGCAATGGCGCCGGGCAGCAGGGGATCCTGATCAGCGCCGGGCGATTCGACGCCAAGGAGATGGCGCCGGGCGAGACCAAGACGTTCTCGTTCGTCTACGAGGTCCGTCCCGACTTCAAGGCCGACGAGTACCAGCTGGAGCTGGCGGTGGGCGACACTATGCTGGGCGAGTCGGTCACCGACAAGATCAAGGTCAAGATCGCGCCCTCCGGCCCGGCCCCCGAGGCGGCCACCGGGACGGTCACCGTCATCAAGGACGACGCCCTGCTGCGCGAGGCTCCGGTCGACGGCAGCCTGGTGGTCGCCCGCGCCGGCAAGGGCAGCGCCTTCAAGACCACCGGCAAGCTGGGAGCGTTCACGCGCGTCGATCTGGACAACGGCCGGTCGGCTTTTCTCGCCACGGTTGACGTCAAGGCCGGCGGGACGCCGCGCGGGGCGATCAAGCCGGAGTGGCAGGTGACGCCGCCGGTGTTGACGGTCACGGCGCCGACGGTGGCCACCGGGGACACGGTTCGCATCAAGGGGCAGGCCACCGACGACAACCTGGTGCGCGACGTCTATGTGCGCGTCTGGAATCGCAACGCCAAGGTTCCGGTCAAGAAGGTGTTCTACCAGCCCAACAAGCTGGTGGGGGACAGGTCGAAGATGAGCTTCGAGGCCGACGTTCCCCTGTGGCCGGGCAGCAACCTGGTCCAGGTGTTCGCGCGCGAATCGAACGAGGTGCAGTCGCTGCAGACGGTGGTGGTGCTCAAGCGCGGCGTGGCCAGCGTGGTCGCCCAGCCGACCGAGGCGCAACCGAACAAGAACGTGGCGCCGACCCCATTTCCGTCCGAAAAACTGGATCAGGGCGCCAAGAAATAGGGACATCCAATTTGGGCCTGGAAGGGTCCCCGTGAAATCAGCCTCCGGAGCTTCATGGTAGCTTCGGGGCGCTGATGCAGAGGCGGATACCGTTCGCAGCCGGAGCCATCTGTGGCGCGCTGGCCGGGGCCGTTGTGGGGGCCGCCGACGGGTGGCGGGCGGCGTCGCTGGTGGGGCTGGATTGGCGGTCCACGCTGGCCAGCATCGCGCTCGGTGCGGCCGTGGATGCCCTGGCCGGCTGGGTGGGCGGCATCGCGCTGGAGCTGCTGTCGCGCCTGGCGTTCTGGGGGCGCCGCGCCGAGGCGCCACGGCTGGCCCGCGTCGTGGCGTGGGCTGCGGCGGGAGCAGTCGCGGCCGGGGCGGCGGTGGCGGTGATGGTGGTCACGGCGTCGCGCAACAACCGATTTCTGGCCGCCGGCTTGATAAGCCTCGGCGCCGTGGGCGTGGCGCTGCTGGCGGCCCTGCTGGCGCCGGCGCTGGCGCGAGCGCTGGCCTACTGGTGGGCGCCCGCGGGTACCCGGTCGCGGGCGGCCGGCGGGTTGTTGCTGGTGCCGGCGGCCGCCGCGCTGCTGGGCGGCGTGATGTTCCTGCTGTTCTGGCGGACGCTCCCAACCTTGCGGCCGCTGGGGCTGCCGACGGCGTTGAAGAGCCGAATGCTGGGGGCAGCGGCGCTCGCGGCCGTCATGCCCTGGACGTTCGCCCGGCTGGCCGTCCTGCGCTGGCGCGTGCCACCGATGATGGCGGGTTTCTGGGCGACACTGATCTATGGCGGCGCTGCCGTCGCGGCAATGGCCCGGTCGTGGTCGGACAACCTGCGCTTTGCGCCGTGGGTCGACATCGCCGTCGGTGGATTGATCCTGGCGCTGGGGTTGCTCTTGACGGTCACCATGGGCCGCCTGCTGCCGGCGCGCCGGCGGTCCGGGGCTGCGGTGGCGACGGCAGCGGGCCTCGCCGCCATCTTGATCCTGCTGCCGGTCAGCGCGTCCGAGCCGGCGCGAAAGGCCGGGCTCGGGCGCGCGGGGCTGGTCGGGCCGGTGCTGGCGGCCGGTCGCGAGCTGCTGGACGTCGATCGCGACGGCTACGCCCGGGCGCTGGGCGGCGGCGACTGCAACGACAACGATCCCGGGATTCACCCCGGCGCCATCGATTTCCCCGGTGACGGCGTCGACGAGGATTGTGACGGCGCCGACGCCAAGGTGACGGTCTTCCCTCCGGCGCGGTTCGCGGACGTGCCCGAATCGGTGCCGCGCGATCTCAACATCCTGTTCCTGACCATTGACACCCTGCGCGCCGACCACATGAGCTCGTACGGGTACGCGCGGCCGACCACGCCCGAGATTGACCGGCTGGCCGCGCAGGGGATGCTGTTCGAAAACGGCTGGGCCCACGCGCCGTCCACGCGCTATTCAATGCCGGCCATTGCGACCGGCCGCTGGCCGTCCGCGATCGAATGGGACGAATCGATCTGGTGGCCGCGCATCGGCGCGGGGCCAGACGTCCGGACCATCGCGCAGGTCTTGCACGACGCCGGCTACTTCACCGGCGGCCTCTACAGCTTCAGCTATTTTGCCCGCGAGGACCGCCGCGGCTTCGAACGCGGCATGGACGTTTACAGCGCCGACCGCGCCGCGCTGCACGTGTCCGTCAACGGGCCCATGGAGTCACACGGCTCGTCGTCGCGGCAGATGGCCGACGACGCCATCGCCTTCCTGGACACGCACGGCACGAAGAAGTTTTTCCTCTGGCTGCACCTTTACGACCCGCACCTGAGCTACGAGCCGCATCCGGAGGTCCCGAGCTTTGGCAATTCTCGCGTCGACCTCTATGACGGCGAGATCCGTTTCACCGACAAACACGTCGGCCGTCTGCTGGAGCACCTGCGCGCGCTGGGCCTGTGGGACAAGACCGCCGTGATCGTCACCGGCGATCACGGCGAGGGGTTCGGTGAACACGGCGTCACCGAACATGGCTTTGATCTGTACGCAGCCCAGACCAAGGTGCCGTTCATCTTCCGCGTGCCGGGCCTGCCGGCGGGGCGTTCCAAGGTTCCTGTCGGTCACATCGATCTGGCGCCGACCATGGCCAATCTGGCGCGCGCCCGCGAGGAAAAGAGTTTCCTGGGTCGTTCCGTCATCCCCGAGCTGAGCGGCCGCGCGACGCCACCCGCCGTGCCGCGCGCCGTGTTCCAGGAGGTGTCATCGGAGCGCGGAAACAAGCGCGCAATGGTCTCCGCGACCCACCACGTCATCTGGAACTGGATCCCGGGTGACACGACGGAGTGTTACGACGTCATCAAAGATCCAGCCGAGAAGGTCGATCTGTGGGGGCGGCGCGGCGCCGACGCCGCCTGCGTTCCGCTCAAGGCCGAGCTGCGCGACACCGTGTCGGCGCTGGCGCTGCCGCCTGGTTTTGCCGAAAAAATCAGCCGCGGCGTATTCCCCCCAGGGACACCGGCGCCCAGGCCGTCGGTGGCGGTCGACGCGATGATCGGCGACTTCATCCGCGTCACGGGCTACGACATGGAGCCGCTGGAGGTGCGCCCGGGCCAGGAGGTCACGGCCAGTTACTACTTCGAGTCGATGAAGCGCCTCGGCGATCGCTGGCGCCTGTTTTTTCACCTGGAGGGACCCGCCGGCTACCGCAATCTGGACCACGTCCCGGTCGAGGGGTTGCTTGCTGTCGAGCGCTGGCATCCCGGCCAGCGGATACGCGACCAGCAGCGTATCCCCATCCCACTGGGATCTCCGCCGGGGCGGTACACGCTCTACGTGGGCGCCTTTCGCGGCAACGACCGTCTGCCCATCACGCCCGCCACCCTCACCGACGGCGGCAAACGCCTGCGCCTGGGGACGTTCGTGGTGCGATGAGTGACCTTTTGCGCTAGTCTCGCCGCCTCGTGGAATCAGCTCCGGAAGCGCCTGCGCGGTCGACCGCGGCCGAGCCTGCGATGGTGCTTGGGCTCATCGGCGTGGCGGCGATCGCGGCGCTGGCGCTGATCGAGACCGCGGTCGCCATCATTGAGCCGCTGCGGGCGCCCACGACCGCCGATTGGCAAGCTGCGGCGGAGTTGGTGCGCGGCCAGTTCCACAAGGGGGACCTCATCGTCGCGGCGCCGGCCTGGGCCGATCCCGTGATGCGCCTGCACCTCGGCGATCTGATCCCGATTGCGGTCGCTGGGCGCCTGGACGACGGCCGGTTCGGGCGCGTCTGGGAGATCGGCCAGCGCAGCGAGCATGCCCCGGAGGCGGAGACCGGAACCGTCGCGCTGGCACAGCGCTTCGGCGCGCTGACGGTGCGGCGGATCGAACGCCCGCCGGCCGTGGTGACCTATGACTTCGTGGCGCGCTGGTCCGATGCAACACTCAGCCGCGTTGACAACAAGGGCACCGTGACGCCCTGTCCGCTGGCCGGCGACCGACTGGCCTGCCCTGACATCGGCTTCAACTTCGTCAAGGCGCAACTGGTCGAGGTCGACACGCGGCTGCGCCAGGCGCTGCTGGCGCAGCCGGTTGGGAACGCCACCGTGGTGGTCGAATATCCGAATGTTCCTCTGGGCCGCGAGATTGTTCTCGGCACCGGCCTGCACAACGTTTGGATGCGCAAGGCCGCGCGCGGTCCGGTCGACATCAAGGTGGTCGTCGACGGCCAGGCCATGTTGACGGTGACCACCACCAACGACACCGGCTGGACCATCTGGCGCATCAACACCGTCGCCTCCCAGGGCAAGACCGCCACCGTCCGGTTCGAGATCACGTCGCCGGCACCGTACCAGCGCCACTTCGCTTTTGCGGCCGAGGCGCGCAGCTGATGCCGTCAGCGCGTGTCCCGGACGCCGGCGCGTCCCCTTCGGCCGGCCGGGCGCCGCGTTTGCGCTCCTTGCGCGATCGCTGGATCGCGATCGGCCTCGCCCTGGCGGCCATCGCGTCGCTGCTGGCGGTCGAAGGAAACTTGGGGTTCGGACGCGACGAGGGCCAGTACATGCGCGCCGGCGAGCGCTACTGGGGCTGGTTCGAGGAGGCGGCCACCAACCTCAAGAACGGGCGCCTGCGCCAGTCGTTCACGCCCGCCGGCATCGATCGCTACTGGGCCGACAACGCGCCCGATCATCCGGTGGTGATGAAGACCCTGTTCGGGCTGTCGTGGCGGGCCTTTCACACCTGCACCTGCACCGGTCCGGCGCGCGGCCTACACCCGATCGCCATCACGGGGCGGCACATCACGCTGCCGATCTTCAAGCGCGATTCGACCGCGTTTCGGTTTCCGGCCATCGTTTTTGCCGGGATCCTGATCGCCCTGGTCTACCTGTTTGCGCGAAAGTTCGTCGGGCGCGGGCCTGCGGCGGCGGGAGCGATTCTGGCGCTGGCGCAGCCGCACTACTTCTTCCATGCCGGCATCGCCTGTTTCGACGCCCCCATCACGACGCTGGCCTTCGCGGTCGGATTCGCGTACTGGAAGTCGCTGCGCAGCGTCCGCTGGGGGATCCTGACCGGGGTGGTGTTCGGGATCGCGCTCGGGATCAAGCACAACGCCTGGTTGATGCCGATCTTTCTCGCGGGCCACTATCTGTGGATGCGCCGTCGTGATGTGCTGGCGCGGCGCCTGCCACGCATCCCGCTCTGCTTCGTCTCGATGGCCACGCTGGGTCCGATCATCTTTTTTCTCCACTGGCCGTGGCTGTGGCACCACCCGATCGAACGCACGCGCACCTATCTCAACCGCCACCTGCTGCACGAGCACTACAACTTCGAATATCTCGGGCACAACTGGAATGGCCCGCCGACAGGAACAGGGCCCGGCAGCGACAGCAAGCTCTTGCGTGCGACGGCGCCGTGGGTGCAACTGGGTTTCACGGTCCCGGTCACGACGCTGGCGCTGGCCGCCTGGGGCAGCCTGATCCTGGCGCGCCGCCGTCGGTTTGATCCGGTGTTGCCGGACGCGGAGGAGCCGGAGACGTCAGTGGCGTCACGTCCCGACTGGTTGCGTCCGGGCGCCGACGTCGACCGCGCGCCCGGCGCTTTCCTGGCGGTGCAGATCTTCGGGCCGCTCAGCGTCCTCACGGTTCCGTCGACGCCCATTTTCGGCGGGGTGAAGCACTTCTTGCCCGCCAATCCCTACCTCGCGGTCGCTGCCGCCATCGGCTTGGCGTGGTTGGCGCGCACGCTGGCGGACGCGCTGTCGGCGCGCGCGACGGCGCTGCGAAAAGTGCTGCCCTGCGCCCTGGCGGCACTGGTCTGCGTGCCGGCGGTGGTCGAGACTCGGCGGTCGTACCCGGATGGGCTGAGCCACTACAACATGGCCGCGGGCGGGTTCGCCGGCGGCGCGTCGCTGGGCATGAACCGCCAGTTTTGGGCCTACTGCGTACTGCCGGTGTTGGACTGGGTGAACCGCTCGCCGCAACACGGCAGCATGTACTGGCACGACGTCATCGGCGACGCCCTACGCATGTACAAACGCGAGGGCCGCCTGCAGATGGACGTCGGCGACACCGGGTTTGGCGAACCGGGGATCAAGAGTTCGCGGATGGGCCTTCTGGTCCACGAGAAACACTGGGCGATGTACGAAGGCTGGCTGTGGGAGGAGTACCGCACACTCAAGCCGGTGAGGGTCCGCACCCGTGAAGGCGTTCCGCTCGTGATCGGTTACGAACGGGGCGCGCCTTGACCGCGCCGCCGGCCGGCGCGGTATCGGACGCGCCGCCGCCACCGTCGCCGTCGACTGCCCGTGACGACACGCGGCTTGGCCGTCTCCTGCGCGGCTGGAAGGGGCTGTTGCTGCTGTATCTGGTCTTCGCGGGCGCCTACCTGGGGGCGTCGGGCGGGCGGCTCCGGCAGCATTCGCAGTACAACCACTTCGTCTACCTGGCCGAGGGCTGGCTGCACGGCCGCCTGGCCCTGGCGGGGCAGCCTCCCAACGAAAACGACTGGGCCAAGGTCGACGTGCTGACGCTGAAGAACGGCCGCGAGCTGCGCGGCATCTACGGCAGCCGAACCGGGGGACCGACGGATCGGTTCTACCCGTTGCGCGGCAATCAGGAGACCATCGCCGAAGACCAGATCGCTTCGCGGTCGACAATTCGTTACGTTTCGTTCCCCCCGTTCCCCGCCGTCGTGATGGCGCCGCTGGTCGCGATCTGGGGCCTGGCCTTCAACGACGTTCTGTTCACCGCGCTGTGGGCGGGCATCAACCCGGTGTTGCTGTTCTTGCTGCTGCGCGACCTTCGCCGCCGCGGGTTGTCGCGGCGCACCGCCAGCGACGACCTGTGGCTGACGGTGATGTTCGGCCTCGGATCGGTCTACTACTTCTGTTCGGTGCTGGGGCAGGTCTGGTTCACGGCGCTGATCGTGGGAACCACTCTTTCCATCGGCTTTGCGTGGGCCTCGCTAGACGCGCAGCGGCCGCTGCTGGCCGGGTTATGCCTGGGGCTGGGGTTTGCTACCCGTCCGACGTGGCTGATGATGTTCCCGCTGTTCTTATGGGAGGCCGTCCGCGTCTCCGGCGGCTGGGCGGCGCTGCGCGAAAGCGAGGGCTGGAAGCGGTTGATGCCGCGCCTGATCCGTTTCGCGCTGCCGGTGCTGGCCATCGGCGGCGTCTTGATGTGGCACAACTACGCCCGATTTCAGCGCCCATTTGTCTTCGGCCACGAGTTCCTCAACGTGCAGTGGCAAGAGCGCATCCACCGCTGGGGACTGTTTAATTATCACTTCCTGTCGCGCAACCTGGCGGTGGCGTTGGTGCTGCTACCGCGCATCATGCTCAAGGCGCCGTTCGTGAAGATCAGCCACCACGGCCTGAGCCTGCTGGTGACGTCGCCCAATCTGATCTACACGGTGATGCCCGCCCAGCGCAGCCATCTGACCAAACCGCTGTGGCTGACCATCGCCGCGGTCGCGGTGCCGTCGCTGCTGTACCAGAACTCCGGGTACATCCAGTTCGGCTACCGCTTTAGCCTCGACTACATGATCTTCTTCATGCTGCTGCTGGCGATCGGCAACCGCCCCTTGACGCGCACCTTCAAGGTCCTGGTGGTGCTGGCCATCGGCATCAACCTTTTCCTGGCCATCACCTTCGACCGCTACATGCAGTTCTCGTACGACGACACATTCTTCCCTCACGGGAACAACTGAAATGGGACCGACCGCTCGAACGCGCTAGTGGCGACGCCAGCCGCCGCCGCCACCGGACGAGCCGCCGCCGCGCCAGCCGCTGCCACCGCCCATCGAGGGGCGACTACCGCCGAGCGG
>DASRQT010000460.1:0-1526 GCA_035696485.1 Polyangia bacterium | reverse complement strand
GCTGGATGGGAGAGAACGACTTCACGCCGCTGCCCACGGCGGTCTACGGGTTTGTTCTCATGGCCGCGGGGGTTGCCTATTTGATCCTCACCAAGGCGATCATTGCCCATCAGGGCGCGGGGTCAAAGCTCAAGGCCGCGGTGGGTGACGACATCAAGGGCAAGATGTCGGGACTGCTGTACCTGGCGTCAATCCCGCTGGCCTTCGTCCAGCAGTGGATCTCCTACGCCATCTTCATCGGCGTGGCGCTGATCTGGCTGGTTCCCGACCGGCGCATCGAGTCCAAGCTGGCGAAATAGCTACCGCCTAGATGCGGAAGTTCACCAGCAGACCAAGCGAGCGCAGATCGGTTCGCGACGTCCCGGTGGGCATGTGGCCGAGCAAGTTGTCGAAGCTGAATCGAAAACCGAGGTCGACGTTGCTGTTCAGGTTGCCGACAATCCCGACGCCCAGCGGGACCTGGACGGTATCGCCCAGCGCGGACAGCTGGCCGGTGACGCCGGACAACACCTTGAAGGAAACCGCCTGCGTCAGCTGAAACTGCAGCTCGAGGGGGATGAACAGCTGATCCTTGTAGATGTCGCGGTTCTTCAGGCTGATGCCGATCTGGGGATCGAACAGCAGCGCCACGACGTCGGTAAAATGGAATTTCCCCGCCAGCCCGATCGTCCACATGACCCCGACCCCGGTCGGAGCGTCGATGGGCGACAGGTAGAGCGAGGAGTGCAGCGACAGGTGAAAGTCCCCGTAGAGCAGCCCGTACATGAAGTCCAGGCCCACGTTGTTGTAGACCTTGGGACAGCCGTTGCTGGTGCCGGTCAGGCACAGACCAACACCCGGGCGCGATTGCCACCCCATCGGGCCCGTGTGCAGCAGACCAAGCTGAATTGTGTCGGTGGGCGAGTAGTAGAGATCCGGCGCCAGCGACGTCGGTTTTCCGAAGCTGTTCTTGCTGGCGTTGACCAGCAGCAGAATCCGCGCGGTGAAGAGCCCCTCCGGTCCCTGGATGCCGCGCCGGACCGCCTGCTTGCCCATCGGGGCATTGCTAACGGGGGGAACGTTACCGCCGCCCTCGACCACCTCGGCACGCGGAGCGCTCTGGAAAGAAAACAGCGCCAGGCAAAGCAGCGCAAGCGAAACTGTGGCTGCGCGAATCCGTAAATGCGGTCGCATGGTGTCCTTTCGTCAATCGCCACAAAGGGGCAACGCGGAACGCGCGCTCGTCAAAGGTGCGGACGTGTTCTGCTAACGCGGGCAAGGTAGGTCCGTTCGGCACGTCGTCAATAGCCCGGTTTTGCGCGGGCGGGTTTTCATGAAATTCTGCCGCCTTGGAAGAAACCGGAACCGTCATCGTGGGCGCGGGGCCGGCCGGGCTGGCAGTGGCGGCGTGCCTGCGGCGGGCCGGCTCGCCGTTCGTCGTGCTGGAGCAGAGCGACGCCGGCGTCGGGGCCTCGTGGCGCAAGCGTTATCGGCGGCTGCACCTGCACACCGCCAAGCAATATTCCGGGCTGCCGTACCTGCCCTTT
>DASRQT010000459.1:0-4467 GCA_035696485.1 Polyangia bacterium | reverse complement strand
ATTCAGCGTGCGGCGCGTTACTCGCCCGCCGCTTTCTTGGCCGCTGCCGCCAGCTGACGCTCGGGGACCTGATACTTGGCGGCCGGCACCGACTTGAGATACGCGACCACCGCGTCCAGGTCAGGATCGGTCATGCCGGAGCCGCCCAGGAACGCGTCGGCCTTCTCCGGGTCGGTCAGGATGCTGCCGTTTTCGCGGCTGGTGTGGCAGCCGCCGCAGGACATGACATTGTTGACCAGGTAGCTGCCCCGCAGCGTCGCCTCGGGGGTGGCCGGAACCTTCTCGTCGGTGACCGGGCGGATGTATTTGCCCTTGCAGCCGAGACCAGGCAGGGCCGCGATCAACGCCAGGATTACGGTGCCGAGGAGCCGTTGCTTCATCGCTGTGGTCGTCATCACTGCCTCGCTTTCGCGCAATGCTTATCACGGTCGGCGAGGGGCTCAAAGCCGGGCAACGGTGACGCCGCTGATCCAGACGTCCGCCACGGCGGTATCGGGGGTTACGCCCTGGAGGGAAACCAGCAGGTGTAGCCGCCCGCCGGGGTGATCGAAGACGCCGGTCAGATCGGCTGTGGTGGTGCCGGGTGGCAGCGTTGTCGACGCCACGCCTCCGATCCCCAGGATCAATCCTGGCGCGGTGGCGTCGTTTGGCTGGACTTCGATTTTGGCGGTCAAACGGTAGGCGCCGGGCGGCACATCGCCGCCGCTGACCGTGACCGCCGCCTGCGTGAGCGAGGCTGGTGGGCCGGACCAGCGCAGGCGAACGCCATCGAGGGCGCCCTCCAGCGGCGACGGGCGGGTCGGGTTCTGACCCGCATCCGCTGGCGTCCGTGCCCACAGGCTGATCCGGCGCCGACCGTCCACCGTCCACAGGGCGACGGCCCAGCGATGGCGGAGGCGCAGGCGGGCGCCGGCGTCCACCAGTGCGGGCGCGGCCAGAAAAGCCACGCCAGTCAGCAGCGCCGTCATGGCCAGCGCCGTGACGCCGACGGCAATCGCCTGGCGGTCCCGACGCAGGACCCGGGTGCCGAGACGCACGAGGCCCAGCAGCCCCGCGGCCGCGACCGGGAACGCCATCATTTCAACGGGGATCCGGTAGCGGGGCTCGGCGAAGAAGATGATGTACGTCGCCGCCAGCGCCAGCTGAAACGGCACCAGCGTCAAGGCCAGGGGTCGCCTTTGCGCGACGCCGAGGGCGATGCCGGCCAGAAACAGCACCAGCAGCGCAGCCCCGTAGGCGTCGGCGAAGGTGTCGATGGCGGCGCGCCGGGCCTCGAACCAGGCCTCGTGCGGCGGGATGAGGACGCCGGGGCGGGTGATCGGCCAGTACAGGAGGCGCCGCTCCCGGTCGAACAGCCGGTCGGCCCGTTTCGCGGCCAGTCCCAGGGCGTAGGCGGGCTGGAAGCGCGTCCACTCGACCGCCATCGCATAGGCGGCGCGATCGACCTGCCGGTGAGGCTCGTCCAGCACCGAGCGGCCGGTGACCTCCCGGAACATCTGATTGAGCGCGCGCGTGTACGTCCCTTCGGAGTTGGGGTTGGCGCCGATCAGGGCGGTGAGACCGCCGTGGCTGTCGGTGAAGAACAGCTCGCCATCACGGCGTTGATTCCGCAGCGCCCATGGTAGCAGCAGCACCAGCGTCGCGGCCACCGACAGGGCGGTCAGCTTCAGGGTTTGCCCCAGGCGCCGCCGCGGCGGCAACCTGTGCAGCTGCGCCAGCCAGAAGAAGGCGGCCAGCGCGGTCAGCGGCAGGGCGACGGCGCGCATGTACGCCGCCAGGCCCATGACGACGCCAAAGGTCAGCGCCGCGCGGCGTGGGTGGTCGGCGGCCCAGCCGGTCAGGCAGGCCAGCGCGGTCAGCATCAGCGCCGCCGCCGGGACGTCGGTGCCGACCACGCTGGACATCGCGATCCCGGCCGGCCACAGCGCGTACATCAGGGTGGCGATGATCGCGGCTTTGCACGAAGGGCGGCCGGCGTCGGCGCTCCGGTCGAACAGCTGCAGCGTGACGCCAAAGACACCGGCGGCGCCCAGCCCCCCGAAGACGACGCCGATCATTTTTTGCGCCAGCAGATCGCCGCCCAGGTCCTTGACCAGCGCCAGCAGGACGACAAAGCCAGGCATGTAGATGAAGCCTGGGTCGAGGCGCCCGAACTCGGACAGGAAGTTGGCCGACTCGCGGTACATGGCGAAGTCGCTGACCGGGACGGTCGGCACCGCCAGCACCCAGATCAATCGAAGCGCGCTGGCCAGCAGGACCAGCGCCGCGCCCCACTGCCAGGCGCGGCTCCAGCGCCAGGGCAGCATGGCTCTCAACGCCGAAACGGCGGACTGACTCAGCTTCGCGGGCGCTTCCATAACAGGGGTTTCTGCGGTTGGACCGCATCAATTGCGGCGCTTCACCATACAGCCGCAGCCGCTTTCCAGGGTGCGGCAGAAGATGATACTTCTCGCGGGTTCAATGAAGATCATCCCGTTCCGCAGGATTCTCTGCGCTAACCGCGGCGAGATCGCCGTTCGCGTGTTTCGCGCGTCCACCGAGCTCGGCTTTCGAACCGTGGCGATCTTCTCGGAGGAGGATCGGGTTCACCTGCACCGCTACAAGGCCGACGAGGCCTACCTGGTCGGAAAGGGGCTGGAACCGGTCGCGGCTTACCTGGCCGAGGACGAGATCATCGAGCTGGCCAAGCGTCACGACATCGACGCCATCCATCCCGGCTATGGCCTGCTGTCGGAACGGGCGTCGTTCGCGCGCAAGTGCCGCGACGCCGGGATCGTGTTCATCGGCCCGACGCCGGAGACCATCGACGCCCTGGGCGACAAGATCGCGGCGCGCAAGATCGCGCAGGCGGCCGGCGTTCCGGTGGTGCCGGGGACGGCGCAGGCGGTCCGGACGGTCGAGGACGCGCGCGCCTTCGCCGACCAGGTTGGCTATCCGGTCATGGTCAAGGCGTCCGGTGGCGGCGGCGGGCGCGGCATGCGCGCGGTGCGCGCCGCCGCCGAGATGGCCGAGGCGCTGGAGCGCGCGGGTTCGGAGGCGCGCAAGGCCTTCGGCGACGATTCCCTGTTTCTGGAGAAGCTGGTGGTCCGGCCCAAGCACATCGAGGTGCAGGTTCTGGGCGACGGCCACGGGACACTGGTCCACCTGTTCGAACGCGACTGTTCGGTTCAGCGGCGCCACCAGAAGGTGGTGGAGTACGCGCCGGCCTGGTCGCTGCCCGAGGAGCTGCGCGAACGGCTGGCCCAGGACGCGCTCAAGGTCGCGCGCCAGGCCAGCTACATCAACGCCGGCACCGTCGAGTTTCTGGTCGCCGAGGACGGCCACCATTACTTCATCGAGGTCAACCCGCGCATCCAGGTCGAGCACACGGTCACCGAGGTCATCACCGGTCGCGACCTGGTTCAGGCGCAGATCCGGATCGCGCAGGGTTACCGGCTGTCGGATCCCGAGATCGGGATCCCCAACCAGGCCGCGATCCAGAAGCGCGGCGTGGCCATCCAGGTGCGCATCACGGCGGAGGATCCCAAGAACGATTTTCTCCCCGACGCCGGCAAGATCGCGGTCTATCGCCCGGCGGTTGGCCTGGGGATTCGCCTCGACGACGGATCCGGTTACGTCGGGGCGCGGGTCTCGCCATTTTACGATTCGTTGCTGGTCAAGATCACGGCGTCGGGGCTGGAATGGAACTACGCGCGCCGCAAGGTGGTGCGCGCGCTGCGCGAGTTCCGCATCCGCGGCGTCAAGACCAACATCGCCTTCCTGGAGAACGTGCTGGCCCACCCGACCTTCGCCGCCGGCAAGGCGCACACAACGTTCGTCGACGAGACGCCGGAGCTGGTCCAGTACACCCCACGCCGCGATCGCGCGACGCGGATCCTGCGCTACGTGGCGTCGACCATCGTCAACGGCCACGCCACCGTGCGCGGCAAACCGAAACCGTCGGTGACGGTGCTGGGGCGTGAACCGGTGTTGCCGACGATCGACAAGAAGACGCTGCCCCCCGCGGGCAGCAAACAGATCCTGGACCAGCGCGGGCCCGACGGGGTCGTCAAATGGCTGACCCAGGGTGAGGATCGGCGCGTGCGGCTGATGGACACGACCTGGCGCGACGCGCACCAGTCGTTGCTGGCGACGCGGCTTCGAACCTACGACCTGGCGCAGATCGCACCGGCCACCGCGCGCATCTGCGCTGACTTCTTCTCGCTGGAGATGTGGGGCGGGGCCACCTTCGACGTCGCATATCGATTTCTGTCAGAGGACCCGTGGCTGCGGCTGGAAGAGCTGCGCAAGGCGGTCCCCAACATCATGTTCCAGATGCTGGTGCGCGGCGCCAACGCGGTCGGATACACCAACTACTCCGACGACGTCGTGCAGGCCTTCATCGAAGAGGCGGCCACCTGCGGCGTCGACGTGTTCCGCATCTTCGACGCGCTGAACGACGTCGACAACATGCAGGTGGCGATCGAG
>DASRQT010000458.1:0-14222 GCA_035696485.1 Polyangia bacterium | reverse complement strand
GAGGTTGCCGGCGTCCTGCGCCAGCAGCCAGGGTTGGCCCTGTCCGGTTGCGATGGTTTGCACGGCCGCCGCCGGATCATTTTTCGCCCGCATTTGAATCAATCCGCGGTCGGCGTCGGTCCAGTACACGGCGTTGTCGTCGACGACCATTCCGACCGGCTGGCCCTGGTTGGATGCCAGCGTCTCAGGACCGGTCGCGCCGTTCTTGGCCGCGCGCATGATGGTGCCGGTTCGCCGCGTGGTCCAGTAGACAAACTGGGCGTCGAGCGCGACGGTTCCGGGGTCACCTTGCATTCGCGCGATGGTGACGGCACCTGTCGACTTGTCCTTGACGATCTTGGCGACGGTTCCAAGCCTGGGATCCGGCATGCTGACGTTGGTCCAGTACACCGTCGTGTCGTCGAGGGCGATCGCCCAGGGCTCCGGCTGGCCGGTCGCCAGCACCACCGGCGGTGGGCGCGTGACCGTCACCGGATCAACCAGGCTGAACGTGCAGCCGCCGCAGAGACACGCGGTCAGTGCCAGCAGCGATCTCATCAGATCGCCGTCCGCCAGGCCAGCCGGCGTTCCAGCCAGCGCGACAGCGTCGTGAACGCGTAGCAGATGATGAAGTAGACGGCTCCTGTGAACAGGAAGATCTCAGTCGGTGAGGTCAGCGTGCGGTTGTTCACCTGCGTGGCGACGTGGGTCAGCTCGTCGACGCCGACGATGAAGGCCAGCGACGTGTCCTTGATCATCGACACGAACTGGTTCACGAACGACGGGATCATGTTGCGCAGCGCCTGCGGCAGGATCACGAACCACATGGCCTGGCGCGGGCGCAGGCCGGTCGAGATTGCCGCCTCGACCTGTCCCTTCGGGATGCCCTCGATGCCGGCGCGGACGATCTGGGCCATGTAAGCCGACGTGAACAGCGTCAGCGCCAGGATGACGGTCTGGGTCTCGGGCATGGGCCGCCCCATCAGCGCGGGCCACAGAAAATACATCCAGAAGATCACCATCAAGAGCGGAAGGCCGCGCACCAGGTTGATGAACGTCAACGAGATCCAGCGAACCATCCGGTTGGGCGCCACGCTGAGCAGCCCCAGCACGAGCCCGCCGATGAACGAGAGGACCAGTGAGACGACCGCCAGATAGAACGTCAGCGCCACGCCCCCGAGCGGACCGTGCGGATAGCGGCCGATCAGGAAGAAGACCAGGTTGTCGGTCACCGCCGCGAAGCCGAATGCCCCCTCCATCGGCTATCGCGCCCCCGCCGGGTGCAGCACCGCGCGGTTGTAGACGTGGACGACGCCGGTGATCGCCAGCGACAGCCCCAGATAGACGACCGTCGCGGCCGTGAACGCTTCGAAGCCCTTGAAGGTGTAGCTCTCGACCTGGCGCGCCTGGTAGGTCAACTCGGCGACGCCGATGGTCATGGCCAGCGATGAGTTCTTGGTCAGGTTCAGGAACTGGTTCACCAGCGGCGGGATGGTCAGCCGCACCGCCTGCGGCAAGATGATGAAGCGCATCGATTGCAGGAACGACAGCCCGGAGCTGCGCGCGGCCTCCATTTGTTCCTTGGGAATCGCCAGCACGCCGGAGCGGATGTCCTCGGCGATGAAGGCCGAGGTGTAGAAGGTCAGCGCGATGACGGCGGCGGCGAATTCGAAGTTGGTGGCGTTCAGCCAGTCGTTGACCGCGCCGGGGAGCAGCTTGTTCGACCCGAAGTACCAGAAGAAGATCTGGACGACCAGGGGCGTGTTGCGAAACAGCTCCAGGTAGGCGTGGGCGAACGCCCGCACCGGGCGGACGTGAGTCATGCGCATGACCGCGATCGCCAGCCCCAGCGCAAACGCCAGGACGATCGAGAGCGCGGACAGCTGCAGCGTGACCTTGAGCCCGGACAGCAGCCAGTCGAAGTATTTTCCGCTGGTGACGACCGCCCAGTCGAACTTGTACGTCAACAAATGGGCTAGGGCCCCCTCACCCTAACCCTCTCCCCGCTGCGCGGGGCGAGGGACCGGATCCGTCCGGTGAACCCTCTCCCGCTTGCGGGAGAGGGACTGGGAGAGGGCGCCTCACTTGCCCGCGGTGATCTTGAAGTTGCGGGGGCGCGGGGCCTCGCTGCCGGGGCCGAACCACTTGTCGTAGATCTTCTTGGCTTCGCCGCTCGATTCCATGTCCAGCATGGTCTTGTTCACGAACGTGACGAAGTTGGTGTCGCCCTTGCGCATGCCGAGGCCGTAGGGCTCCTCCGAGATCTGGAGCTCGGGGATCTCGTATTCGCCCTTGGGCAGCTTGGTCAGCTGGCCCATCAGGATCGATTCGTCGGTGGTGACCGCCACGACCTTCTTCTGCTGCAGCGCCAGCACCGCCTGCGGGTAGTCGTCGAACGACAGCACGGTCGCGGTGGGCACGGCCTTGGCCACGTTCTGCTCGGAGGTCGACCCCTTGGCGGTCCCGACCTTCTTGCCCTCCATGTCCTTGAGCGCCTTGACCGTCCCCTTCTTGGTCAGGAACTTCTGCCCGGTCACGAAGTATGTATGGGAGAAATCGATCTGTTTTTCGCGCTCCGCGGTGTGGGTCATGGTCGCGGCGATGAGGTCAATGTTGCCCTCGGCAAGCTGCGGAAACCGGCTGGCCGACGTCACCGGCTTGAGCTCCGCCTTGACGCCCAGCTTGGCGGCGATGGCGCGGCAGAAATCGACGTCGTAGCCGACGATGTCGCGCGTCTTCGGATCAATGTAGCCGAACGGTGGCAGCGAATCCTTGACGCCACAGACCAGAACGCCCTTTTCCTTTGCGTCGGCGACCGTGTCGCCTGCCAGCGCCACGCGCGGGAGAAAACCGATCAGGACCGCTGAAAGGAACAGGGACGCGACATGATATTTTTTCATCTGATCTCCGTGGTGACGTCTGTCAGTGCATGGGCGACAGCACCTGCTTGAGGAACTGCTGCGCGCGTTCGTGTTTGGGGCTTCGGAAAAATTGCTCCGGCGGGGCCTCTTCCAGGATGACGCCGTGGTCGATGAAGACGACCCGGTGCGAGACCTCGCGTGCGAACCCCATCTCGTGCGTCACCACCATCATCGTCATGCCGGAGATGGCCAGGTCCTTCATGACGGCCAGCACCTCGCCGATCATCTCGGGGTCCAGCGCCGAGGTCGGCTCGTCGAACAGCATGATCTTCGGTTTCATGGCCAGCGCGCGCGCGATGGCGACGCGTTGCTGCTGGCCCCCGGACAGCTGCGACGGAAAGGCGTCTCGCTTTTCGGCCAGGCCGACCCTTTCGAGCAGGGTCATCGCTTGCTGCTCTGCGTCCTTGAGGCGGAGGCCGCGAATCTTGGTCGGCGACAGCGTGATGTTCCGCAGCACGCTCAAATGTGGATAAAGATTGAATTGCTGGAAGACGAAGCCGATCTCCGCGCGCAGCCTGTTGATGTCCAGGGTCTTGCCCGCGAGATCGTTGCCGTCGACGGTCAGCACGCCTTTGTCGATGGGCTCCAGCTTGTTGATGGTCCGGATCAAGGTCGACTTGCCCGAACCAGACGGCCCACACACAACCACCACCTGACCGGCTTCCACACCCAGGTTGATGTCGTTGAGGACGTGCAGCTTCCCGTACCACTTGTGGACGCCCTGGAAGCGGATCATCGGGGCCATCCTTTACCCGGCGGCGCGAAGGGTCAAGGGCCGGCGCCGCATCAAGACTGCCCCGCAGATGTACCGATTTTTTACGGCTGAGCCTGGTGGCCGCAGAAGGGCGACCCACTATTTGTTCCATGAAGAACGGAAGCCCGAAGACACGAGACACGGCGCCATCCGTGCTGATCGTGGACGACGATTCGGACTTTCGCCGCGTTCTCGGCGAAGCGCTGGCCGACGAAGGCTACCGAATTGTCGAGGCGGTCAACGGGAAGGAGGCGCTGGACCGGCTGGCGTTCGAGCATCCGCAGCTGATTCTGGTCGATCTGCTGATGCCGACGATGAGCGGCCTGGAGCTGCTGCAAAAAGTGCGCAAGACTCCGACCCTGCGCGCCATCCCGGTCGTGGTCATCACGGCCGCAAACGACGCCATGCTGAGCGTCAAGCTGGATGTCCCGGTGATCTACAAGGGGGACATCGAGACGGTCCTGCGCGTGGTCCGGCGGAGCCTCCCTTCACCGGGAGAAGCGTCGGCGCAGTCCGCTAAAGTTTGATGTCGCCACCCGGGTCGTCCCGGCCCAGCGTGCGGCGAAGGTCTTCGGCGCCGTCGTCGGGCGCGGGGATGGTCACGATGGTGAGCTCAACCCAGCTCCCCTCGCGCGCGTCCGGCGGCAGCAACCCGACCGGCAACGAAAATACTTCTTCGCCAAACAGCAGGACCGCGCTGCCGCCATCACTTTCGACGGCGTCGACGAAGGCGCGGCGTGTCACGGGTGCTTGTGTGGTCATCTGGGCAGTGTAATGGCGACCGGCGAGGCGGCGGTGGTGATCTCGATCTGAATCCCGTCCGTCCGCAGGCTGATGGTCCCCTGCTGGTCGGTTCGCAACACGCGGGCGCCGATTGATTGCAGCCGGTCGATGGCCTCCGCCTCGGGGTGCCCGTATCGGTTGGGCGCACCGGCGCTGATGACCGCGATCTCCGGCGCCACCGCGCGCAGAAACGCCGCCGTCGACGAGTGCCGGCTGCCGTGGTGCGCGACCTTCAACACCTTGGCTCGCAGGGGGACGCCGGCAGAGACCAGCCACCTTTCCGTGGCTGGCTCCGCGTCGGCTGCGAATAGCACGCTGGCCTGACGGTAGTCGAGCCGCACCACCACGGAATTGCTGTTCACGTCCGATCGCGTGCCCCGCAGCTCTGGATCGGGCGGCGTCAGCAGCCGTAACGAGGCTTGGCCCCCCAGATCGATGACCCGGCCGCGGACGGCCTGCCGCACCGGAACCTGACGCGCCGCCAGCGTCTTCATCAGGGTGGCGTACAGGGCGGTCGGGTGCGGGAACGGCGCGTCCATGAACATCCGCGCGCCGATGTCGCTGACCACCGCGGCAAGCCCGCCCAGGTGATCGGCATGACGATGGGTGAGGATCACCAGATCCAGCGGTCCCACGGCGCGGGATTTCAGATAGGCGACCAGCGCCGCCGCGCCCTCCGGCGGACCGCCGTCGATGAGCACGGTCTTGCCGGTCGGGGAGGTGATGAGCGCGGCGTCCCCCTGGCCCACGGCGATGAAGTCGATGCGCAGCTCGCGCGCCTCTGTGGCTTCGCCGGCCAGCGCGCGGGGCGCGGGGAGCAGCAGCGCCGCCAGCGCGGCCAGCAGCGGGAGCAGCCGTATCGTCTGCCGCAGACCCGCCACCACCGGTCCAGTCTAGGCCAGGGGGCGGCGCGTATCCAAAAACCAGGGCCCACAACATCGCCGCGACAAGGGGAGAAGTCATCTCCCCCTATCGGGCGCGGTCGTGCCGGGGTGTCCTATTTACAGGCTGCGGGCGCGCTGGGAACTGTGCTGAAGTTCATCACGAACATCTGGCACCCCGAGACGATGGAGGCGCGGTCGTTGCCGGTGGCGGCGTTGCAGTCATCCACCAGCATGCATTGTCCGCCGCCGCCGTCGAAGGCCGCGCCAAACGCGTTGCAACAGGCGTCGGCCTTGGTGCAGGCCTCGCAGCCAGCCGAGGCCGATGCGTCGGACCCGCTGCCGCCGGTGCCCGTGCTGGAGCCGCCGGTGCCCGTGGAGCCACCGCTGCCGCCCTTACCGCCGGTGCCGGTGGTCGACCCGCCAGTGCCCGTGGTCCCGCCGCCCTCACAGGCGGGAATCGTCATGAGGCAGCTGTCGAAGGCGTCACCGCACGCCTTTCCGAGGCATTCATTGTATTTGGCGATGATGGCGCTCTCGTTTTTACAGGGTTGAGCGGTGGTTCCCATCTTCATGCTGCATGTTGCTTCGCAGTTCATGAGGAACGCGGCCAGCTCCGGGTGACACATCAGCGTCTTGTCGCAGCCCTTTTTGCACAGGGCCTTGTTGTCCGCGGCGCTGCTGCCGCAGCCCTGAACCGCCCCGGCAAAGAAGCCGAGGGCTACCAGCAATCCACCCATAACCGTTAACGTCTTCATCGACATGCGCATCTCCCCTGTTAGTTAGATATCGGGGCCGCGAGCGTATCACCGCTGACGCAATCAGGACAGTTCCGGCGCCGCTGCGGGTCGATACCGCGCGACGCCATGGCCGCGAGGTGGGATTTCTCCCACCCGGAGACCGGGTCTGGCTGGGGCCGTAACGGCGCGATTGTCAGGAAATATGTCCCAATTGTGTCCGGAATCAGGTCAAATCCGTACGGGTGACCCTGTACGATCGAGGTCGGCTCTCTCCTCGGAAGGCAGTACATGCAAGAATCCTCCGCCGCCGCCGCGACCCCCCTGCAGTACCTCAAGGCTCCCCCCGCAGCGACCCACCTGCGTTACCTCAAGGACCTACGCGCCGAGCTGGAGGCGCAGGGGTTGTTTGCGCCCAGCAGCTTCTGGAGACGGAAGCTGCTCTTCTGGATCCCCGCGTTTTTTCTCTCGTTTTACGGTCTGCTGGTATTGCCGCTCGGGCCTGCCTGGCTAGTGCTGGCTCCCCTGTGCTCGGTCGCCCTGTTGACGATGGGGTTCGTCGGCCATGACGCCGGTCACTATGCGTTGTCGCGCCGACCGTGGATCAACGACCTCTGGGGCCAGTTTGGGATGACGTTTCTGTGCGGGATGAGTTTCGGGTTCTGGCGCTCCCGCCACAATCTGCACCACGTTCACTGCCAGGAGATCGAGGGCGATCCGGACATGCACTTCGGGGTGCTGTTTTCGGTCTACCCGAACTCGGCCAACTGGCAGACGCCGCTGGGCCGCATGTTCCTGGCCATCCAGAAGTGGGCGTTCTGGCCGCTGGCGTCGCTGTACTGGGTCACGCTGCGCTACGACGGCATCCGGGACCTGTTTCAACGGCCGAAGGAGACGCGCATCGACCGATTCCTGATGCCGATGCACTGGATCGTCCTGCTCATCATTCCCGGTCTGGTCTTCGGCTGGCCTGCCGCGATCGCGGCGTACGTCACGGTGTCGTGCATCTCGTCGTTGATGACGGCGTCGGTGTTCATCCCCAACCACATCGGGATGCGTCGCCTCGAGGACGGCCAGCAGCTCAGCTACTTCGAACAGCAGATCACGACCAGCCGCAACATCACCAACCCGCCGCTGCTGGACTTCTACTATGGCGGCCTCAACTCGCAGATCGAGCACCACCTGTTTCCGCGCGTCTCGCACGATCGCTACCGCGCCATGCGCCCGATCGTCCGGGCGTTCTGCCAGAAGCGCGGGATCGCCTACCACGAGGCCAGTCTGTACCAGGCGCTGGCGTCGGTCGGCAATCACCTGGGCGACATGACCGCCGCCTACGATGCGTCCACGCTCGCGCTGACCGGCAAAACAGTTCCCTGACGACCCGCCCGATAGGACCCCGATCAGAACGCGGGTGGCAGCAGGGTCTTCAAGGCGGCGTACCAGATCTGCCCCATCACGTCGTAGCCGGCCAGGGTGGGGTGCAAGGCGTCGCGCAGCAGGGCGGTCTTGTAGTTCGGGTTGGCGGTGAAGGCGGCGTACATGTCGACCATCGCCACATGTTTTCCGGCCGCGATGCGCTGTTGAACCAGCGCCGGAAGGCAGGTGTATGAAAAAATACTACCGATGCCTATCCAGGCGGGGGCGATAGATGCGGACGTCAACCTCGCGGGCATAGTGGGCCAGCGGGGGCGGTCCGTCGGGCCGCGCGACGCCGCTGCTGGCGACCAAGGTGTCCTCGAATCCGTCATCGAGGCGGGCGCTCTGCAGCGGATACGGCGGGTGAAAGACGCGAGCGCTGCGCAGGCGGCGGCCGTCCCACGCGTAAAGCAGGTAGCGTTCGATCAGGAAGAACTCGAGGGTGTCCGGTTGTGCGGGGCGCACCTCGCTGGTCGGCTGATAGACGCAGGCCAGGTGGGCCGCGCCGTCCCGCGAGCTGCTGAAGTCGATGACGTCCCTCGGGGTCTGCCGGACCGCCATCGCGATCGCGGCGTGGAAATAGGGGAGCTTGTAAAGAGCGCGCGCGCCGGCCACGGCGATGCTGCTGGAGGCGTCCAGGCTGAAGAACCAGACGCCGGGATCGCGGCCGCCGGCATGGACGTAGGTGCGGACATTGACCTCGTGGAAGTCGGAGAACCCGGGAAGCGCGGGCAGGAAGGGCGGGCGCGTTCCCAGCATCGTGAACGGGACCAGGCCGAGGTAGGCCATCCCGTCGAAGGTGTCGACCTCGATCCCGGGCGGCAACAGGGTGCTGATGAGGTCGGGCTCGACCGGCCAGTGGAAGAAGCCGAGATGCCGCCACAGCTGTCGCATCAGCGGCAGTCCCGGCGGACGGCTTCGTAGCCGCAGGCGTTCCGACGTGAGCACGGGGGAAGGGGGCGCGGTCACCGCTTGCCCGAGTGCCAGACCGCCTTCTTTCGTCCGACGCTCCGGCTCTTGCTCACGTCCGCCAGCAGGGCGGGGTTGGAGAGGATCTCCTTGAGCAGCGCGGGCGGATCGCCGTCGGCGGCCTTGCGAAGATCCCCGCCTTCGTCGCGGGCGATCTCGAACAGCAGGCGGTTCGAGACCACCGACCGCGGCATTAACTCTGTGATGTCCTCGGTCGACACCCACTGGTCGCGGTGTTTGATCATCAGCCAGGCGGGCTTGGTCTGTCCCGGGCGGCGGCCGGTGCGAACCAGCACCCACGACCCGCGCAGCTTTTCGCCCTCGAGCGAGAACTTGAGGTCGCCCTTTTTCAGGCCCGCGCCGACGTCGGGAGACTCCGGTATCCAGATGCCGCGGTCCCAGATCATGACGGTGCCGCCGCCGTATTCACCCTCGGGGATGCTGCCCTCGAACTGGTTGTATTCGATCGGGTGATCCTCGACCTGCATGGCCAGACGTTTGATGCTGGTGTCGTACGACGGACCCTTGGGCACCGCCCAGGACAACATCACGCCTTCCCATTCCAGACGGACGTCATAGTGCAGCGCCGTCGCGCGATGTTTTTGCACCACGAACGCCAGCGGCTTGCCGCGCCGGGGGACGCGCACGGGCTTGCCCTCGGGTTCGGAGGTGATCTTGAAGCGCCGCTTCTTCTTGTATTCGTTGAGCGCCATGTAGAACCGATGTGACGTCCGTTGTGTGCAATCAGCGCGGGTTGTCGACGACTGGTTTCAAGAACAGCGCACCCAGGGGAGGGAGGGTCAGGTTAACCGAGAAGGCGCGGCCATGCGACGGCACCGGGTTGGCGGAGACCGCGCCCACGTTGCCGTGGTTGCTGCCGCCGAATGCGGCCGCGTCGGTGTTGAGGATCTCCACCCACCTTCCGTCGACGGGAACCCCCAGGCGGTAGTTGAAGCGCGGCAGCGGCGTGTTGTTGAAGATGGCCAGTATCGGGGCTTCGTCGTCGCGCCCTCGCCGCAGGAAGGCGTACACGCTGTTCTCGACGTCGTCGGCGGCGATCCATTCAAACCCACCGGGGTCGGCGTCGCGTTCGTGCAGGCTCGGCTCGCTGCGATAGAGACGATTGAGCTCGCCCACCAGGAGCTGCAGCTGGCCGTGCAGCGGTGATTCGCGCAGCAGATGCCAGTCGAGGCTGCGTTCGTGGCTCCACTCGCGCCACTGGCCGAATTCGCCGCCCATGAACAGCAGCTTTTTCCCCGGCTGAGCCCACATATACGCGTAGAGCGCGCGCAGGTTGGCGAACTTCTGCCAGGTGTCGCCGGCCATCTTGCCCAGCAGCGAGCCCTTGCCGTGGACGACCTCGTCGTGCGACAGCGGCAGGACAAAGTTCTCGCTGAAGGCGTAGAGCCCGCGGAACGTCAGCTTGTTGTGATGATAGCGGCGGTGAACCGGGTCGACGGCGAAGTAGGCCAGCGTGTCGTGCATCCAGCCCATGTCCCACTTGAGGCCAAACCCAAGGCCGCCCACGTACGTCGGGCGCGAGACCATCGGCCACGCGGTCGACTCTTCGGCGATGGTCTGCACGTCGGGATGCTGCCGGTAGACGGCCAGGTTGAACGTGCGCATGAAGTCGATGGCTTCGAGGTTCTCGCGCCCGCCAAACTGGTTCGCGACCCATTCGCCGTCCTTGCGCGCGTAGTCCCGGTACAGCATCGAGGCCACGGCGTCGACGCGCAGGCCGTCGACGTGATAGCGGTCCAGCCAGAAGGTCGCGTTGGAGACGAGGAAGCTGCGGACCTCGTTGCGGCCGTAGTTGAAGATGGCGCTGCCCCATTCGGCGTGGTGTCCCTCGCGGGGATCCGCGTGCTCGTAGAGGTGGGTGCCGTCGAAATAAACCAGGCCGTGTTCGTCCTCGGGGAAATGCGCCGGCGTCCAGTCGAGGATCACGCCAATCTGCGCCTGGTGAAGCGTGTCGATCAGGAACATGAAGTCCTGTGGGGTTCCGTAGCGCGCGCTGGGGGCGAAGAACGACGTCACCTGATAGCCCCAGGAGCCGTAGAACGGGTGCTCCATGATCGGCATCAGCTCGACGTGCGTGAAGCCGGTGCGCTGCACGTGTTCGACCAGCCGGGGCGCCAGCTCCCGGTAGCCAAGCAGGCGTGACGGGTGCTCGGGGTCGCGCATCCACGAGCCGAGATGCACCTCGTAGGTCGACATCGGGGCGACGAGCGCGTTGCGTGCGCGCCGCGCCTGCATCCACGCACCGTCGCCCCAGGTGTAGTCCAGGGCCGCCACCACCGACGCGGTGGCGGGCGGCATCTCGGCGGCGAACGCAAACGGGTCGGCCTTGTTCACCACGTAGCCGCCGTGCCGGGATTGAATCCGGTACTTGTACTTCTGTCCGGGGACGATGCCCTCGGCAAATCCCTGCCAGACACCCGTGTCGCGTGCGGCGCGTAAGCGGACGCCGCCGCCTTGCCAGCCGGACCAGTCGCCGATGACCTCGACCGTCTCGGCGTTGGGCGCCCAAACGGCGAACCGCGTTCCCGCCTTGCCGTTTTGCCAGGCGGCATGCGCGCCCAGCTTGTCGTAGAGCTTCGCGTGCGTTCCTTCAGCCAGCAGATGGAAGTCCGCGTCGCCAAAAACCAGCGCGGCGTCGTCCGCCGCGTCACCACGCCCACTGCCGTTCATTGGTCCGCCTCCGCCTCTGCCTGCAGGCCCGCGATGCGCAGCAGCCCTGCCATCGGAATCGCGAGCCAGTCGGGGCGATTGTTGGCTTCGTAGCCGACTTCGTAAACGACTTTTTCCAGTTCATAGAACGACAGCATCAGCGCCAGATCGGCGGGGCGGCCGGGGATAAACGGCGCGCCGGCGACGGTGTCGAGGTAGGCGCGAATGTAGCGCTGGGTCACGTGCCTGGTCCACAGCCGCCCCCACGCGTGGCGGCGCGGTGAATCACCGCGCGCGGTCTGCCGCAGCACGCTGGCCGGCGCGTAGTCGAACGATCGCACCATCCCCATGACGTCGCGCAACGGCGAGGCCCTGGCGCGACGTTGGGACAGGGCGCGTGCCGGTTCGCCCTCGAAGTCGATGAACGCGAAGTCGTCGCCGCGAGACAGAACCTGGCCGAGGTGCAGATCGCCGTGGGTTCGCATCTTCACCACGTCGAGGGGCTGGTCGCGGAAACCGGCCAGCAGCGCCGCGATCTTGTCGCGGCCCCCGGGCGACGACAACCGCTTGACGGCAGCCGCCACCGCGGGGTCGGGATCGACCGCGGCGGTGGTGCTGGTCGTGGCGAGCAGCGCCAGGGTCTCTTGCAGCGACCGGCCGACCCGCGCCGCCAGCGCAGCGCGATCGTCACCGCCGAGCGGCATGGGCGCAAAGTCAGGGTCGTCCTTGCTGTCGGCCAGCGCCAGGTGCAGCTCGCCGGTCCGGCGTCCAAGCGTCGCGGCCAGTCCGGCGAAGCGCCCCACCATCTGGTCGTCGGCGGTTTCAGGTGGCGCCTCATCGCCGGCGCGATCGAGGGTTCCGCGAACCTCGCGCAGGGCCAGCGACCAGGCGTCGCCGTCATTGGACAAAAATTCGTGCGCGATGGCCAGGCTGCTGTTGGCGCCGTCGCCGGCCACGTACGTCAGCGCCCCCAGCACGCGCGGAGCCAGGCCCGCGCGCGCGTGGCTAGTCAGAAACTGGCCCATCTCCACCTCGGGATTGGGACCCGCCGCCGGCTGGCGATAGATCTTGAGCAAGACCTTGCCACCGAAGCTCAACGTCGAATTGGTCTGCTCGACCTGGGGGACCTCCACCACCAGAGCCGGCGCCGCGATGGCGTCGAGCAGCGCCGCCGGCTCTCCCCGCAGTTGGCCCTGCTCGCCGGGCTTGGTTTGCCGCTGCCGCATGATCGCCATCAGCGCATCGGCGGCATGCCCGGTGGCGAGGCCGTCGACCAACCCAAGCCGGCGCGCGATGATCGCGTGCGGAAGCGTCGTCTCCAGCGTCGCCAACGCCCGATCGTTGACCTGGGTCAAGGGCACCGCGTACGGCTCCGGTTCGCCGCGGTTGTAGCTCACCTCCAGCAGAACCAAAGCGCTGGGGACAGCGTTCAAGCCCGGCTGGTTCAACGGGATCACGTCGGCGATGCGCGCCGACCGGATGGTCCGGCTTTTTCCCCTGAACCAGCGGCGCGCGCGAACGTAAGCCAGCAAGAGTTCCGCCAGTTCGCGCCTGGTGTCAGGCACAGGTGACCAGGCCGCTACGGTCATAGGAAATACTCGAAGCTCTCTTCGCTGTGGACGCGGCGACGGATACCGAAGATGTGCGCCGGCATGACCTGCGGGTCCAGGCTGACGAAGGCGCGCGGCCCGCGCCAGAGGTGGCGGTCATCGCCGATGAGGTCGTGCGCCTGGAACGTCTGATTGGCGGTCAACGCCAGGGCACCGAGATCGAGATCGATCCAGCCGCTGTGCTTGTTGTGGGGATCCAGGTTGACGACGACCAGGACAGCGTTGTGGCGGTCGGCCGTGGTGCGGCTGTAGCAGATCAGCGATTCGTTGTCGGTCTGGTGGAAGACCGTCCCGTCCAGGCGCTGCAGGGCCAGGTTCTCGCGCCGGATCCGGTTGAGACGTCGCAGCACCGGACGCAGACTATCAGCGCGTTGCAGGTCCCAGCTTCGAAGCTGGTATTTTTCGTTCTGGGCGTATTCCTCGGCGCCCTCGCGCGCGACGTGTTCTTGCAGCTCGTACGCGGGCCCGTAGATCCCCCAGTTCGGTGACAGCGTCGCTGCCAGCACGGCGCGGGCGATGAAGGTCGCGCGGGTCCCGAACTGCAGGTGCTCGGGCAAGATGTCCGGGGTATTGGGCCAGAAGTTGGGGCGGAAAAATTCCCTGCCGTCACCACCCGCGCCCCCACCGACACCGCCACCGACACCCCCACCGAAAATTGACTGGACGTACGCGGTCAGCTCCGGTTTGGTCGTCCGCCAGGTGAAGTACGTGTACGACTGAGAGAAGCCGGCCTTGGCCAGCGCGTACATCAGCTTGGGACGCGTGAAGGCCTCGGCCAGGAAGATCACATCCGGATGTTCCTCCTTCAGCGTGGACAGGCACCATTGCCAGAACCCGAGCGGCTTGGTGTGGGGATTGTCGACGCGAAAAATGCGCACCCCCTGCGCAATCCAGTGGCTGAACACGCTTCGCAGCTCGCGCCACAAGCCGTCGGCGCCGGCGCCGGCAAAGTCGAAAGGGTAGATGTCCTGATATTTCTTGGGCGGGTTCTCGGCGTACTGGATGGCGCCGTCGGGGCGATGCACGAACCACTCCGGGTGTTGCTTGACGTACGGGTGATCGGGCGAGGTCTGGAACGCGATGTCCATCGCCACCTCGATGCCGGCTGCGCGCGCCGCCTCGACGAAATGGCGGAAATCGTCCAGCGAGCCAAGCTGGGGGTGAATCGATTTGTGTCCCCCTTCGGCGGCGCCGATGGCCCACGGACTGCCGGGATCGTCGGGCCCTGCTGACAATCGGTTGTCGGCCGGGCCCGAGGACCCCGGCAGCCCGTGGGCGATCGGCGCCAGCGAGGGCGGCCACAAGGCGATTCACCCCCAGCTGGGCTCGCTGGACGACTTCCGCCATTTCGTCGCGGCGGCGCGCGCGCACGGCATCGAGGTGGCGATGGACATCGCGTTCCAGACCTCCCCCGACCACCCTTACGTCAAGGAACACCCGGAGTGGTTCGTGCGCCGCCCCGACGGCGGCATCCAGTACGCCGAGAACCCGCCCAAGAAGTA
>DASRQT010000457.1:0-5913 GCA_035696485.1 Polyangia bacterium | reverse complement strand
GAGGCGGCGCGGGTCACTTTTTTCATCAACTCGCACGTCGGCATCACGCCCGACGCGCTCAAGGCGCTGCACGGGCGCGCCTTCACCGACGGCCACGAGGTCGCCAACCACACCGACACGCACGGCGATGCGTTGATGCAGAATCCCGACAAGGCGGTCTGGACGCGAGAGATGACCACCTGCAACGACTACCTGGTCGGCCTCGGCGTTCCACGCGATCAGATCATCGGCTTCCGCACCCCCTTCCTGCAGCAGTCGGAGGCGACCTTCCAGGCCATCGTCGAGCAGAAGTTCCGTTATGACTGCAGCATCGAACACTACTACGGCGTGAGCGGCTTCGACTGGCCCTACACCCTGGACGGCGGCCGCGACACCACCCACGCCTATCAGGGTCTGCCGACGGGAAAATTCCCGGCGCTGTGGGAGCTGCCGGTCAACGAGCTCA
Organism: Polyangia bacterium; assembly: GCA_035696485.1. Lineage (GTDB taxonomy): Bacteria > Myxococcota_A > Polyangia > Fen-1088 > Fen-1088 > DASRQT01. The sequence goes on along the minus strand of DASRQT010000457.1, from coordinate 5,468 downwards.
TGATGGCCGCCACCGGCTGGGAGGCCGTGACCGGCTTCGACTACAACTTCTGGATCGCCAAGAAGCTCGGCAAACAAGTGGTCGTCGACATGCTGATGGCGAACCTCGAGATCAGACTCAAGGGCGGCAACTATCCCGCGAACCGGGCTCCCCTGCTGATCGGCGGGCACACGGATCTGTACTCGCACGCCAACGCCACCGCCAACATGGCCGCCGCGGCACCCGTCGCTGATCGCCGCGCTGCCATCGAGGAGTTCATCGATCGCGCGCTGGCCTACCACCCGGCGGTACGCATCGTGCCGTTCGCGGCGGTCATGCGCTGGATGCAGAACCCGGTCGGCCTCGACGGCAGCAAGGGCCAGTAGCGCAGTGGCGAGGTTTACTGTTCGAACAGCTTGTCGACCGGGACGATCTGGATCGACGCCTTGGCAACCGGGATCCGGAACTTCTCGATGACCTTGTCCTCGGCCACCACCTCGGGCGGCGTGCCGTCGGTGTCGTAGGTCATCGGCGTCGCCTCGCCTGACGCCAGCTTCTTGCTCACCTCGGCGGCGTTCTCGGCGACGATGGTGATGGCCAGGTTGTTCTTGCTCAGATGTTTGCGGACCGCCCGGTCGACCTCGACCTTCTTCATCTTCGGCAGCCGCGCCTGCAGCTCCTGGATGACGTCCTTTCCGTAGGTGACCGCATCCATCGCGTAGCCCAGCCGACGCGAGACGTCCTGAGTCCAGAGGTTGGCGTAGTTGGCCAGAAAGGTCTTGGTGGTCTCGAACCCGTCCTCGGGGATCCCCTCGCGAATCAGCTTGTCGGTCTCGAACAGCGCCGCGCGCAGCGCGAACAGCGTATTCTGCGGTGCCACCGGGCGCAGCCAGATCTCAAAGTGCTGCTGTCGGCGCGGAATGTTGGGGAACGGGAACGTCGTCCATCCATCCTGGATGAAATTTTCGACGTAGGCATAGTCTCCGTAGTTGAGCCCGCGCAGTCCGCGCAGGCGGTTCATGAGTACGCCGTTGAACGTCCGGTGCTCGCCCAGGTAGGACTGCGCCACCGTCAGCGGGTAGAAGTCGGGATCGCTGCGGGTCAGCTTCAACGGCTGGCCCATCGAGACGGCGCTGGCGCGCGCCTCCTTCTCGACGATCAGCACCTCGGTCTTGCGCCTCGGCACCGGAGGCAACCTGGGCAACGGGGGCGCCTTGGCGGGCAGGGTCTGGAATCGGCCGGCGAAAGCCTCGGCAAACCCTTCCGGGTAGCCGCCGCCGACGCCCACGATCAGGCGATCGCGCGCGTAGTATTTTGCGTAGAACTGCTTGACGTCCTCGAGCGTGATGGCCGTCAGCCCCTTCACGGTCCCGGCGGACGGCCGGCCGTAGGGGTGGCCGCGGTACAGCACCGTGGCCAGCGCCTGCTTGCCCAGTTCCTCGTCGGCGTTGCCGCGCAGGGTCTTGGTCACGTAGTCCAGCGCGTTCTGTTTGTTGCGCGAGAAGTCGTCCTCGGCGAACCGCGGCGCCAGGATCTGCTCAGCGAGCAGGGCCGAGAAGGCCTCGATGTTGTCGCGGTGGACAGTCCCCTCGAAGACGATCGATTCCTTGTCTCCGTAGAGGCGGATGTTCGCCGCCAGCGGATAGAGCGCGTCCAGCACCTCGGCGTAGATGCGGGTCTGGGTTCCGCCCTGCCCCACGATGTCGGCGGTCAGCGAGGCCAGCCCCTCTTTACCCTTGGGGTCGTCGACCGAGCCGACGCGAAAGAAGATGCGGATCGCCACCAGCGGATTGGTCGCCGAAGGGAGGAACACAGTTCGCGTGGCCGCAGCACGGGGCGCGACGGCCGGGCCAATGGCGCGCGCCCGACCAGCGCCGGTCGCCGCCATCATCAGGAACGAGAGGACCATGACGCTCCTTGTTCGATTCACTTGCTCGCCTTCAGCGTGACCACGGTGCGGTTGCTGGGTGTGAAGTACTTCTGCGCGACCCGTTTCACGTCGGCGCTGTTGACCTGGTCGTAAAGCGCGAAGTATTCGTTGATCGAAGCCAGCGAGCCCGTCAGGGAGATGAACTGCGCCGCCGTGTTCGCGGTTCGATCGGCCGTCGACAGCCGGCCGGCGAACGCGTACTTGACGTGCGACAGCACGTCGGCCAGCGTCTTGGCGTCGACACCATCGCGCGCGATGCGCGTCAACTCGTCGTGGATCGCGGTCTCGACATACGCCAGGTCCTCGGGCTTTTTAACGCGCGCCAGGACCGTGAACAGGTTCGGATCGACGTGCGGATCGTTGGAGCCGGACATCGACTCGACCTTCTGTTCAGTGATGACCAGCTTCTTGTACAGCGGCGCCCGCTCCGCGAACAGCAGCTCGGCGAGCACGTCCAGCGCCGGGCCGTCGACAGTCTTGGTGGAGAACGCCGGCGTGTGAAACCCCTCCAGCAGCATCGGCAACGTCGCGCCGTTCCACTTGAGCTCGGCGCGTTTCTCCTTGTGCTGCGGCGGTTCAAGCCCGACCGGTGGGCGGCGCGGCCCCGGCATCCAGCCGCCGTATTCCCTTTCGATCAGGTCAAAAACATTCTCCGGTTCGACGTCTCCGGCCACCAGGATGGTCACGTTGTCGGGGCGATAATAGCGGTCGAAGAACTGCCGCGAATAAGCGAACTGGTTGGGCATGTCCTCGATGTCCTTGAGGAAGCCCATGGTGGTGTGTTTGTACGTGTGGCTGACGAACGCGTGGTCGTAGAGCGTCTCGATCATCTTCTCGACCGGGTTGGACGCGTTCTTGTTGTATTCGCCCAGGACGGCGCGCGCCTCCTTCTGGAAGTCCGGCTCCGGGTACTTGAGGTGCTGGAAGCGATCGGCCTCGATGTCGACGATCTTGGGCAGCGCGGCCTTGCCGGCCAGCGTGTGGTACACGGTCAGGTCATCGGAGGTGTAGGCGTTTGAATCAGCCCCCATCTCCTTGATCACCGCGTTGTACTCGTCCTGCGAATACCGATCGGTGCCACGGAACATCATGTGCTCGAAGAAGTGCGCGAACCCCGACTTCCCCGGCTCGACCTCGTTGCGGCTGCCGGTGCGGACAATCGTGTAATACGCGACCAGCCCCGGCGAGTCGTAGTTGACCACGTAGACGTGTAACCCGTTCGGCAGCGTCTTCTCGTGCACCGGAAACGGGAACGCCTGACCGGGCGCCGCCTGCGCGGGCGTCGCCATAACCGCCAGCACCGAGAGCGCCGCGACCACCGACGCCCCCCAACCAGAGCTCTCAAGCACAGACAGCAACACGGCCTTCATCCACTCCTGCGAAGTTGGACGGAAAGGTACCGCGGCGGCCGCCGAAGTCACACGCGAAATGGACCCCCGGGGCCAAATACCTCTCGGGCAGATTGCGCTGACCCTGAAGGGCGGGGCTACGGCAAACCGGGAATATTCGACGGCGCGGTGAAGATGCCGTTGCGGCCGACGATGAAGAGGGTCTTGCCGTCGGGGCCGCCGTAGGCGGAGTTGGTTCCGAGAATGTGGATTCCACCGGCGCAGTCGACCGAGATGCCGTCGCCACCCGGGCCGCCCCCGGTCCTCGCCCCCGGCACGCCCTTGTCGTCCAGAGTCCAGACGCCGGCGCCGACCACGTGCAGCTTCTTCTCGTCGGGCGAAAGCGCGATGCCGTTCGGCCCGGAATCCATCAGCAAGTTGAGCTTGCCCGTCGGATCAATCCAGAACACCGCCGGCGGGTACGGGTTGGTCGAGATCGCCTCATAGAGCGTGTTGGTGAAATAGATGGTCCCGTTGCTGTGAACGACGACGTCATTGGGCGCCCCAAGATTCCTGCCGTTGTACGTGTCGACGATGACTCGTTTCGCCTTCGTGACAGGATCGAACTCGGTGATCGAGTGACTGGTGTGGCACGCGCCGACGATCTTGCCGTTGGCGTGAACCGCCAACCCGTTGCATCCCGCGTCCTTGATGAACACCTCGCACATGCCGGTGCTGGGTGTGAATTTGATCATGTCGCCGGTCCGCCCATTCCTCTCTGTGAAGTCCGAGAAGAAGAAGGCGTTCTGGCTGGCGATCCAGGTCGGGCCTTCGTGGTAGCCGAAGTTGAACTTGAACCCGACGCACACCGGTGTCTGCGTCCCAACCGTGCCGGCGGGAAGAGCGCCTGCGGGGCACGACCACTGCTTGCTGAAGCCTCCCGGTCCCGCCTCCCCGGCGGCGTCCGTGGCAACCTCCGGCGGGGCGTCAACGGACCCGGCGTCACTACCGGCAGTACCGCCGCTGCCTGAAGACCCACCGCTCGCGGTGCCACCGGTGCCGGTTACCGAGCCACCTGTACCCGCCGTCCCGCCCGAGCCACCCGATCCACCTTGGGGCGTCCCGCCGGTTCCGGCCGGCGAGCCGCTCGCGCCGCCGCTGCCGGTCGTGGTGCCTGGAGACTCGGTGCACGCGGTCAGAGACAGGACGAGGGACAGACAAGCGAATCGGGTCAAGCTCGTACTCATAGTTCAACCTCTTTTGGGGAAGGTCCGATCAAAGACAGTGGCTCAGCGACAGGCGGTTTGTCCAGCCTAGAGGGCAATCGACGCCACGGGGCTGGACGTGACGGCTTTGTGCGTCAGGAACCGGTCCAGCTACTGGTTCCGGTTGCGTGGTCTGGTTCGCGATAACATGCTGCCGTGACAGCGTTCACGGTCATGGGCCGGGTGTTGGTCGGCGGGCGTCTCGAGACCGGCGCCGTGGTCGTTGACGGCGGGACGATTGCGGCCGTGTTGCCCCAGGCGGCGCTGGCGGCGGCCACGCTGCCGCAGCCGGTCGTGCGCGCGAATGTCGTTTCGCCCGGGCTCATCGACCTTCAGATCAACGGCGGGTTTGGCTTCGATCTCGGTGACAGCGACGAGGCGCTGCGCGAGCTGGCGGCGCGGCTGCCGGCAACGGGGGTGACGGCGTTTCTGCCGACGCTGGTCAGCCGCGACCCCGCTGCCTACCGCGCGGCGCGCGAGGTCTTTGCAAGCTCAGCCTCCGCGCGGTCGGCCACCGGAGCACGCGCCCTGGGCCTGCATCTCGAGGGGCCGTTCATCAGCCTGAAACGCGCCGGCGCGCACGAGCACGAGCCGATCCGCAGCGCGGCGGACGCGCTCATAGACGACATCTTGCGCGGCGACGACATCCGGCTGGTGACGCTGGCGCCGGAACGACCGGGCGCGCTGCAGGCCATTGCCCGGTTGCGTGCGCACGGCGTGGTGGTCAGCCTCGGTCACACCGACGCCACGTTTGACCAGTTCGTCGCCGGCATCGACGCGGGCGCGACCATGGCCACGCATCTTTACAACGCCATGTCGCCGTTTGCGCACCGCGCGCCGGGCGCGGTCGGCGCCGTGCTGACCGACGACCGTATCGTCGCGGGGGTCATCGCCGACGGCGTGCACGCCCACTATGCGGCGCTGAACCTGGCGCTCAAGGCCAAGGGCGCCGCCGGCGTGGCGCTG
>DASRQT010000456.1:0-4434 GCA_035696485.1 Polyangia bacterium | reverse complement strand
GACCTTCTCGTGCAGCTCGGGTTTCGGCGGGTGCCAGTCGATGTCGAAGAAGCGCGCGTAGGGCGAACTGCGCCCGTTCTCGAGGACATCGTTCCACCAGCGGTTGGCCGAGGTCGCGATGCACATGTGGTTGGGGACCACGTCCATCAATATCCCCATCTCGCGCGATCGCAGCGATCCCGACAGCGCGTCGAGATCGTCGTCGCTGCCCAGCTCGGGGTTGAGGCGCGCGTGATCGATGACGTCGTACCCGTGGGTGCTGCCCGGCCGGGCCGCGAGGAACGGCGACGCGTAGATGTCGGTCACGCCCAGGTCCTGCAGGTACGGGACGATGTCCGCGGCGTCGCGGAACGTGAAGTCCTTGTTGAATTGCAGGCGGTAGGTGGCCAGCGGGACGCGAATAGTCATGACGGCAGGTCGCCGCACCAAGCTAACGGACGGCAAACAGAAAACAACCCCGCCCCGGCGGGAAGGTCAAGGTCGCGCGGTTGTCCCGGGCGACGGCGCCTGCGCCGGCCGCCGGTCTTCCGAGCCCGTGGCGGATGCCGGCTCGCCATTCGCGCCCAGCGGCAGGATGTCGTCGGAAATCGGCTGGCTGGCCGGTGGCGCGATCGCGAACCCCGACGAGGATCCACGCGTGGTCGGTTCCGGCCGCGGCTGCGCTTCCGGCCGCGGCTGCGCTTCCGGCCGCGGCTGCGGTTCCGGCCGCGCCTGCGGTTCAGACTGCGGCGACGAGTTGAGATCGACCGTAAAGCGGCGCGTGTCGGGCCGGCGATCCGCAGAGCTGCGCGCGGTCGAACGGTTCGGCAGGCGCCGAGGCGCCGGCGACGTCGGCTCGCCAGCCTGCGCGTTCACTGATCCAGCCGCCGGCTCCTCGGTGGGGATCGGTTCGGGGGCGGGGCGTTGCGCCCTCGGCGCCGGCGCCCTCGCTGCCTGACCAGGCGGTTCGGGTTCGGGCTGTGGGAGGGGCGGGGGCGGCCGGAAGAACGCGACGGCATTTTCGCGGAAGTACTGCAAGTCTGCGGGCACCTCGCGATGCCACCCCTTGGCGAACAACACGCCCGCGAGGACCGCGGCCATCCCCGCCAGCGCGATGGCGCGAGAAGGTGAGATCGGTATCCGGTCGATGGTGCTGGGAAGGTCCCAGTCGCGCGTGACATCGCGGGCGCTGTACGACCGAGACCGTGCGATCCGATCGGGGTCGGGCCCGACATCAACCTGGGTCGTGTCGACGTCGTCTCCCTCCATGATTACGGCGCGACGCTTTGCCGTGGCGATCGCCCGCTTGGGCGAAGGCCCCGGCGCGGGCGAAAGCCGCAGCGGAGGTTCCGCCGCCGCGGCGTACGGCCCGGCGAGGCCGGCAACTGTTGGTGCAGGCAGTTCGGGTGCCAAGCCCGGAGGGGCGACCAGGGCAGCGACGGGCGGGGCGATCGGCGCGACGGCTGTGGCGACGGCGCTGGCGTGGAAGACCGCGCCTTCCAGGGCGCGCGCAAAATCCAGCACGCTGTCGTAACGCATGTCCTGATCCTTGGCCAACCCACGGCTCACGACCGCCTGCACCCGCGAGACATCCCACGACAGGGTTTGCGACAGAGGAGGTGGTTGTTCGTGCACCACCTGGTACAAAACGACGGCCGGATCATCGCCGGTGAAGGCGTCGCGCCCGGTCAGCATGGCGTACGTGATGGCGGCCAGCGCGAACTGATCAGTGCGGCCGTCGATCCGTTCAGTCTGGCCAAGCGCCTGTTCCGGGGCCATGTACCGCGGCATCAGCGACTGCCGCCTCGACATTCCCACATCCAGCACCTTCACGAATTCATCGTTCTGGCCTTCGATTCGCATAAGAAAGATTTGGGCGGGCCCGAGGTCGCCATGAAGGATGCCGTACGTGTGCGCGGTCGCCAGCGCGGATGCGACCTGGTCGACGATGTGGACAACGCGCGTGGGCAGCATCGGATCACCGGTCTCGAGCCGCCGCGCCAGATTGGTCCCGTCGAGATACTCCATGACAAAGTAAGGGAGGCCGTCAGCCGTCCTGTTGAAGTCCAGGATCTGGACCACGTTCGGGTGATGAAGCTGCGCCAGCACCTCGGCCTCGTGGCAGAACCGCGCGACAACGCCCGGGTCGCCGGCCAGCTCGCGTGACAGCACCTTCACCGCCAGCCGTCCGGGCAATCGCGCGTGCGAAGCCTCGCACACCCATCCCAGGCTGCCCCGTCCGATCGGCCGCACAATACGGTACGGTTCGGCAAGAACCAGCGTCGCCGCCTCTTCATCCCGGCTCAATCCGTAAGAAAGTGTTTGCATTGCTTTCACCACGCCGCGCACAGCGCGCCGACCCGCTGCAAAGTAACCACGAAAGTGGCGATGAGAGATATCGAGCCAGGTAGGTTCGCCTCCCACCTTTCACTGCCAGCGCCCACAGGTTTGACCCTGGTTCCAACTCGGGTGATATTGGGGCGCGACTGACGGGGGGGTCGCTGGAGAGGTGTAATGCAGGTAGAGACTCCACGGTTGTCGGGTGCGGAGAATGGCAGCGGTCGTCGGATCCTCGTTGTCGAGGACGACACCGATATCCGCGCCACGCTGCAGGCCATCCTGGCCACCGAGGGATATACCGTCGAGACCTGCGGCAATGGCCAGCAGGCGCTGTCGCAGCTGTCGACGTCCACGATTCCTGATCTGATCATCCTGGATCTACGCATGCCGATCATGGATGGCTGGCAATTTCGCGTTCAACAGAAGAACGATCCGGCGCTGGCGCAAATTCCCGTCATCGCGATCTCCGCTGACGCCAGCGCGCAGGCCGCCGCCGTCGACGCGGCCGCCTATCTCAAGAAGCCGTTCGACTACACGTCGCTGATGAACGCGGTCGATCGTGTGCTGCTGGCGTTCGATCGGCGCAGGCTTGCGTCACGCCTGTCGGAGCTGGACTCCCAGAGCCAGGAGATGCGGCGGCTCAAGAACGCGTTCATCAGCAACATCAGTCACGAGATCCGCACGCCCATGAACGCCGTGCTGTCGCTGGCGCAGCTGATTCGCGACGGGCTGGCGGGCCCGCTGACGGGCGAGCAGACGCGCTATCTGCAAGTCATCGAGCGCAACGGCCAGCACGTGCTCAACCTGCTCGGCGACGTGCTGGACCTGGCCCGACTGGAGGACAATTCGCTGGAGGTGTCGGTGGACGACGTCAACATCGCCACCGTCGTTCACGCGACGGTGTCGGCTGTGATGTCCGAGGCCCAGGCCCAGCACGTCGACGTCGTCGTGGACCTGTCGGACAGCCTGCCGCGCGTTCGCGTCGATCCGTTTCGAATCGTGCAGGTATTTCGCCATCTGGTGACCAACGCCGTCAAATTCACCGAGCAGGGGACGGTGAAGATCGTCGCCGAGGCGCAGGACGCGAGCGACCACGTCGTGGTTCACGTCTGCGACACGGGGATCGGCATCCCCGAAGCGGCCATCCCCAGGATCTTCGACGGGTTCTATCAGGTGGATCATCGATTGGAACGACGGCACCAGGGCGCCGGTCTGGGCCTGACCCTGGTGGACAAGTTGCTGCGCCTGATGAACGGGCACATCAGCGTGCAGAGCACCGTCGGCGCCGGCTCGCGGTTTACCGTCGCGCTACCCAAAGCTGATTAGATCCCCTTCGCATGCCCGCGGGGTTGCAGAAGGGGGAGGGTGGTCGCTAGATTCACTCGATGAACCGCCTTTGTCTTGCTGTGTTGGGGCCAGTGCTGGCCGTCGCTGTCGGCGCCAGCGGATGCGACAGGAATCCGTCGGCGCGGCAGTCACCCGGTGTCGGCGGTAACCCGGCGTCGGCCGCAGCGACAGCCGCGCAGGCGTCAGGTGGTGGTGGCGGCTCGACATCCGCGCCGGGAGCGCCGCAACCGAGTGGCCCCGTGACGCCCAAGACCGAGATGCCGAACGAGGCGCGCGTCCTGTCGTCGGCGTTCGCGGCTGTGGCCAGGGCTCTGCGACCCAGCGTGGTTCGCGTCGACGTCGAGGTGCAGCGGGTGGCGCAGCGTGGCCGCCCGCAGTTGCCGGGAGCCGAAGACGACGTCTCGCCTTTCCTGCGACGCTTTTTCCAGTTCGGGCCCGGGGGTGACGGCGAAGAGCCGATGCCCAGCCGTGGCACGGGTTCAGGCGTCGTGATGGACACCAACGGGAACATCGTCACCAACAGCCACGTGGTCGCAGGCGCGACGTCGTTGAAGGTCACCTTCAGCGACGGCCGCGAGTTCGTGGCCAGGACCGTCGGCGCCGATCCCGAGACCGACATCGCGGTGATCCGTCTGGAAAACCCGCCGAAGGATTTGATCGCGGCCCGCCTGGGTGACTCGGGCAAGCTGGAGGTCGGCGAATGGGTGCTGGCGGTGGGTAGTCCCCTGGGCCTGGATCAGACGGTCACCGCCGGGATCATCAGCGGCA
>DASRQT010000455.1:0-12531 GCA_035696485.1 Polyangia bacterium | reverse complement strand
GGTCGATCAGGATGAAGGCCCCGGTGTCCCGGTTCACCTGGTAGGGGTCGAAGGCGATGGGCCGGTCTATTTGCAGATTCGCGACCCCGATGTCGTTCAGCTCGAAGGTGGTCGCGGCCAGGTGCTCCAGCGTGTTCATGTTGATCTTGTACTTGAGCGGGGAGATGGTGGCGGTCGCCGTCCTGGTCCCGATCTTCATGAGGTAGCTGCGCCCGCGCAGCAGCGGCGCCTCGTTCATCCATACGATGGTGGCCTCGAACTGGTCGGCGATCTCGGCCGGGTTGTCGGCGGCGACCATCAGGTCCCCGCGCGAGATGTCGATCTCGTCATTCACGGTGACGGTGATCGACTGACCCGCCACGGCCTCGGCCAGGTCGCCGTCGAACGTGACGATGCGCTCTATGCGGCTGACCCGGCCGGAGGGCAAGACGCGGACGGCGTCACCCTTGCGCAGCCGTCCGGCCACGATGGTCCCGGCGAAGCCACGGAAATCCTGGTTGGGACGATTCACCCACTGGATGGGCAAACGCAACGGCTGTTCTTGAACGCCGCCTTCGTCAATCTCGACGGTGTCCAGCAGCTGCATCAGCGTGGGCCCCTCATACCAGGGCATCGCGGCCGAGCGCTGGACAATGTTGTCGCCCTTGACCGCTGAGACTGGAATGCAGGTCATCTCCGGCAGGCCAATCTCGGCGGCGAGCTGATTGCAATCGGCCTGGATCTTCGCGAACACGTCTTGCGCATGGTCGACGAGGTCCATCTTGTTGACGACCAGCACGACGTGCCGGATGCCGAGCAGCCAGACCAGAACGCTGTGGCGCCTGGTTTGCGTCAAGACGCCCTTGCGGGCATCGACCAGGATGACGCTCAGGTCGGCGGTCGATGCGCCGGTGACCATGTTGCGCGTGTACTGCTCGTGGCCGGGCGTGTCGGCGACGATGAAGTTCCTCCGCTCGGTGGAGAAGAAGCGGTAGGCGACGTCGATGGTGATGCCCTGCTCGCGCTCCGCCGAGAGGCCGTCCAGCAAGAGCGCGAAGTCCAGCTCCCCGGGTCGCGTCCCGACCCGCTTTGAATCGGCCGCCAGGGCGGCGAGCTGGTCGTCGAACAGGGCCTTCGACTCGTACAGCAGCCGGCCGATCAGCGTGCTCTTTCCGTCGTCGACGCTGCCGCAGGTGTTGAAGCGCAGGAGCGTCTTGCCGACGTTGTGACGGATGGCCGCATCGAGGGCCGCCAGATCGGGGCGCTTTGCGTCCTGGCGAGGCACGCTCATCAGAAGTACCCTTCCTGCTTCTTCTGCTCCATGGATTGCAGCGCGTCGCGATCGATGACGCGCCCCTCGCGCTCCGACGTGCGGGCCATCATCATCTCGGCGATGACCTCGGCCAGCGTTTCGGCGTTCGATTCGATGGCGCCGGTCAGCGGGTAGCAGCCGAGCGTCCGGAACCGCACCTTCTTCATCACGGGCGTCTCGCCGGGCCGAAGCGGCATCCGGTCGTCGTCCACCATGATGAGGGTGCCGTCCCGCTCGACCACGGGGCGTTCGCGGCTGAGGTACAGGGGGACGATCGGGATCTTCTCGAGGTAGAGGTAGTGCCAGACGTCGAGCTCGGTCCAGTTCGACAGCGGGAAGACGCGGATCGACTCCCCCTTGTGCTTGCGGGTGTTGTAGAGGTGCCACAGCTCGGGGCGCTGGTTCTTGGGATCCCAGCGGTGCTGCGCGCTCCGGAAGGAGAACACGCGCTCCTTGGCGCGCGACTTCTCCTCGTCGCGCCGCGCGCCGCCGAACGCGGCGTCGAAACCGTACTTGTCCAGCGCTTGCGTGAGGCCCTGGGTCTTCCAGACCTGGGTATGGACGGCGGAGCCGTGGGTAAACGGGTTGATGCCCTTTTCGATCCCTTCGGGATTGAGGTGGACGATGAGGTCCATCCCGGACTCGGTCGCCATGCGGTCGCGCATCGCGTACATGTCCCGGAACTTCCAGGTGGTGTCGATGTGCAGCAGCGGGAACGGCGGCACCACCGGATAGAAGGCCTTGCGGGCGAGGTGGAGCATCACCGAGCTGTCTTTTCCCACCGAGGAAAGCATCACCGGTTTTTCGGTCTCGGCGACCACCTCGCGAATGATCGCGATGCTCTCGGCTTCGAGCCGCTGTAGATAGGTCAGCTTCATTCAAAAACGAGAGAAGAAGCTCCAGATGGCAACGCCTGCGAACGGGGCCGGCTGGTGGATGCCGGTAAACGTGCACCAGGTGACCGGGTAGCCGGCGTCGCAACCCTGGTAGTCGAGGCAGCCCGCGGGGGCGCCGACCGAGGTCTGGGCCCCACAGTGATTGCGGCGCGTGAATTCATCGCGGGCCATCGCGCCACTGGTCAGCGGAATCGTGGTGTCGTTGGTTCCGTGCGAGCTCCAGTAGGGCATGCGCTGATCGCCGGCACAGGCCCCTTGCAGGCTTCCCGACATGGGTGCGATGGCGCGGAAGACGTTCCCCGCGGTGCAAGCGAGGTCGATCGTCATGATCGCGCCCATGCTGAACCCGGTGGAGAAGATGCGGCTTCCGTCGATGCACAGCTCGGCCTTGAAGCGGGCCAGCATCGCGTTCACGTAGGCGACGTCTCGACCGCCCTGGTTGGTCCAGCTGGTGTCCAGCGCCTGTGGCGCGACGAAGATCGCCCGTCCGTTGGCCTGGCTCTCGATGCCGTAATACGGTCCGCTTCCGGGCGGACCGCCGTCCGCCACCGACTGGGCGTTGTACATCCGCCCGTGAAACGCGAGGATCAGCGGGTACGGATGTCTGGGATCGTACCCGGCCGGCAGCTTGAGGATGTACTCACGCATGGTCCCCGCAACGTCGATCGAGGCGCGACCACTGGCAGGCGCTGCGGCCGCGCCGCACCCGGTGCTCGGCATGACGCCGTCTCCGTTGCCGTCGACGCTCGGCCCACCGTCGCTGGTGGGGGCGCCGCCGGATCCGCCGGGTCCTCCGCCGCTGCCCGTGGCGGCGTCGCCGGTTCCGCCGGGCCCGCCACCGCTGCCCGTGACGGGGGCGCCGCCGGATCCGCCGGGTCCTCCGCCGCTGCCCGCGGCGCCGCCCGAACCGCCCGAACCTGCCGAACCGCCCGAACCTGCGCTGCCGGAAGGTCGCGCCGGCGATCCTGAGCAGGCGGCGAGCAGCACCGGGCCGAGCACGGAAAGTGCGAGCAGCGTGCGACCGTGACTGGTGGATGCGAACATGGGCGCCCCCCTGAAGAAATGCATGTTAGCCCGACAGCTCGACGGATTTCGCCGCGCCCGGGACCGGCTCCCTGTCTGTCAGATAGTGGGCCGCGGCCGCGCGCGGCCTGCGGACGGCGGTGACCACGCCGACCAGAATAGCGACGGGCACAACCACGGCAAGCACCACGTTGGGCAGCCCCAGCAGCTTCAGCCCCGACGCGAGCAGCACGACGGCGAGCGCCGGCCGAATCACGTGGTCGGGCGCGCGCGACGATAAGCGCGCCCCTACCAGCACGCCCGGAATGGCGCCGATCAGGATGGACACGGTCAGTCCCAGCTGAAAGCTGCCAAAGAGAAGGTGTCCGATGGCAGCGCTGGTCACCAGCGGCACCGCCTGCACCAGGTCGGTTCCGACCAGCTGCGAGAGGTTGAGTCGCGGGTACAGCATCAGCAGCAGGATGATCATCAGCGATCCGGATCCCACCGAGGTCAGGCCCACGATCAGGCCGCCCGCGATCCCGATCAACACGGTTGGCAGCCGCTTGACCACCAGCGGCGCCAGACCGGCGCCGGGGTGCCTGCGCGCCAGGAGCAGCGGCTTGACGACCAGCCCAGCGCACACCACCAGCAGCGCCACTCCCAGCGACAGCTTGATGTGATGCTGCAGCTCGACTCCGGAGCCAAGCCGACGGAGGAGCAACACCCCGAGGAACGCCGACGGAACCGAGCCCAGGGCCAGCCATCCGACCAGCCCGCGGTGCACCGTGCCGCGTCGCCAGTGCACGGCGCCACCGATCGGTTTCATCACCATCGACGCGACGATGTCGCTGGAAACGGCGGCGAGCGGCGCGATTCCGAAGGGCAACACGAGCAGCGGCGTCATCAGCGCGCCGCCACCCATGCCGGTCAGGCCGACAACGAAGCCGACCAACAAGCCGCCAATGATGACGAGTGGGTCGATCATCGATGCTGCCTCCACGCATTCGCTGGCAGGTGGAGGCAACGCTAGTCGGTTACGCGCGTCCACGCAACGGCTGGATTTCCGGTTGGTTCGGCCGCCCCGGCACCGTCTCTTATAGTGAACGAATGTCTTGACACTGTCTTGTATACGAGACATGGTTGGAGTGTCAAACCAGGGTAGCTCGTGATTCCTGCGCAGAGGCATCGCAGGCCCGGCATCGTTGTTCGCTAAAATAGACAAGGGGCGCCCCTGGCAAATGGCAGCCAATCAGGAGGACCCGAAATGGCCATGAGAGTGCTCGAAATCGTGGAGGGCGACTCTGCGCGCCGCGCTGGCGATAGAGGGCGCGCCGGCCTTGCCGCGCACACGCTGGCGCTCCAACGCGCCGGGGCGGACGTTCATCTGCTCCTGCGCGGGAGCGCCGTGCTCTACGGTGTCAGGGGCTTGCCCGACCGCGAGGTCTCGTCTCTGGTCGAAAAAAGCACGAACGTTTATTACATCGAGGACGACGCCAGGGCGCGCTGCATTGCCGCTGACCAGCTGGTCGCAGGGTTGCAGCCGGTTCGCCGCGACGAACTGCCCGCGCTGCTGCACGGGTACCAGCAGGTCTGGCGCTGGTAAGAAGGTCTCTCCAGCCATCTACGAGGTTGAGTCGGCACTGTCCGCCAAGTAGAGTCGCCTGAGTCGAACCGAACGTTGAACCGAACGTTGAACCGTAGGAGGCCAGACTTTTGCGTTCTCACCGGTTTCGTTTTCAGGTTGGTAGCGCTGCAGCGACGATCACCGCCCTGGTAGTGGGTTGCGGAGGGGGCTCGAGTAGCCCCCCGCCCGGGACCGCGGGCAACGTGGTCCTGCGAGACACGAACAACTACACGTCCAAGAGCACGCTGACGCTACCGAAGGTACAAACCTTGCCGGGCGCAGACCTCAAGATCTGCTGGAGCGGCGTCGCCAAGGACATCCTTTGCCACAATCTGACGCCCACGGCGGATATCGACAACGTCAGCTTCCTGCAGCTCCCCAACCTCACGGAGCAGGAGATCGAGAAAAAGTTGGCCGCCGGTCAGCTGGCCGCCTCCATGATCAAGGTCTACCGGGATTTCCACACCGATCACCAGGCCACGTGCACCACGCTGTCGTCGATGACCTTCGGCGGCACGGCCCTGGTGCCTGATCAGGACTACGCGGCCGCGACCGACAAGAAGTACCTGCTGCTGTTCTCGAAGGGGACCACACCCGGCTCCGGCGCCCGGACCATGATGTTCCTCGAGCCCACGGCGTCATCGGCCAACACAGCGATCGAAGCGCCGGACGGCTGCAGCAGCAATATCCTCAACTTCAGCGCCGACATCACCACGCCGCAGCCGGTTGCGGCGCCAAAAGCCGGGCCGTGGGTGGTCGACTGGAGCCAGCTTTCGCGCGACGGTATCGGCAACGAGGTGATCTTCCAGAAGCTCGACAACGTGATCGTGGGTTTCTACCAGGGAATGACCGTGGCCGACCTGCAGGCCAGCTTCCTCAACATCGAGCTCATCGCGACGTCGCTTTATCGGGGTCCGATCCCGGCCGGGCAGAAGTATCTCGATCTGGCGACCACCAAGGACGCCAGTGGCGCGGCCTTCCCGGGCTTCACCAGCGTCGACGGGGTCTGGGCCGTGGCCGTCATGTGCAGCAGCTGCCAGGTTCCGGCGCCGATCGCGCTCGCGATTCTCAAACCAACTCCTTGAAGCACCTCTTCATTGTGACGATGTGCCTGGGCCTGGCCGGCGTGCCACCAGCCGCCCGGGCCGACGGCGGCTACTACGCCGGTGCGCTGGGCGCGCGGGCGGCCGGTCGTGCGGGTGCGTTCACCGCGCGCGCCGATGACATCACGGCCGTCAGCTACAACCCCGCGGGCCTCGCCAAGCTGGAGGGGACCATCCTCCAGGTCGGCAATCGTTTTTCGTCGAATGGCTCTTCGTACACCCGGGAGCCGACGGCCGACTGGGGACATGCCGGCAACGGCGTCGCACCCCTGGTCGCATTCGACCAAGTCAGCAACGGCGCGCCAGGGCAGTTCCTCGAGCCGCTGATCGGTGTCGCTTCACATCTGGGACTTCGAAACTGGGGCTTTGCCCTGGCGGCCTTCGCGCCACCGGGGATCGGCCGCGAGGAGTTTCCGGTGGGCGGCGGGCAGAACTACATGATGGTGCGGCGCGAGGCCATCATCCTCAACTACGCGGCGTCGGCGGCCTGGAAGTTTGGCGATGTCTTCGGGATCGGCGCCACCTTCCAGTGGATGACGGTTCCGCGCCTGGTGTATTCGCTGGTCATCGACGGTTCGCCGTTCGCGGGCGCGGCCAATCCGGTCTCGAGTGATCTCGATATCCTGGCGACCACCACCGGCTCCGACCCCTTCATCTTCAACGCCATCGCCGGCGCATGGTTCCGCCCCGCGCCCTGGCTGGAGCTGGGCCTGTCAGGCCAGGTCGTGCCGACCGACGTGGCGACCCACAGCAGCCTCCACGCGGTTCCGCTGGACCCGTCGTTTGGAACCCTGGTCCTCACCCGCAACGGCGTGCCGGCCGACGACGTGACCGTCAGGTTGCCGCTGCCCATGCTGGCGCGCTTCGGCGTCCGTCACCGCCACCTGGTGGGGAACCGCGAGCGGTTCGACGTCGAGCTGGACCTGGAATACGAAACCTGGTCCCGCGTGAAGCGCTTCTCCGTCGAGACGCGCGGACTGGAAGCGAACCTGCAGGGCCAGGTCGTCAAGATCAACCGCATCGACATCGAGAAGCGATGGCGTGACACGCTGGCCGTGAAGCTGGGCGGTGACTTCGCGGTGGTGCCGGATCGGTGGACGATGCGCGGCGGGGTCTACTACGAGACCGCGGTCGCCGACGCCGCCTATGCACAGGTTGACTTCCCGGGCGGACAGCAAATGGGCGCCAGCCTGGGCAGCTCGCTGTTCTTCCGGCGCTGGGAGGTGGCGATCGCCTACCAGCTCCGATTCCAGCCGAGCGTTCATCTCGCCGAAGCGTCCGCGCGGGTTTACCAGCAGGTCCCCGGAAGCTCTTGCCAGCCGCCCTACACCGATCCCGGTACCTGCAACCCCCACTATCTGGGACAGCCTTCCCCCGCAGTCAACGCGGGCACCTTTCGGGCCCAGTCTCACTTTCTGTCTCTCGCCGTCCTCTACCGATTCGGTGGCCCTTGGTGATCCGATGAACCCTCTCCCGCTTGCGCCGCTTGCGTCGGCAGAGGGCCTGGGAGAGGGCAACCCTTGCGAGACGCGACGTCGCGGCCCCCTCTCCCTAGCCCTCTCCCGCTTTCGGGGGCGAGGGGACCGGATTGCTTCGGCCGCTGTGGGCGCTGGGCTTTTGATAAGCCTTGTTGTGGGCTCCTCGCTGGCAGCGACGACGGGCGTGTTGCCTTCGCTCGGCAGCCCCGAGCTTGCCCAGGGTCCGTTCTCGTCGATGCACATGATGCTGCAGAAGACGATCCTCAGGATCAACGTCGCCACCATCGACGTCCGCGTCGACAGGCAGGCACAGGCGCGCCTTGCCGAGCTGGCGCGCGGCAAGCCGTATTCGGACGATCTCGCGCAGCAGCTGGCGCCGGTGGCCATCGGCGCCGGGCGCGCCGTGGTTCAGATGCAGCTGGTGCGCGCGGTGTCGCTGGATCGCTGGATGGGGGTCGTGCGCGACAACCTCAAACAGGCCCGCGCGGCGGGGCTCATCAGCAAGGAGCTGGAGCAGAAGGTCGGCGCCGGCCTGCCGCAGTGGTTCGCGGCGCTGGACAAGCGCGGTTACGAGAAAGGGGACCGGGTGCTGTATTCGATTGCGCCCGATTCCCTTCGCACGGTGGTTGTGTCCGCCGGCGGACAGGTTCTGGTCGACATGACGGACGCCGACCAGGGGATCCGGCGGGTGGTGCTGGCCAGTTACTTCGCGCCGGGCAGTGATTTTCGCGAGCCGTTGCTGCGCTCGCTGGTAGAAAATGCTCGCTAGAGACCGCAACTAGATGCTGCGTCGCTATGTCACCGCCGTCGTCGCCCGACCCAGGACCGTGATCGCGGCGGTCGTGCTGGTCACGCTGACGCTCGGGTTTTTCATCAGCCGCCTGCGCGTGCAGCTGGACGTGGACGACCAGATTCCGCCCGGACACCCGCTGGTGGTGGTCGGGAAGCGGATCGAGAAGCTGTTCGGCGGAAAATACATGACGGTGATCGGCTTCTACGCCAACGCCGACGGCGGCACGATCTACACGCCGAATGTCCTGGGCAAGGTCAAACGGGTCACGGACGCCCTAGAACGCCTCCCGGGCGTCAAGCCCGGCAGCGTGCTGTCGCTGATGTCGCCGCGGGTGAAGGACGTTCACAGCTCCGCCGACTCGCTCGAGATCACACCGCTCTCCGAAAAGGTCCCGTCCAACGACGCCGAGATCGCCGCGTTTCGCGCCCGGGTGCGGGCCAACGACTTCATCACCAGCCTGCTGGTCAGCCCCGACGGGCGCGCCACGGCGGTGCTGGTCGATTTCGACGACTTCCTCAAGGCCGGCGGTCCCCCGGGCCTGGCCTTGAAACTGGAGAGCATCGTCGCGCCCGAACGCGAGCCCGGGCTCGAGATTCTCCCGGCCGGCGCCCCCACCATCATGTACTGGCTGCTTATCTACACGCGCCGCGTGGCGGGACTGTTCCTGCTGGCCCTCGCGATGATCGGGTATCTCCACTACCGCGCCTTCCGCACATTGCAGGGGATGTTCGTGCCGCTGGTCACCGCGCTCATGGGCGTCGTCTGGGCGCTGGGGCTGATGGGCCTCATTGGCGCGCCCATGGACCCGTGGAACATCATGACCCCGATCCTGCTGCTGGCGATCGGGGCCGGCCACTCGGTGCAGATCCTCAAGCGCTACTACGAGGAGTACGGCCGCGTCGCGGGTGCCCGCCCCGAACTGGCAGCGACCGAGCACAACCGCCTCGCCGTCATCGAGGCCACCACCAAGGTGGGCGTGGTGATGCTGGCCGCGGGCACCATCGCGTCGCTCAGCTTCGGCTCGCTGGCCGCGTTCGGCCTGCCGACGATCAAGAACTTCGGCCTGTGCACGGCGTTCGGCATCCTGGCGGCGCTGACCGTCGAGATGACATTCATCCCGGCGATCCGGGTGCTGCTGGCGCCGCCCTCGCCCCGGCAGATCGAGCGCGAGAAGCGCGAGGAGTACTTCGACCCGATCCTGGAAAAGCTGGCGGCCCTGGTCCGCACCGGCAAGGAGCGTCCCCTCCTGTGGCTGTTCTCGGGTCTCATCCTCCTGGCGGTTATCGGTGCCACGCGCATCGAAGTGCGCAACAGCCTCGGCGCGCAGTTCTTCGAGGCCAACGCGCCCGTTCATGGTTTTCGCATGGCCGACTCCCGCATGTCGGGGACGCGGGTCATCCAAGTCCTGATCGAGGGCGACGCGGCCGACGCCATCAAGAACCCCGACGTCCTCCGGCGCATGGACGCGTTGTCAGCCTTCATCGCGCGGCAGCCGCTTCCGATCGGCAAGCTGGTGTCGATCGTCGATCTGCTCAAACAGATGAGCCAGGTGATCGACCCGGGCGGAGGCGGGAAGCTTCCGGACACGTCCCAGGGTGTCGCGCAGTATCTCCTGCTCTATTCGATGGGCAGCGACGAGGGCGATCTCGGCCGGCTGGTGGATCACGATTTTCGCCGCGCCGTGATCACGGCCTACCTGCGCACCGATGACTTTCGAGCGATGAAGGCCATGACCGTCGCCGCGCAGGCCGAGGCCGATCGCCTGTTCGCCGGGGCGCCGGTCACGGCCATGGTCGGGGGCGGCGTGACCAACGCCATCGCGCTGAACGAGACCATGGTCCACGGCAAGACCATCAACCTGATTCAGATCTCGCTGCTGGTCCTGGTCATCACGTCGATTCTGCTGCGGTCGCTGGCCGGTGGTTTTCTGGTGCTGCTGCCGCTCGGCACGGCGGCGCTGGTGAACCTGGGCCTCATGGGTTGGACGGGCATCCCCCTGTCCATGGGGACGGCGGCGATCTCCGCGATGGCTATCGGCATCGGCGCCGACTACGCCGTGTATTTCCTGTTCCGGATCCGCGAGGAGTTTCAGCGCACCGGCGATCTGCGGGTGGCGACCGCGACCGCGCTGACCACCTCCGGCAAGGCCATCGCGTACGTCGCCAGCGCCGTGGCCGGCGGCTACCTGTGCCTGACCCTGTCTCTGTTCAAGGTCCACGTGCTGCTGGGGCTGCTGGTCGCGCTGACCATGGTCACCAGCAGCGCTGCCACCGTCGCGCTCCTGCCGGTCATCATCCTGCTGGTCACACCGCGCTTCTTGAAGCGAAGCGGCGGCCCCGCCCCCGCCAGCCTCGGCAGGGTCAGGCCCTAACAGGGTTCAGACCCGTAACTAGATAGTTAGTCGACAGCAAACTGATCTTACTTGCCGCAGCAGCCTGTTAGACGCCAGGCGGTGGAGGACAAGTCGTGCACGCGCAATGAGGTACCGGATGTTGAGTGAAGCAAGTCGTTGGTGCGCTGCACTGATCATCGGATTGGCAAGAAGCGTAACAGAGGCCTTCAAAACAACGCGCCGTCGCTGGACAGTCAACGTCCGTAGCGCAGTTCATCGTGAAGTAACCATAGGGATACCTAGTCGACTCCTGAAGGCAGTAGCCGATCCCCGGCGGGAGGTGTGCCGTACTCTCTACCGGTCCACCATCCACCTTCACGCAATTCACCGGGATCGCAGGTGGAGGTCCATCCAGCTTTGGACACTCCGGAAAGGACGGAACAAAGCCATCGGTTAGCTCGCAGGGATCACCGACGGATTTCCCCCCGGAAATCTCTTTGGCTGCTGATCCGTCGGCCTCTGATTTGACAGTGGAGCTCGCAGGCACTGCTGGCTCCTGGGATTCGCAACTGCCGGCCAGACAAATCACGACAAGGGCGACGCGACAGGACATGCACTACCTCCTGGCTTTGTTCCGCGGGCCTTTCCGATCTTTTCCATTGCTGGGTTTCTGAGACACCGTCACCTCAGGCCCCTAACAGGGTTTCAAAATAGTGAGGTACCACGGTGCGGGATTCCGGCATTGCCCGCACTGCAGGGCAACCACCCAGGTTCCCTCGGCGTCGATGCCGGCAAAGGCCTGCCCACTCTTGTTCTTGAGCAGCGAGAAGTCGAGCACGGTGCCGGCCGGAATCTCGGCCCGGTAAAGATCGGCCGCGATCAGCTCGAGGTCGAGAAACTTTGCCTCCAGCTCGGCCGGAGTCTGCGTGTAGTGACCGACCATCGCGTTGGTGATGTTGGTGGTAATGAACGTGTTGCCCAGCGCATTGGTCGTCATCTTGCCCCAGTCGAGCGTGATCGCCGCCGACTTCGCGGTGATCCCGATCGACGTCAGGCTGTGAAGATTCGCCGTATAGGTCAGCTTGGTCGAATCGTTCGTCAGCTTCACCATGGTGTTCGTCGACGCGGGGTCCAGCTCGTACGACTGAATCATCCGGGTCCCCTGTCCGAGTAGGGCCCCCGACGCTGCCATGACGGTGTAGATGTGGTTGGCGGGCGGGTACATGGCGGGATCGAAGTAAGGCAGGAGCTGCGCCGGCGTGACCGGGTTGCCGTTCAGCGCGAACGAGTACAACGGGGCTGATGTCATCTTGCCATCGGTGGTGATGCTCAGCGGCAGGATGACGAGATCGCTCATCGCCAGGGCGTCGGCGTTCAGCTTGGTTTGCAGCTGCGTCACGGTCAGCTCCCACATCATGGTCAGGATCAGGTTCAGATCCGCCTTGGCGTCGAGCGTGTGACCGATGAAGTCCTTGGTCACGCCGCTCCAGTCAAAGGTCAACTCCGTGTTCGGCTTGACCTTGATCGGGGGAAACGTGAGCGTGCTGGAGAAACTGTAGTTGGTCGATTCCTTGGCGATGATCTTCGCGTTCATGCAGGCGATCGCCTGCCCGCCGCTGCCTGTCCCGCCGCCACCACAAGAGGTCAAAGCCAGGGCCAAAACCGCGACGACGGCGGCGGACAGAGCGGGGGCGGTGGACAAGAAGGAAATCTCGCGTCTCATCAAGGGACCTCTCGCAGGAGTTATTTGGGCGGCGGGCCGTACAGAGACGCCCGTTTCTCTATATACCCAAATGAGCCGCCGAGGGGCCAGCTGAGCGTCTGCAGAAGGGTGCCGTCCGCGGCGACCTCGTGCAGGACCCCGCGCGTCGAGTAGGCGACGATGGTGTTGCCGTTGGGCAGCCGCTGGACGTCGCCCATGACCTCGACGTGGATGGGCGGATTGGACGCGTAGGTCCAGGCGCGCATCGCCGACTTCGTCGGGGTCAGCGTCAGCTTCCACTCGATCG
>DASRQT010000454.1:0-25533 GCA_035696485.1 Polyangia bacterium | reverse complement strand
CCCCGATCGCTGAGGGTGTTTGAGCACGGGATGGACACCCACTCCCCTCGCCCCACAACCGAGGAGAGCGAGCCCACAACCGAGGAGAGCGAACCCACAACCGAGGAGAGCGAGCCCACAACTGAGGAGCGAGCCCGCAATCGAGGAGAGCGAATTAGAAGTCGAAGCGGGTCCAGGTTTTGGCGGCGAGCTTGTCTCGGACGCCTTTCATGTAGAGGCTGCCGTCCTTGTCGTACCAGTTGCCGCTGTAGAAAGCGCCGACGCACCCCCACTCGTCCCCGGCGACGTATGCTTTGCCGATCGGGGAATTGTCCAGCCAGGTGCTTTGCTTTTCAAAGCAGGTGCGAACGTAGCCCAGGGCATAGTCGACGTTGAACGCGGTGCTGTCGTGAATCATCGGCCAGGTGGTCTTGTGGTAGTGCCACGAGATCTGCAGGATCCCGTAGATCGCCGCGCATTCGGTGGCACCGAACGCGTTCCGGGTCTCGGCGTTGGCCGGACAATCCATGGCATTGCCGCTCCACGACCTCCACTCGTCCTGCCGCCAGTTGCTGGACTGCACGGCGAAGGCGCGGACGAAATCTTCGTCAAAGCCCCATTTGCACGAGGCCCACTGCAAGATCTCATCTGTGGTGCCAACGAAATTTCCGGTGACCCGCTTCCCCAGCTCGTTACCGATCCCGGTCTTGGCCATCCCGGTCGCCAGCGGCGTCAACTGAGACGCCGTCGGGACACGCTGGTTGAATGGGGAGTTGTCGACGCGCGGCTCCCACACCGATCGCTTGACCCGCAATGCGCAGCTGGACTCGGTCGGTAAGGGCTGCCCGGGGCCTATTCGATTGAAGTGCTCTTGTACACCGGCCTCGATGTGTCCCGCTTCGCCCGCGTCCACGCCGATGCCCTCGCCACCTGCACCACCGCCGCTGCCCACCTCACCACCGTCGCTGATGGGCTCGAGTCCCAGGGTTGCGACGCGCTGGTCGGTCATGCACGAGGCCAGGCCCAGCAAGCAGCCAAGGCCCAACGCCATCAACCGACCCGCGAGGCAGCCGATAAACCGACGCGTCATTTCGCTCCACCAAGGATACTCGCTTCTACCCCCAGCATCACGGACGGGCGCAAAAGCGACGGCTGGAAGACCGGTTCGATAGCCGGGTCCGGAGGACGCGCAGTCACGTACCGATTGGTCGCCACCTGGACATCACACAGGGCGGCGACAAAGACCAGAATGCTGCGCGATATCCGGTAGTCAGCCCGCGCGGCGGCGCGAATGAAAATACTCGGGAGCCAGCGCGCAGGATCCAGCCGGACGCCGGAGGACCCTGCGGCCGCCGTGGGCGCTGCCGAGATAAGGTCTGCGCCCGGCCCCGCCCCCAGACGGAAGCTGGCGCGACGCACGCCAAAGCCCACCAGCCCCAGCACGGCCAGTGAGCCACCGCGCAGGCGCAAGGAGACCGGATCGCCGGCCGCGGTCGCTTCATGGTAAGCGGCGTTGATCCAGAGCGCCGGCTCGGGCCGGCGTTGCCCGAGCCCCAGCGTCACCGACAGGCCCAGCGCCGCCACCACCGTCTGATCCCGCGACCAGCGCTCGCTGGCCGCGGTCGCGCCCGCGGTCAGCCACAGTCCGCGCCCGCGCAAGGGGAGTCCGGGTCGCTCCGCCTGCAAGATGACGTCACCTTCCTTGCCAGCGCCAAGGGCGCTGCCGGATCGCAGTGCATCGACGGAGGACGCGACGATCACCGAGACTTCCTGTCGCGCTACTTCATCGAGGCCTGCGGACAGGCCCACGTGCCGGACCAACACCCGTTGCCACTTGGTGTCGGCCAGATAGACGACCGCGCGGTCGGGACCGGCCGCGGCCAGATCCAGCCAGACCCGCGCCAGTGCCGGCGGGGCGTCTGGATCCGGCCTCAGGACCTGCTTGGGATCAATGGTCGCCGCCTCGCGATAGCGAGCCGTGACCCCCATCCGCCCCAGCATCTCCTCGAGATCGTCGCGAATCGCGGCAGCATCGGACGCGTAGGCGGCGGCGACGACGACGTCAATGACATTGACAGCATTCTCGGCCGCTGCCGGGCCTGACCAGATCGTTACGGCCAAGGCAAGGGCGACAGACCTTGGCCACACGAGGTTACGGCCGCAGCGCTTCCAGTCGGGCGCGC
This sequence comes from Polyangia bacterium, assembly GCA_035696485.1. GTDB lineage: Bacteria > Myxococcota_A > Polyangia > Fen-1088 > Fen-1088 > DASRQT01. The sequence continues at coordinate 23,371 of DASRQT010000454.1, read as the reverse complement.
GCCCGCTCGGCGTGCATCGAAGACGGGTGGCGCTTGAGCAACAGCAACCAGGCATCACGCTCGGCATCCCCGCGCGAAAGGCGCATCAACGCCGACGCGCGTCCGACCAGCGCCTCTTCAGCCAGCGTTCCACTGGGATTCGCGGCCAGATAGCTGTCGAACTCCATCAACGCCCGCGACCAGTGATTCTCCGCCAGGGCCAGCTGTCCCACGATCACGCGAGCGGTGATCTCCTCGCGCGATCCGGGAAACTGATTTCGCAGTTGTCGGTACATCGCGATCGCCTTGCCGTAAGCGCCGTCGCGGCGGGCGTGGTTCGCCTCCGCGAACAGGCTGCCGGCGCTGGGCGGCGGCAGCACGGCACCCGACGATCCAACGTCCTCTGCGGGGGAGGGCGTCGTGCGCGCGGCCAGGCCGCGACTCGAAGAATGGTTTGGTCGGACGCTTTTTGCCTTCGGAAGCGCGACCGGTAGCGCCGCCACCGGTTCCAGGCGTGGAGCCGGCGCAGGCGCCAATGTCGGTGCCGGTTCCAGCGTCGGCGCCGGCGCCAAGACGTGTCGGGATGCCGCAGCCCCGCGACTCAAGACCGATTTGCCGCGCGGGGCTTGCCGCTGCGCAGACGGAAGCGGCTCTATCTGGGGCAGCCAGCGGAAATCCGATCTCACGGACCACATCGCGGTGGCCGCGCCGCCGCCCAGCAGCACGCAGGCCGCGGGCAACATGAGGCGACGCAACAGTCGAGAGGTGCGCGTCGTCGACCGGTAGCCACGGGAGGCGGCGCCCGCCGATGGTTCCGCGACGGCCGAGCGCACCAGCCGAGCGACCAGCGCCTGTTCGCTGCGGGCGGCGCGATCGTGACCGGCGAATTCGGCGCCAAAATCGTCGGCCACCTTGAGGTGCAGCCGGCACGCCTGACAGCGCGCCAGGTGCGCGTTCAGATCGACCGTCGCGCGTGGACTCAGGGTCCCAGCGCGCGCAGCGTCCAGCATCTCTTCCGGATGTAGCTCTGCGGTCATCATTTCCGCCCCCATGTCATTCCCCCCCTCACGAACGTCCCCATTCCCCACTTTGCGCCCCACTTTTGGCCCCCTCATCGGTCCCCCCCTGTCAGCATCTCGCGCAGAGCGGGATCCGTTTCTATTCGACGTCTAAGTTTTTCTTTGGCTAAACGCACGCGACTACGAACCGTGTTCAAAGGAACGCCGGTCGCGGACGCGACCTGCGGCAAGCTGTAATCCAGCACCACCCGAAGCGCAAAGCTCTCGGCCTGTACGTCCGGCAGCTCGTCCAGCAGCGAACGGAACGCCGCGGTTCGCCGGGCGCGAACCACCGCCTCCTCGCCCGGACCCGGGATGGGCGGCACGACTCTGTCCCGGTGCCACTCGGCCAGTCGCTGCTCGCGCGAGCGCCAGCGGCGCCGCGCCGACAGGGCCGTCCTCACCGCGACCTGACGCGCGTACTGAATGACCGACGATTCCCGCCTGAAAATTCGGAGCGCATCGCGGAGCGCGATCAGGCTCTCCTGGGCCACGTCCGGCACATCGGCGTGATCGGGCCCCAGAATCACCTTCACCACCGTCAACATCGAGGGCGCGACCGCCTCCAGAATCTGACCCATCTTCAAGCGATCGCCCGCCGTCGCCCCGGCGATCAAGCCGACCAACGGATCCTCTTCCGCGAGGTCTGCCGGCCCATTCTCCACCTGCGGGCCATTGGTCAGTAGCTTCATCCGAACCTACCCATATTACCCTGGGTTGCAGGCAATTCGGCACTGGTTGGACCGCGTAAAGCACTCGATCTAGTGGATTGCCACAGCGCAAAACGATCACGGTACCGGTAACATTCGCCTCATCGCGCAGCGTCATGTAGGTAATTTCGGCTTATTTCAAGCCACTTGGCAGGTCAGATCAGCGTGGCTGACGGGCTTCGGCGTCAAGCAGCTGGACATTGCGATCCAGCCCCGGCAACTGCGGATTGAGCTGGCGCGCCTTCCGGTAGGCGGCGGACGCCGCCGGCAAGTCGCCCAGCAGATGGTGGACGGTCCCCAGGCTGGCGTGGGCCTCCGCGAAATCGGGAAAATGGCCAACCGCTGCCTGATAGGCGCGGCGGGCCTCGGGCAACCGGGTGAGGCGCCGGTGTTCCTGGCCGATGTTGTACGCGATCACTCCCAGCACCTCCTGGCTGGCCAGCACCCGGCCGTGCGTGCCCTCGCCGTGCTTGCTGTCGTCGTGCCTACCTTCGGGCGCCGCCGCCACCAGCGGCACGGGACCGCCAGAGATGGGGTATCGGGCGCGATACCAGTCGTTTGGCATCGCTTCGCCGCGGCGGAGCAGCTCGATATTGCGGGGACGTCCGTCCTCGGCCGCACGAACGTAAAAGTGGCCGGGGACCATCACGCCCTCCATCAGCACCTTCAACATGTCGCCCAGCGCCAAATACAGAGTGCCGAGACCGACGCAGCTGCCGCGACGGAGGCGCAGGACGGAAGGGAGCAGGACGAACCGGAGATCGGTGTCGTCGACCTCGCGCTCGTACCGCAAGGTTTCGAAGACCACGGTGTTGAACGCGGTTGCCGGTGATCGCGCTGCCCCCTGCTGTAACAGCGCGCGGACGCGGGCCGCGATCGCTGACAGCTCGCCGGCACCGGCGTCGGCGTCCGCGCGCGTGCTAGCGCCCAGCTCCTCCCCCGCCTCCAGCACCGCGCGCGCGAACGGGGTCACCGGCGTCACCTCGGCGGCGCGGCGGCAAGCGGCGACGGCGCCCAGACCGACGGGCATGGCCACCAGAAACCGCCGCCGTCGGATGCTCATCCTGCGTCTACTCGCCTCCCGCCTACTTGCTCTTCAGCGGTTCCCAGTTCTCTGAGTAATTGTTGAGGTCGCGCACGGTCATCATGTAGATGACCAGCTTCTTCGTCGCCAGCGCCTCGACCCCACGGCGCATCAGCTTCTGGCGGACATTGGGACCGCCGCCATAGCTCATGACCAGATCGACCGGATAGCCGATCTCCTTGGCGATGTGCGCCGACACGCCGGCGTGTTCGGCGTCGGTCAGCTCGTACACGCCGGTGAAGCTGTCTCCCAGAACGACGATCGGGCTGTCCGGATCGTCGTCGTAGACCGAGCCATCGGGGTTGATGACCTGTTCGGCCGCAAGCGTCTCCGGTTTGTACTTCTTCTTCAGCGGCTCGGGCAGGCGCGAGTGCAAATCACCGTAGCGCGTGAAGGTCGTTGCTTTGGTTGTGAACTTCTTCGCGTGCGCCGACAGGTCCTTGTACCAGGGGTACTTCTTGACCCGGGCCGCGACCACCTCGGCGCCAAGACGCAGCCCGCGATCGGTCCAGTGCGTGTCCTGTTTCTGATAAAGCGGCTCCTTCGCGTCGGCGTCGCCGGCGCGCGCTGACAAAAACACGGGAAGCAGATCCACCACTTCGATACCCGCTTGACCAAGTGCCAGCAGAAACTTCCGCTGGTACGGGTTGACGATCTTGCCGGCCAGGTCCTTGTACTTGGGATCCAGCTCCTCCGGGAAGATCTCCTCCTTCGCGGGCACCGGCACGAACAGGAAATCGACGCCGTGCGATTCCAGCTCCCTCTTGAACTCGAGGATCACCGGCAGCGGATTTTTCCCCTTGGGCTGCTTCTCGAGGTCGCCGCCGACGATGTACTCGAGGCTGTTTCGGTAGAAGAGGTATCCGTTGGCCCCCGCGAACCCCTTGAGCTTGGGCGGCTGCGTGTGCAGGCGCTTGCGAATCGAGTTGTGCAACGGCGCGACGCTGGCGACCCACTTGGGCCAGCCCTTGCGCTGCTTGAGCTCCTTCTTGATGGCGTCCATCACCTCCTTGGTACGGGGCGACGGGCGGCTCTTGGGCAACTTCAACGCGTTCGGGGCCGGCGCCGCCGCAGGCGACGCAGGCGACGCTGGAGCCGCACCCGGCGCAGCGACACCTTTGACGATGAACAGGTTGTAGGTCGGCTTGCCCTGCGGCTTGCCGCGCATCACGATGGTCGGCTTCTCGAAGACCTGGTCGCCCAGCTCCTTCTTGATCTCCGGTTCGATGCTGTCTTCGGGCCACTTGGCGGGAGCCGCGACGAGATCGGTGTTGTACGACGGGTACCAGTATGACGAGAGCTGGTTGGCCCAACCCTTGATTTCAGCCGGCGACAGCTCCTTGTCGATGTATTCCTTCTGCAAGAACTCGTAAATCCCGGGCTTGATCAGATCGTTTCTCATTCGCCCGTAGATTTCGGGGAAACCGTCGCCGTCCTGATCGGGCGTGCCCTTGAACCCGGTAAACCAGGGCTGGAACTCGATCTTGACCCAGATCTCACGCGGGGTGGCTTCGTGGAAGAACAGCTCGGTGGCCATCTGCCGCACAAACTGCGGCCCGCCCGCCAGCCCCCACGATTCGCTGCGAACCGCGGCGCCCAGATCGCCGAGCGCGTCGGCGCCGGCAACCTTCTTCGCGGCCAGGTACTCCACCACCGGCGCGAAGGCCAGCGGGTGTTTGCGCTCGGCTTCGGTCAGGGTGGTGCGGCTGATGTCGCCGGTCAGGCTGCTCTTCTCGATAATCCCGCCAAAGGGCTGCGACGTGTCGGGGCTGGTCTTTTCAACCGGAACGTCTTCGGGGTCAGGATCGGCGTTCATGAAGTTGGCGTGATACGCGGCATAGTCCAGGTTGGCGCGCGTGGGGCGGCTGATGTCACGAACCAGCACGCTGGACTTCGTCCGGTTGTAGCCCTCGTTCAACGTGCGAACGTCGGCGTGGACAAACGGAACATGGTCACTGGCCGTCGGCCACGGCAATCCCATCATCCCGGGATGGCATGCGGCTATACAGCCGAGCGAGAACGCCAGCAGTCCGGGGACACACCGGTCACGACGGATCATATCGCCCCCTTCGGTAGTTCCACATCACGCGCAATACCGCCAGACCATAAGCGATTGGATTCAAGTGCGATACCTCGTCTCCGTAGTGCGTGGGCACCGGCGCCTCCGCGACCGCCAGGCCATGGGCCCGGGCGGTCGCGATGACCTCCAGATCGAAATCAAAGCTGTTCGACAGCCGAGCGAACGGGACGCGTTGCAGTACCTTGCGTCCATAGATCAGGTACCCACTGTGATAGTCGGTCATGGATAAACCCAGGGTCAGGTTCTCGATCCGGTTCAACACCGCGTTGGCCAGGTATTTGTACACCGGCATCCCGCCCGATAGCGCCGTTCCCGACGCGATTCGCGAGCCCTGCAGGAGATCGAGGTCGCGCCCGCGCAACGCGGCGACCAGCCCGGGCAGGGCCTCCGGGCTGTACTGGCCGTCGGCATGGACACAGCCCACGATATCGGGTTGGCCCTGGCGCGCGTGCGCCAGGCCATCCTTCATCGCGGCGCCATAGCCGCCGTTTGTCGGCCGGTTGACCAGCTGGACCGGGCACCGCAAGGGCGGCAGGTTGGCGCAGACGGACAGGGTGTCGTCCGTGCTGCCGTCGTTGACGACGATGATGGCCGACAGATCGGGGATCGGGACGGCGGCAATGCGCTGGACGACGCCGCCCAGGAACGCGGCGGCGTTGTACGCCGGGATGACGACGGTGACGCCCACTTTCAGGCCCGCCGCAGACCCTGCCCTGGCACATCCGCCGGCACCGGCGTTTCGCCCAGCGACAGGCCATAGCGCGTCACGTAGTCGTCGACGATCTCGGGCAGCATGTCGGAAAGGCTGGTGGTCGGGCTCCAGGCAAGCAGCTCGCGCGCCTTCGCGATGTCGGGAATTCGCTCCGCGGAATCGTCGTACCCGGCGCCGTAGAACTCGTCGGCCGTGACATCCCGAAACGCCGGCGCGGGCTGGCCGCGGCCGCGGACGTGGACATTGGCGGCAAAGACGGACGCCAGGTCGGCGGCCAGCTTTCGAATCGTCACGTCGTTCGACGGATCCCCGATGTTGAGCACCTGCCCGCGGCACGCCGCCGGTCGCTCGACCACGCGCACGATCGCTTCCGTGAAATCGTGGACGGAGATGAAGCTTCGCCGCTGATGTCCGCCGTCGACCAGCGGCAGCGGCTCGCCACGCAAGAGAGCGTTCATGAACGACGCCAGCACGCGTGGGACCCCCTCCCCGTCCACGCCCGGTAGAAAATCCATCCGCGGACCGATGACGTTGAACGGCCGGATGATCGTGAACTCCAGCGCGCCGTGCTCGCCATGTGCCCAGATCACCCGCTCCAGCAGCTGTTTCGCGCACGCGTAGGTCCAGCGCTCGCGGTGCAGCGGTCCCAGAAAGAACCCCGATCGCTCCTCGTTCATCTCGGGCATCGGCCGGCCCGCCTCGTCCAGGGCCACCCGTCCGTAAACCTCACACGTCGAGAAGTGAATCAGCCGGTTGCCGCCCCTCGCGCAGCGGGTCACCAGCGGAACCAGATCGGTGTAGCTGGCGTCGATCACGTCCAGCGGTTTGGTCGTGTACAGCGCCGGATTGCACAGCGCGGTCAGCGACAGCACGACCGGACAGCGCGCGGTGATGTCCTCGATCAGCCCCGGTTCGTGCAAGGGGGCGCTCACCCGCCGCACACGCGCATCGGTCGGCGCCAGCTTGGCGAAGGTGACGTCGACGGCGTCAATTTCACAGTCGAGGCGCGCCAGCAGCGCTGGAACCAGGTGCGAACCGAGGAATCCGCCAGCCCCGAGGACGGCGATGCGCTGGGGCGCCATCACTTCTTTTTGTGTGGCTTCGCGCTCGCGGCCTGATGTTTGGCGTCGTCCCCGGCGTCGGCCGCCACCGGCTCTTTGTTTGCCTCCGCCGCCGCCCCCTCGGGAGGCGCCGACGACGGCGCGGCGGCCGCGGCCGAGGGAATGAAGATATCGGGCCAGCGATCGTTACCAGAGTGGAAGGTCAAGCGCGCCGCCGTGTCGGGCGGGGTCCCCACCTCCCACTCGTAGATCTCGTAGTCGGCGATGTCGTGGTCGTGCCCACGCTGCGTGATTCCCCAGACCATCCACTTGCCATCGACCGACAGCTGCGGAAAGTACTCGTGCGAGCGGCGGCCTGGCATGTCGATCAGCTTCTGTTCGTCGTCCGACATGTCCTTGGGCGGCTTTCCGTTCTTGATGGGCATGTGGCGGACTTCGCTGCCACCGTTGCCGGTGGGGTTAACCCAGTAGACCGAGCTGTTGTCGGGCTTCCAGTTGATCTGGCAACCGAGTCCGGTCTTGGTCCACGTCTTCTTCTTGATGTCCCAGATCCCCGTCTCTCGCTTGGACCCGCGCAGCGTGATCGCGATGTACTTGCCATCCCGCGACATCTCTGGCTGCTGCAGCAACGCCCCGTCCAGGTCGGCCACCCCGGCGCTGTCCATCAGCTGCGTCTCTTCCTTGGAACCGACCTTGCTGCGGAAGATCTTGGTCCCGCGCACGTAGACGATCTCGTCGGGTCCGATCCAGCTGCCCCAGCTGGCGCTGGTGACGACCTTCTCGATATCAGTGCCGTCCGGTTTGATGGTGTAGAGGTCCCACTTCTCGCTGTCGTTGGCGTCGCGTTCGCTGACCCAGCCCTTCTTGCTGCGGGTGAAGAGGATCTTCGAACCGTCGTAAGAGAAACGCGGGAACCAGTCGACGGCGTCGCCGCTGGTGATGGATTTGACCCCGGAGCCGTCGGTCGCCATCACGAACAGATCGTGATTTCCGTTGCGGGAGCTGGACCAGACGATGGTCCCCTTGACCTTGGCGCCGATCGCCTCCATCAGCTGCGTGTCGTTGTCGGTCGGCTTCTCTTTGGACCCGGTTGGCGCCGCGCCGCCTACCGACGCGCAGGCCGCGGCCGCGGACAGAACCAGACTCACCAGCGCGATCGTTGATTGGTTGTTCATGGCGATATTCCTTCTGAAGGAGAAACATGGATCGAAGATCCCCGGTTGCCACCACCCCCGACACTTTTCGACGCCGGCCGCGGAAAACAGCGGGCGAACCCCTCTTGAATTCCCAGCGGACGATAGCCGAGATCGCGCATCGCCTCACCCGGATCCAGATCCGCGTCGTTGACGATCCCGGCGATGACACTGGTGGTCAGCGGCGGCCGCGTCATGCACAGACCCATCACCCCGGCCAGGACCCGACACAGCCACACGGGAACGGCAATGAACCGTTTCTGGCTGCCGTGGTAGGCGAGCATCAGGTGCGCGAGATCGGCGATGGAGATCGCGTCCGCGCCGCTGAAGTTGTAAATCTTGCCATGCGCGAGCGGATTGCCCGCCAGGCGCAACAACCCGTCGACCACGTCGCCGGACCAGACCGGTCGTTTGCGCGCGCGTCCGGCGCCGACGAACGGCACCACGGGAAACCGCCGCAGGTATTGCAGGAACATGAGGAATTCCTGCCCGCCGGTTTCGTCATAGACCAGCGTCGGCCGCACGACGGTGTGCGCAAACGCCCGCTCGCGGGTCACCAGCGCCTCGGCCTGAAATTTCGATTCCGCGTAGACCGTTCTCTTGGGATAGGTGACGGAGGCGGACGATACATAGATAAAGTGACGCACCTTCGCGACGGCGGCGGCGGTGACCATATGGCGGGTGCCGTCCAGGTTTACCCGCTGGTACACGGACGGGTCGTGCGAGATGATGACCGCCGCCAGATGATAGACGGTATCGACGCCGTCACAGGCGCCGCGCAGTGACTCGGGCGATCCGATGTCGCCCTCGTGAATCTCGCAGCCCAGGCCGTCCAGCCGCGATCGCAGCGGGTCGCCCGGCAGAATCAACGCGCGCACCTTCCAGCCGGCGGCAACCAGGTCCCGGCACAGGCGCGAACCCATGACGCCCGCCGCGCCCGAGACAAAGGCGGTTCGGCCCATCGCCGGAGCGATCATTTTGATGTCGTCCTGGGTGTCGTCCACTCGAACGGTTTCCAGTCGCCGACCGCCAGCTCACGCGAAGCAAACTCCCAGATCACGACCTTCTTGCCCGCCAGGCGATCTTCGCCGGCCGCCAGCTCGCGCGCCAGCGCTTGCCGGGTAGCAAACGCGCCCGAGTCATTCTGGGCGATGACATCCACCGGACGCCGTAACGCCAGGGCCAGGTGCGGGCCCAACCCGGCCGCCGTTCCCCAACCCATGGCGTCGAAGGTGAAGATGTTGCTGAAGCTGTCGCCCAGCAGCAGCACCTCGCCCTTGGGATCAGACTCCCACGGTTTTCCCGCGGCGTCCTGCACCTGCTGGACCGTCACCGTCTGGGGCGCAAACAACGTCTGCCCTTCGCGCAGCTTCAACATGTCGACGACGTCGCCGACCCGCTGCATCTTCTCCGGTACGGTCTTCCACCCGACGGGCGTCGCCGGGGGCGTCAACCCACCGACGGTGGTCGCGAAGGCCGCCAGCTGCTGGGCGACGATCGCCATCCACTCCGGCGTCCAGTGCGTGTCCTGCACCAGATAGTGCTCCGCGCCCGGCTCCAGCACCGCCGGTGTGGGATCGAACACCGCCACCCCGCCCGACCGCAGCTCGCCGACGAAGCGCTCCCAATCCACCGCGCGCGGCACCGGCATCGGCTTGGTCGGGTTGCCGCGACGGTGCAGTTGCAGCGGCTGCAGCATGGCCTTGTCGGGGACTGGAAACAGGACCAGCTTGATGCCACGCCTGGCCAGGGCCTGATGAAAGGCGAAGATCGCCGGGCGCGGGTCCGGGTGCACGGGTGTCTCGCCGTCGTCCAGCGACGCCTTGATCCGGACGCCCATGATGTCCGGGTCCAGAAAACCTGGGCCACCCAGGAACGTGATCCCCGGCTTGTAGTACAGCCAACCGTCGTGACCGACGACGGCCTTCTTGTTGCCAACGCGTGCGATCCCGGTCAGCAGCGTCTGCATGCGCGGCTGGGTGAAATCCTTGGCGTAGGAGGCCTTGTCCAGATCCTCTTCAAACTGCTTCAGGCTGGCCCGGGTCGGCGCACGGCGAAAGACGTCCAGCAACATCGACTCTTCACCCCGCAGCTTTTCCAGGAAGGCCTGACTTACCGGGATCGCGAAGATCAGCAGCAGGAACAGCACCACCATCCCCCTTGCCACCTCGCGCGAGACGTCGGTGAAGATGATCCCGCGGCGCAGGTTGACGTCGTGGGACGGATCGGTCGGCCCCCCGCGCCCCTCGATCGGGCGGGCTGCCTTCACGGTTTCCTTGGTGTCCTTGGTTCCCATTTAGAACTGGAAGTAAAGGAACGGGTTTGTAGTCTGGGTCCACATCATCAGGATTGCCAGCGCCAGCAAGGCCAGGCCGCTGGTGGCGCGGCCCAACGACAGCTTGCTGGTGAAGGCCCAGGTATTGGGCAACCCCCAAACCACGAAGGCGGCGACAACGAACATGACGCCGTAATAGGGCGTGTACATGGCCCCGGCCACCGAATCGGAGGCCGCGGTGGCGTCGGCCAGCCCCAGCATCGATCGGAAGTACGACCATGACTGGCCCAGCGTCTTGGCGCGAAAGAACACCCACGACAGACAGACCACCACGAATGTGATGCCGACGCGGACCGCGTGCGGCATCCGGCGATACGGGCTGTCCTTGCCCTGCGAGCGTTCGAACGCCAGCATCCCGCCGTGAATCAAACCCCAGATGACGAAGTTCCAGCTGGCGCCGTGCCACAGGCCGCCCAGCAGCATGACGATCATCAAGTTGACGTAGGTGCGCACGGGCCCCTTACGGTTCCCGCCGAGCGGGATGTACAGGTAGTCGCGCAGCCAGGTCGACAGGCTGATGTGCCACCGGCGCCAGAACTCGGTGATGCTGTCCGCCTTGTAGGGCGAATCGAAGTTCTGGATCAGCACGAAACCCATCATCAGTGCCAGGCCGATCGCCATGTCGGAGTAGCCCGAGAAATCGAAGTAGATCTGGAACGCGTAGCCGAACACGCCGAACCAGGCGTCGTACCAGTGCAGCGGGCCGGCGGCGAACGCCGTGTCGGCGATGTGCCCCATCGGGTTGGCGATGAGGATCTTCTTGGCCATGCCGAACGAAAAGAACGCCACGCCGCGCGCGAACTTGTCGAAGGTATGGAGGCGCACGCGCATCTGCTCTTCCAGCGCCGCGTAGCGAATGATTGGTCCCGCGACCAGGTCGGGGAAGAACGCCTCAAAGCACATGTAGTCGGTGAACCGCCGCATGATGCGGGCCTCGCCGCGATAGACGTCGATGGCGTAGCTCATCGCCTTGAACGTGTAGAACGAAATTCCGACCGGCAGCACCAGGTGCAGCACCGGCACCAGGCTGTCGCCCAGGCCGAACAGCGCGGCCATCGCGTTGATGTTCTCGGCGACGAAGCCGGTGTACTTGAACACCGCCAGCATGCCCATGTTGGTGATGATCGAAACCGCCAGCACCACCTTCATCCGCCGCGTGCGCGGAATCTCGGGCCCGATGATGGGCGGCAGACCGTCGGCCTGATCCTTGAGCCCCGAATATCGGACCAGCGCCAGACCACAGAAGTAGTCGACGCTGGACCCGAAGAACATGATCACCGCCCAGATCGGATTCGCCCAGCCGTAGAACACGTAGCTGGAGATCGCGATCATCGCCGTCCGCGCCCTGAAGGGCAGGACGTAGTAGAGGCAGAGGACCAGGGGCAGGAAGTAGAAGAGGAAGATCTGACTGGAGAAGACCATCGGTATCCTGTGTCCCCGCGTCTTGGCGCCCGTGTCTCGTCTTGGAACGGAACAAGGCGGCCCGCGCTGCGAACCGCCCTGGCCCCGGCCGAACGCTCACTCTACTAGGGAGCAGGGCCCCAAAGGAACCACCCTTTGTCTTTCATGATCTGAATCGCCCGTTCGACCCAGATGCGGTGGGCATCCAGCTGGAAGTGGTGGTCGTCGTAAAGGTTCAGGTTGTTGGTGGGGACGAGGGCGGAGCGTGAGACCACCGAGGGAACCATCATGATCTGGGGCCTGATGGCCTGTTCAACTGCGCCACCCACAGCCAAACTCCCGGTGGCCGTAACCTCGTAGTCGGTGAGCAGCAACGGCAAATTGGGGTCGCCGACGATGGTCCGGAGGTTCGTCATCAGCTTGTTGATGCAGTTCGCGTAGCCGCTGCGGTCGGCCGCGGTCCCGTGACGTTCGGTGATACCCAACATGATAAAGACGCCGCCAAAGGTGACCTTCCCTTTGAGGGCGTTGACCCCCGCGATCATCCCGTTGTAGTAGACGGCGCCCGGCAGATATTGCGAACAATACGCGGAGTTGTTCCCCTTCCCGATCGAAACGAATTGATAGCCGGGTGCAGCGTTCTTGAGCGCGGTCTTGATGATCGCGGTCCCCGGACCGCCCGCCATGCGCTGCAAAGTCGTGGAGTCTCCGGCGCTGTAGGGTTCCTGCACAAGCTGCCACTGCTTATCCGTGTGGTACATCCACGCGCCGGGTGTCGTCGTGAAGAACAACGGCCGATCGGCCGCCGGCGAATCGCCGCGGCCCGCCATATTGGAGTGCCCGAAGTGGATGAACGCGATCATCTTGTTGGAAGGGGTGTTGTCCGGGTTTCCGCTCGACACGACCTGCCCTCCCCCTCCGGCGCCACCATCGGGAACGGGGTTACCGCCCGCCGTGCCGCCGGTGCCGCTGCCGCTACCGGCCGCGCCACCCGTTCCGCTGACCGAGACTCCTCCGGTTCCGCCGGCGTTGCCGCCGACGTTGCCGCCGCCGCTGCCCGATTGACCCGCCACCGGCGGCATGAACCCGCCGCTGCCGGTGACCTGGGGATCGCCTCCGCCACCGATGGACGCGGTCTTACCCCACGGGTGCTCCTCGACACCGCATGAGGTAGCAACGGCCAGCACGAATGGGAGAACCAGAAGGTTCGAAGAGCGCATGATTCGCCTCCAGAGTCAGGAATTTCAGAGCGCACGAACAGAACCCCACGCCCGTCCCCGGTCTCCTAGACAGAGAGAAGAACACCCCTCTGTAGACGCAATAGGTGCCTGCTTCCCCGACCCCGAAACGACCCTTAACTCTAACTACGGTCGCGACACCTTGATCGGATTTAAACTTCGTATCTTATTTTCTGACAATTAACGTAACACAACCTACGTGATTTCTAGTGGGATATTCGTCCCGCAGATCTTGGAATATGAGCAATTGCCGTTCATGTTGGTGTCAGACGTACCCGGCGGTCGTCACAAAAAAAGGGGATCTTCTAAAATGGCGACAGCGATATTCCCACCGAGGCGATCCAGGGTTGGGCCGCAAACCGAGGTGTGGGAGTCACTCCCATGATGGCTGGCGGTGAACTCCAGTGATTCATCCCGTACGGAAACGAGACCCCAGCCAGTAAGGCCATGTAATCATTCGACCATTCCACGGACATGCTGGCGGCGGCTGTGGCCACGGCGGTGCCCTGGTCGGTACCGCGATCTCTGTCTCTGTGCAGAAATCCGGTTAGGGTGAGCCCACACGCGGGCACGAAAGGCCCGAGAAAATAACCAACGTGACTATACGTGCTGAGGCTGGGAGAACGGTAGCTCGCGAGCTCATTCTCCCCGCCACGGTGGGCCAGAGACCCGCCGACGACCATCAGGCCCCAGATCTGGTCAAAAACGTGGTCAACCGTCAGCGTCCCGGTGTATTTGCCCAGCCCCAGCTGCTTCTCCTGGGTCAGGTAGTCCATCTTGTACTGCCCGGTGTGTTCGCCGGTGGGAAAGCCAAGTCCGGCCGTCACGCTGGTGGCGCCGATAGGGCCCAAGCGGAGGGTGCTCACCAGGTTGACGTCGCCGAGGCCGCCGTTGGAAAGGTCGATCGGCCGCTCGGTGAGGTCGAAATAGTTCCGGTAGTACTTGTAGAGGATCGGGATGACCACGCCGATGGTGACGCGGTCGGTGATCTCGCGGCCAAACTGGTTGGTGCTGATCAGGTTGTAGCCACCGTTGGTCTTGCCAAACTCTTTCGGAAGCTGGACGTAGCTGCTCTGGCTTAGCACCGAGAACAACCCGCCGCGCGTGTTACGGCCGATCCATTTGACACCGGCGCCCGAGCCGCCACCGCCGGCGCCGCAGCCACCGACCGTCTGCCAGCTGGCCAGCAGCGGACCCAGCTGCGCGACCCGCATCGAGAGAACCGGATCCAGATCCGGCGACGACGCGCAGAGGCTGGACGCCGGTTGCGCCATGGCTGTCGCCAGTCGGCGCGCGGTTTGACGACGAGCCAGCTGGTGGCTCACCGTCGGGTAGGCGGCGATCACGCCGAATGCGGCGGCCAGGGCCCAGGCCAAAGCCCGCCGCCGCCGCGTCGAGCGGGGCGCGGTCTTCGAGGCGTCATCCGATGTCCCGGAGGCGTACTCCATCGAAGCTCCTTCAGGCGGGGTCGACTTCCAGGCACCAGTAGCGGACGCTCTTGCGATCGGTGGCGGCGAACTCGTCGGTCAGCGCCCCCTTCCAGATCTTCTTCAGGTCGGCAGTCAGCTTCATCTTGTGAACGTCGCCCTGATTGAAGCTGCGCAGTTTCCCCCCCACGAACTCCTTCATCTTGTCTTTGATCTTGGCGCGCGGCTGCTTCGGCTTGTAGTGCGCGACCAGGATGTTGGCCTTGTCCATCGGCCCGCCCTGAACCTCGTAGCGCATCACGTAGGCGTAGTCGTAGAGGTCGTCCGAAGGCAGCTTGGTTGGGATCTCAACCAGCTTTGCGGTCACCGAGATGGGGTCGGTACCGCCGGCATTCCCCTGGCCCGCAGCGGGCAACGGCGCGCTGGCCGCCACCCCCACCAGAGACACGAGAAACATGGGCCGAAGCAGGCTCGCGTACAGCATAGACCGCGGTTCCTTTCGATGACGGCAGCGAGGAAGACGGCGCGCCGAAAGATCCAACCTACACGCCACCACCTTCGACGGTCAAGCCTGGGAGGGCAGTCAAAAGCGCTCCAAGAACTGATTATTACTTTCCATTCCGGAGATAAACCCTCACCCGAACCGAGCGATTTCAGCCACTTGCCGAAAAGTTCTTGTTCCAACGCCATCGCCGGCCAGAACCCGAAAGGGTTGACCCGATCATTTCACCTGCTTGTAACAGCGCTGTCACGGGCGGCCCGTATGGTGGCGGCCGGTGGCGATGGAAAAGATGGCGGATCCAGGGTCGACCAGCCGGAAGGTCCTCGTTGTCGAGGACGAACCTGACCTGCGGGAGCTTCTGAGCTTTAACCTGCAGGCGGCCGGCTATCAGGTCGACGGCGCGGCCTCGGGCGGCGCCGCCCTGCGCGAGCTGGAAGCCGGGCAGCCCGATGTTGTGCTGCTGGATTTGATGTTGCCGGACATGCCGGGAACGGAGATCTGCCGGCGCATCCGCAGCGGTGAGGGAAAGCAGCCGATCATCATCATGCTGACCGCCAAGGGTGAGGAGATCGATCGGGTGGTCGGCTTTGAGCTCGGCGCCAACGACTACGTCGTCAAGCCGTTCAGCATGCGCGAGCTGATGCTGCGCGTGAGCGCCTCGCTCGGGCGTCGGCTGCCCGCGGGCACGGGGTCCGAGACGCCGGGCCGAGCGCAGCGTCGCATGGTGAGCCTCGGGCCCCTGACGATCGACTTCGATGCGCACCGCGTGTTCGTCGAAGGGCAGCAGGTGCACGTCAGCGCGCTGTCAATGCGTTTCCTGAGCTATTTGATCGAGCACCGTGGGCGCGTGCGGTCGCGCGACGATCTGCTGGCCAAGGTCTGGGGCTACAGCCCCGGCGCCACCACGCGCACGGTCGACACGCACGTCAAACGGCTGCGCGACAAGCTGGGCGTCGCGGCCGTGCTCCTGGAGACGGTGCGCGGGGCAGGCTACCGGCTGACCGACGCCTACGCTCTGACCTCGACCGACGACACCTCTAGAGGTTGAAGGGCCGGAGCAAGAAGTAGGATAGCGCCGCGATCAGGGCCGCCGACTGGATGGTCAGCACCCAGGCCCAGAGGATGCGCACCGCCAACCCCCAGCGCACGCCGCCCGGTCGGGTGACCATCCCGACGCCGACGATGGCACCTGTAATCGTATGCGTCGTGGAAACCGGGATCCCGAGAACGCTGGCCAGAAACAGCGTCAAGGCGCCGCCGGTTTCGGCGCAGAAGCCCTGGAACGGTCTCAGTTTGGTCAGCCGCATCCCCATGGTTCGCACGATCCGCCAGCCGCCCGACAGCGTGCCCAGGCCCATGGCCATGCTGCACACAAGCACCACCCAGAACGGGACCGAAAACGTGTCGCCGAGGTAGCCGTTGGAGAACAGCAAGACGGCGATGATCCCCATGGTCTTCTGCGCGTCGTTGCCGCCATGACCCAAGCTGAAAAGAGACGCCGACACGAATTGCAGTCGGCGAAACCAGCGATCGACTTTGCCCGGCGGCTGTCTGCGGACGATCCACGCGACGGCGACCAGAAGGCCTCCGCCCAGCACCAGCCCCAGCACGGGCGACACGACGATGAACACGGCTGTCTGCGAGATCTTGGACCAGCCGAGAATTCCGGTCCCGCCCTTGCTGACACCCGCGCCGATGAGGCCGCCCATGAGCGCGTGCGATGAGCTCGAGGGAATGCCGAACCACCAGGTGATGAGATTCCAGACAATCGCGCCCAACAAGGCTGAAATGATGATCGTGTTGTCTACCAAGTGCGGGTCGATGATCCCTTTGCCGATCGTGTTGGCGACGTGCAGCGGGAAGAAAACGAAGGCGATGAAATTGAAAAAGGCGGCCCACGCGACCGCGGCGCGCGGAGACAACACGCGCGTCGAGACGATGGTGGCGATCGAGTTCGCGGCGTCGTGAAAGCCGTTGATGTAATCGAACACCAGGGCGATGACCACGATGCCGATGACCAGCGTCACCGCCTTGCCTCACGAGGCGCCCGGCGCCAGCTCGGGCAAGGACGGCAAGGTCGGTTCATCGCGCAGTGATATCGGCGACCGCGTGACCGCAAGTCAATAGAAATGTCACCGAACTGTCACTGAACACGGGTAACGGCGCTCCCCCGCGGTTCGTGACAGTGCTAGAACCGCCGCAATGGCGCGCGTCTTGGTGGTCGAGGACGAACAGGACCTGCAAGATGTCATGGCCTATAACCTCCGTGAAGCTGGCCACGAAGTGTTCGTCTCGTCGCGTGGCGGGCCCACGGCCGAGATGGTGCGTAACCATCGGCCCGACCTCGTGATCCTCGACCTCATGCTGCCCGATATGGGTGGCCTCGAGGTTTGCCGCACACTGAAAAGCCAGCCGACGACGCGGCCGGTTCCGATCATCATGGTGACGGCGCGCGGCTCCGAGATCGACCGCATCGTCGGATTCGAGCTGGGCGCCGACGACTACGTGGTCAAGCCGTTCAGCGTCCGAGAATTGTTGCTTCGTGTGCAAGCCATCCTGCGCCGCGCTCAGGGCGCTCCCGCGACCGACGCGGGCGCGGTGGTGATGTTCGGCGATCTGCGTATCGACCGCGAGGCGCCCCGGGTAGCCGTGGCCGGCAAGGAGGTGTTGCTGACCGCGCTGGAGCTGAAACTTCTGTGTACGCTCTACGACCGGCGGAATCGCGTGCAGTCGCGATCGGTCCTGCTGGATGACGTGTGGGGGGTGAGCGGCGAAAATTCGACGCGCACCGTCGACACCCACGTCAAACGGCTGCGCGAGAAGCTGGGGGCGGCCGGGGAATACATCGAGACCATCCGCGGGATCGGCTATCGTTTCGTGGGCGCGCCGCCGGACCCATCGCCGTGAGACTGGACGTTCGCACCAAGCTGTTCCTGGTGTCGCTGACCAGCATCGCCGTGTCGGTGCTGGCCGGCGAGCTGTACTTGCGCCCGACCATCGAGCGGGATCTCATCGACCGGATTCGCGGCGACATGCTGCTGCGGCTGGCGTTCATACAGGGCGAAGCGGCGGCCCTGATCGGCACCGACGACAAGGAACGCTGGGATGCGCTCGCCGATCGGCTGGGGCGGCAGGGCAAGGCACGGGTAAGCTTCATCCAGGCCGACGGCGTCATGCTGGGTGACTCGGAGGTTCCGGCCGCGGCCTTGCCCCAGGTCGAGAACCACCGCAACCGGCCCGAGGTGATCGAGGCGCTGGCGGGGCGCTCCGGCAGCAGCATGCGCTGGAGCGCGACCATCGGGCGGCGCCTGATGTATGTGGCCGCCCCGCTGGCCCGCGACGGCCAGGTGCTGGCGGTCGCGCGCCTGGCAGTCCCGATCACGGAGGTTGACGATGCCATCACCGGGCTGCGCAAGACGCTGCTCATCGGCATGGGCGTGGCCCTGGGCGTCGCGCTGCTGCTGTCGTCGGGCGCGGCGCACTTCATTTCACAGGCGCTGCGGCGGTTGACCCACGTGGCCCGCCAAATGTCCGAGGGTGATCTCACCATTCGCACCAGGATGACCGGTCGCGACGAGGTGGCGGTGCTGGGCCGCGCGCTGGACGGCCTGGCCGAGAGCCTGTCGGCAACCCTGACGACCTTGCGCGCGGAACGCGATCTTCTCGGCCGCATCCTGGAATCGATGCAGGAGGGGGTGCTGGTGGCGGATCGCGCGCAACGGATCCTGCTGGTGAATCCCGGGTTGCGGGCGATGTTGCTGCTGCCGGCGGACGTCACCGGAAAAACGCCGCTGGAGGTGATCCGGAACGCCGATCTGCAGAACCTGCTGGACACCGCCACCGCAGTGCCCGAGGGGAGCTCGGGCGAGATCGAGATCGGGGGACCGAAGCCGCGGCGGCTGATGGTTCACACGCGCGCGCTGGCGGGGGAGGCGGGAGGAATGCTGGCGGTGTTCGTCGACGTGACGGCCATGCGCAAACTGGAATCGATGCGCAGAGACTTCGTCGCCAACGTCTCTCACGAGCTGCGCACGCCCATCGCCGCGGTGGTGTCGGCCTCGGAGACGCTGCGTGGAACCGCGCTGCATAACCCGGAGATCGCGGCCCGATTCGTCTCGATGATCGACCGCAACGCCCACCGGCTGCATCAGCTGGTCGAGGACCTGCTGGACCTGTCGCGCATCGAAGCCAAGGAGGTCCGGCTGGCGAAGGACCCGGTCGACCTGGCGGCGGTCATCAATCAGGCCGCCTCGCTGTTCCGCGAGCGCATCGAACAGAAGCGAATCCGGATCGCGGTTGCGGTCGACGCCGGAGTACAGGCGCAAGGAGACGGCCGGGCGCTGGAGCAGATCCTGAGCAACCTGCTGGAAAACGCCGTGAAGTACTGTCCGGATGACTCGGCGGTCACGATCAGCGCCCGGGTTCAAAGGGACAAGGTCAAGATCACCGTCGAGGACACCGGGCCCGGGATCGAGGCCAAGCACCTCGGCCGCGTGTTCGAACGTTTCTACCGCGTCGATCCCGGCCGCAGCCGTGACATGGGGGGAACCGGCCTGGGGCTGTCGATCGTCAAGCACCTC
Organism: Polyangia bacterium; assembly: GCA_035696485.1. Lineage (GTDB taxonomy): Bacteria > Myxococcota_A > Polyangia > Fen-1088 > Fen-1088 > DASRQT01. The sequence goes on along the minus strand of DASRQT010000454.1, from coordinate 4,011 downwards.
ACCGAGGGGATGGGCGGGGCGGTCGGAGTGGACAGCATGTGGGGCAAGGGGACGACGTTCTGGCTGACCGTTCCCCTCGACCCTGGCACCGCCTCCGGCGCCGCTACTTTATCGGATAGTAGCCGACCTTCTGAACAATCCCCTGTCCCTCCGACGAGAGCACCCAATCGATGAACGTCTTGGCGTCGCCGGCCGGATCTTTGTTGGTGTAGAAGAACAGCGGCCGCGACAGAGCATACGACCCGTCCTTGACGGTCTTGTCCGACGGTGCGATCGCGGGCGCGCCGGCGTCCTTCTTGACCGCGATGATCTTGATGCCCTTGGCGTAAGCCGCGCCGCCGTAGCCGATGGCGTATTTCTCCTTGGAGACGGCGTTCACGACCGCGGCGGTGCCGGGCATGGTCTGCGCCTTGGGAGTGTAATCGGCGTTGTCCATCACGTGCTCCTTGAAGAACACGTACGTCCCCGAGCTGTTCTCGCGCGAATAGGGGATGATGTTCTTGTCGGGGCCGCCCAGCTCCTTCCAGTTGGTGATCTTGCCGGTGAAGATGCCCTTGAGCTGCGACATCGACAGCTCCTTGATCGGGCTCGAGGAGTTCACGTAAACCGCCAGGCCGTCCTTGGCGACCGGGATCTCGGTGGCGGCGCCACCTTTCTCCTGCAGCTGTTTCTTCTCGCCGTCCTTCATCGCGCGCGACGCCTGGCAGATGTCGGTCGTGCCGTTGATGAGAGCGCTGATGCCGGTGCCGGAGCCGCCGCCGGTGACCTGCACGCTGGTGCTGGGATTCTTCTTCATGAAGTCTTCCGCCCAGCGCTGGCCAAGGACGACCATCGTGTCGGAGCCCTTGACCGTGAGGGCCCCGGCCTGGGCCGCGGTCGGAATCAGCAGCAGCGCCGCCAGGATCAGGCTACGTCGTTTCATCGTTATTTCTCCTTTGGTGAGTTCAGGTGCGTCCGCCTCTTTGACAGGCATCCTCGCCGGCCCATGTGACATTGCCGTGACAAGGACGTAACTTTTCGCCGGGCCCATTTGCCGCCGCGCGCGGCGGTCTTGTCACACGAACGTCACACGCTCGACACCCAGGTGACACGGCCTCGTGGTCTATTTCCCATTCGACAATGTCCAACGGGACGGCAAAAGCCTCCATGCCCCCACCCGGGCAAGTGAACACCGTGCTGGCGCAGGTAGGCAGTCGCGTTCCGCGGCGTCGCTCCAGCGTGCCGGCCTGGCATCACGTCGCCGAGGTCATGATCCGCCTCTTGGCGCTGACCGCCATCGCGGCGATTGTTCTCATCTTCGCGTTCGTGGCCAAGGAGGCGCTGCCGCTGCTGTTCAGCGACAACATCCACCACGAGGTCACCTTGCGCCAGATGTGGACCGCGCAGACGTGGCCCGGGTACGACAGCGCCGAGCACATCTGGCAGCCGGTCTCCAACATCCCGAAGTACGGCATTTGGCCGCTGATTCTGGGCACTCTGAAGGTCAGCATCGTGTCGATGCTGGTGGCCACACCCCTGGGCGTCGCATCGGCGCTGTACCTGTCGCAATACGCGTCCCGCCGCGTGCGCGAGGTGGTGAAACCGGCAATCGAACTGCTGGCAGGCATCCCGTCCGTGGTGCTTGGCTTCTTCGCGCTGATGGTCATGGCCTCGTGGTTTCAGGACGCGTTTGATCTCGATTCGCGGCTAAACGCCATCGTCGCCGGCGTGGCGCTGTCGATCGCCATCATCCCGCTCATCTTCACCATCAGCGAAGAGGCCATCGGTGCCGTGCCGCGCAGCTACGTCGAGGCCTCGACGGCGCTGGGGGCGGCGCGCTGGCAAACCATCGTGCGCGTACTGTTGCCGGCGGCCAGCCCCGGCATCGCCGCGGCGGTGGCGCTCGGTCTGGGACGGGCGGTGGGCGAAACCATGGTCGTGCTGATGGCCTCGGGAAACGCCGCCATCACATCGGCCAGCTTTTCCGAATCGGTGCGGACGTTGTCGGCCAGCGTGGCGGCCGAGCTGGCCGAGGTTGTGTTCGGCGGTCCGCACTACACCGTGCTGTTCTTCCTGGGGACTTTCTTGTTTGTCATCACCTTCGGCATCAACTTGATGGGCGATTTCGCCATCCGGCGCATGAAGCGCAAGCTGGGCGTCGGACTGTGACATCGCTGTTCACGCGCCAGCTGCGCAGTCGCCTGGGTGACGGGGCGCTGGTCATCAGCACCGGCGCGGCCACGCTGCTGGTGCTCATCATCCTGGCCGTCATCGTGGGCGACGTGGTTCAGCACGGGGCACCGCGGTTTTCGTGGGAGTTCCTGTCGACGGCGCCCTCCCAGGGCATGACCGCCGGCGGGGTTTTCCCGGCCATCTTCGGAACCGTGGCCCTGGTCATCCTGATGACAATCGCCGTGGTGCCGGCCGGGGTGGCCACGGCCATCTACATTCATGAATATGCCGACCGCGAATCGTCGCTGACGCGATTGATCCGCATCGCCATCAACAACCTGGCCGGCGTCCCGTCGATCGTCTTTGGGCTGTTCGGATTGGGGTTCTTCATCCAATTTGTCGGCGTCGGCATCGACCGCACGCTGTTCTCGGGGCATAAGGTCTTCGGCCAGCCGGCGCTGATCTGGGCGGCGCTGACCATGGCGGTGCTGACCCTGCCGGTGGTGATCGTCGCGACCGAAGAGGCGTTGCGGGCCGTCCCACGCGAGCTGCGCGAGGCCTCGCTGGCGCTGGGCGCGACCCGTTTTCAGACCGTGATCAAGGTGGTGTTGCCACAAGCGACCGCCGGTATCCTGACCGGAACCATCCTGGCCATCAGCCGCGGCGCCGGGGAAGTGGCGCCGATCCTGTTCACCGGGGCGGCCTACTATCTGCCGCAGCTGCCGTGGCAACCGCAGAATCAATTCATGCACCTCGGTTACCACGTCTACGTCCTGGCGACCCAGTCACCCGACGTCGACGCCGGCAAACCGATCCTGTACGCGACGGTGCTGGTCCTGCTGGTGGTGACCTTCGTGCTCAACCTGTCCGCGTTCGTGGTGCGGTCGCGCATGCGTCACCGTTTTGCCGGTGCCAACTCATGATCGCGCCGGTGGAGGCCAGCCGGCACAAGCTGACGGTACGAAACCTGTGCGTCTTCTATGCTGACAAGAAGGCGCTGGGGCCCGTCACCATGGACATCCCCGAAAAGCGCGTGACCGCGTTGATCGGACCGTCGGGGTGCGGGAAGTCGACTTTTCTCCGTTCGTTGAACCGGATGAACGAGCTGATCCCCGCGTGCCGCATGGAGGGGGTGGTGCACCTGGATGACCAGCCGATCTACGGCGCCGGGATCGACCCCGTGGTGGTGCGCCGGCGCATCGGGATGGTGTTTCAGCGTTCCAACCCATTCCCGAAGTCGATCTTCGAAAATGTCGCCTATGGCCTGCGCATCGGGGGCCTCAAGGCGCGCACCGAGCTTGGCGAACGGGTTGAAAGGGCGTTGCAGCAGGCCGCCCTGTGGGAGGAGGTCAAGGATCGCCTGAACGAAAGCGCCCTGGGCCTTTCGGGCGGACAGCAGCAGCGTCTGTGTATCGCGCGGGCGTTGGCCGTGGAGCCCGAGGTGCTGCTCATGGATGAGCCGGCGTCGGCGTTGGATCCCATCGCGACGGCGCACATTGAGGAATTAATCAGTTCGCTCAGCGATCGTTACACTGTGGTCATCGTGACCCACAACATGCAGCAGGCGGCGCGCGTCTCCGACTACACGGCGTTTTTCTACATGGGCGATCTGATCGAGGTCGACCGCACGCAGGTCCTGTTCACCAAACCCAGTCAGTCCAAAACCGAGGACTACATCACCGGCCGATTCGGCTGAGGCGGTAACCCATGGGGCGCGAACACACAAACCGCGACTACGAGCAGGAGCTGCGAAAGCTGCGCGAGCAGATCCTCCTCATGGGCGCCAAGGTCGAAGAGAGCATCACCGGCAGCATCCGCGCACTGACCGAGCGAGACACGCCGCTGGCCGAACGGATGATC
>DASRQT010000453.1:0-1994 GCA_035696485.1 Polyangia bacterium | reverse complement strand
AGCTGGGCCAGGAGATTGGTCACCCAGCCATTCACCGGAGCGTGGATCTGGGTGCGCTCCAGATTGACCTTGGCCTGGTCGCGGGTGGCAGAGGCCTGGGCGATCGTGGCCTCGGCGCTGGCGCGTTGCGCCTTGAGGGAGGCGATCTGGCGCTGGGCGAGCGTGAGGGCCGCCTGCTCATTCCTGAGCGCCGCCTGGTCCTTCAGCAGGTTCGAGGCCGTTTGCTGCTCCATCTGCACGGTCCCGTATTCGCGTTGGGCCAGGTCCTTGTAGCGCGCCGCCTGCTCCTGCGAGAACGTCACCGCCGCCTGCGCTTGTTCGACCTGCGCCTGGCTGGCGGCGATCTGGGCCTGCTGCACCGTCATCTGCGCATCGATCGTCTGCACGTTGGCCTGGGCCTGCTGCACGGCCGCCTCGGCAAGCCGGACGGCGATCTGGTAGTCGGTCGGCTCGATGACCAGCAGCACATCGCCTTTGTGCACGAGCTGATTGTCCCGCACCGGCAGCTCGACGATGCGTCCCGCGACCTCCGGCGCCATGGTGACGACGTAGCTGCGCACCGTGCCGTCGCGCGTCCACGGCGCCCCCATGTAGGCGTTCCACATCGCCCAGCCGAGCACGATGGCAACGGCCGTCGTGGCCAGCGTTATCAGGACCGGAACAATCCGCAGGCCTACCTTGGGGAGCCTGGGCCGGGCAGGAGCCGCAGGAGGCGGCGCGCGCGCGGGAAGGTCGACGACCTTGGCATGCTCTGGCGTGGCTTCGGATGGGGACATGATGGCCTCAGCGGGCGATGACCAGGACCATCGACGACAGCACGATGATGTAGACGGAGAAGACGAACAATGCCGGGTGCCAGACATGCCGCAGCAGGCCGTAGCGGGCCACCGTCCAGCGCAGGCCGATGGTGACGAACCAGGCTGCCACCATCAGCAGCGAGATCGGCGCGACATAGACGCCGAACAGGTCGATTTCGAAGAATTTCAACCCGCTTCTCCCGTGTCGAAGTAGGCCTGGTGCTGGCTGAGGGCGTCGCGAACCAGAAGGATACGGCCGCGGGCGCGGGCGGCAAGGGAGGTCTTGGCGCCGGCCTCGGCGCCAGCGTCGACGAGGGACGCCAGGCGGTCATCGAGCCTCCCCAGCTCGGCGCTTGCGGCCGTGCTGTGTCCCTGCGCGAAGGCAGCGAGTGCCAGGTCGAGCTCCGGGTTCAGGCCAGGTTGAGGGCCGGCGCGGCGAAGGTGGAGGATCGCGATGCCGACCGACAGCGCCGCCATGAGATGCGCGCGCTTCAGCGGATCGGACGCGTCGGGCACTGCCGCAAGGCGATGGTACATGCGGTCTTCCCAGTCTTCGGGCGTATGCAGCGCCGCGGTCGTCGTGGCGAGCCGGCGGAGGTCGCGCAACGCGAAGGCCGTCAGTCGGCCGGCCCTGACTTCCGGCGATAGCGGCGGCACCAGGCGAAACGACAGAGCGCCGATCCCGCAGCCGACGACCAGGGCCAGCGCCGTGTTGTAGAATTGCAGGGTGTCGTAGCTCATCGGGTTGGCGGGTGCCAGCAGCGGGACGATATTGGCAGCCATCGGCGTGAACAGCCCGACCTGCCAGGGTTGCGCCGTCAGGGCCCCGATCGGGACCAGATAGAGTGCCATCACCAGGCTGAAGCCGGCGAAGGTCTCGACATTGGGCAGGACGGCAAACAGCAGGACCGCGGCGCAGACCGCGGCAAGGCTGTTGCCCACCGTGAAGCTGACGGCGCGCGCGTAGCCTTCGTCGGCTCTCGGCGCAAACAGGATCACCGTAATCGCTGTCCATGTGATGGCCAGGGCGCCGCTCGGCCATTCGCTCGCGATCCAGAAGATCTCGGCGGCGCCGATGGCGAGGAACGCGCGGCCGGCATCGACCAGGTCCGGCAACCAGTCGGCGACGTGAAGCCTTGCGCCACGACGGCGACCACGACGATCCGGATCGGCCGTCAGCAATGCCAGCCCGTCGAG
>DASRQT010000452.1:0-14096 GCA_035696485.1 Polyangia bacterium | reverse complement strand
CGACCTTCACCGCCGAAGCTACCGGCGATCTGGACTGCAACGGCGTCCTGTCGAACTTCAAGCGCCTCGGCGCCATCGACGGCAACGGTGACGTGAGCGGCAGCAAGACGCCGATCATCACCAACGAACTGGAGTAGCCGCTCCCCCTTTTCTGACCTCACGAAGACCCCGGCGGATTCCGCCGGGGTCTTTTTTTGTGCCCAGCGTGACGTCCGGTGGGGAGCGGGCCTAGGATGGCTGATGGCTGCCGTTCTGGTCACGGTCGCATACATGTTACTGGCGCTTCAGGCGGCGCAGCCGGGGCCAACGGCGCAGCCCGCGCCGCCTGCGCGGACGATGGTGGTGTCGGTGGTGGGCACCAACGACCTGCACGGGCACGTCGAAGCGCTGCCTCGGTTCGGCGGCTACCTGCGCAACCTGCGTCGGGTGCGGGGCAAGGATGGAGGCGCGGTGGTGCTGGTGGACGCGGGGGACATGTTTCAGGGGACGCTGGCGTCGAACCTGGGCGAAGGGGCCGCGGTGATTCGCGCGTACAACGCGCTGGGATACTCGGCGGCAGCGATCGGGAATCACGAGTTTGACTTCGGCCCCGAGGGACCGGCGGCGACGCCCCTGTCACCGAGCGACGATCCGCGTGGCGCCCTGAAGGCGCGCGCGGCCGAGGCGCGGTTTCCGCTGCTGGCGGCCAACCTGACCGAGGCGCCCGCGAACCTTCCGGTCGCGTGGCGAAACGTTCGGCCAACGGCGGTGATCACGGTCGGCCGGCTGAAGGTTGGCATCATCGGTGTCACGACCACGGGCACGCCGCGCACCACCATCGCCATCAATTTTCAGGGGCTGACGGTCACCCCTTTGGCCGCCGCCATCGCCGCCGAGGCACGCCGGTTGCGCAAAGGAGACGCGGGCGCTGACCTGGTGGTGGTCATTGCGCACGCAGGAGGCGACTGCCGGCAGCTGACCGACCCGTCCGACGTCACATCGTGCGACAAGCAAGGCGAGATTTTCCAGGTGGCGCGTGCGCTCCCGACCGGCGCTGTCGACGTCATCGTGGCCGGCCACACGCACGAGGCCGTCGCCCACCGCGTGGCCGGCATTCCCGTCATCGAGTCCTATTCGGGAGGACGCGCGTTCGGCCGTGTCGACGTCACCTTCACCCTCGGTGACGGCGCGGCCCTGCGCCAGCGACCGCGCCTGCTGGAGGCGAAGATCTTCGCGCCGCAGACCATCTGCACGGACGGCCCGGCCGGTACCGGCGATACCTGTGGGGACCAGCACTACGAGGGCGCACCGGTGGTGGCAGACCAACGTGTCGCCGCCGTGATCGCCCCCGACGTCAAACGGGCGGCGGTCCTTCGGCAAGAGCGCCTGGGACCCACGGTCACGGCGCCGCTGACGCGCGATCGCAAGAAGGAGTCGCCGCTGGGGAACCTGTTCGCCGATCTGATGCGCGCCGCGACGCCGGGCGCCGATCTGGCCATCACCAACGGCGGCGGCCTGCGTTCCGATATCCCGTCGGGACCGCTGACCTACGGCCAGCTCTTCGAGGCCTATCCGTTCGACAATCGCCTCTTTACCGTCAACATGACCGGGGCCGACCTGCGAGAGCTGCTGGCGCAGAATCTATCCCGTGGCGGGGCCATCGTTTCGATCTCGGGCATCCGCGTCAGCGCACGATGTGAGGGGACCGCCATAGTGACCTCCGTTGTCCGCGATCCCGGCGGTGCGCCCATCGGGCCTGACGAGCACTTGACGATCGTGACCAGCGATTTCCTGGCGACCGGCGGTGACGGGCTGTTCAGCGAGAGTGTCCAGGGCACCGGCCATGGCGAGGGGATCGGCATTCGGGACGCGATGGTGGCCCTGCTGCGCGCGCGCGGCGGCGTCATCGGCGGCGACCAGCCGGCGCTGTTCGACAGCGGCCACCCACGCATAAGCTACCCCGGCCAGCGCCCCGTCCGCTGCGCCGGCGCGCGCTGACACCAAACGCCACAAAACCGCGCAAAACAAGCGGTCTCCACCGACGGCAGGTATAATTGGGCGGTGGGGAATCCAATGGAGGCCGTGCCGTCGCGCCTAATGCCCGGAAGTGGGCTGACGACCACCAAGGCTGCCTTCATTGAAGCGGCCCGGGCGCACGGTGACATCTACATCCACCAGCCCTACGAGCTCTATTCGGCCGAGAATCACGACACCTGGCAGCGGCTGTTCACGCGCATGCAACCGCGTTGGGAGCGATACGCCAACGAGCGGTTCCAGGCCGGGATGCAGCGGCTGCGCCTGGATCACGATCGCGTCCCGCGTTTCGAGGACGTGAACCAGTTCATGAAGCCGCTGACCGGTTTTTCCACGCGCGCGGTCTCCGGCTACGTGCCGTCCTACGTCTTCTTCGAATGCCTGCGCCGCCGCGAGTTCCCGACCACCGTCACCATCCGTGACGGCCAGACCATGGAGTACCTGCCCGAGCCCGACATCTTTCATGACATCGCCGGCCACGTCCCCATGCATACCGACAAGGCCTTCGCCGACGCGCTGGTGCGCTTCGGCGAGTGCGCGGCCACCGCCGCCCGGCAGGCCGGCGACATCACCGACGAACACGAGAAGCTGCGGCGCCTGACCAGCAACATCAAGGCGATGTCGCGCTTCTTCTGGTTCAGCGTCGAGTTCGGCCTGATGCGCGGCCACAACAATCCGCAGGACCTCAAGGCCTACGGCAGCGGACTGCTGAGCTCGTACGGCGAGATCGCGCACGCCATCGACGGCCCCGACGTCCAGCGCTACCCGTTCCAGATCGAATGGGTGGTGAACCAGTACTTCAACATCGATCACTACCAGCCGCTGCTGTTCATCGTCGATTCGTTCGAGCACCTCTATCATCTGGTCGACGAGCTGGAAGACTGGATCAAGAGCGGCAAGCTGGACAACGTCGCGCCCGGTGAACCGGCGGTCAAGGAACAGGATCTGAGGAGCTTTCTCGAGGGCGGGCGGTCCGGTTAATATCCCGCCCCATGACCAACCTTCGTTTCCCCGTCACCCTGGCTGCCTTCGCCGTCACCCTCGCCAATCTGGGCTGCGCGCCGTCGATCGATCCGGCAGCCAAGGCCGACATCGACCGCCGCGTCTCGGCGCTGGGCGGTTCCGGGCCCAGTGTCGGTGCGCCGACAGCGTTCATGCCGATGCCGTTTTCACCGGGCCAGTGGACGCAGCACAAGATGATCGACGGCAAGGGCCAGCCGTCGTTCATGACCTACAAGATCGTCGGCCAGGACGGCGACGCGTTCTGGGTCGAGGCGGTCACCGAGAACTACCACGGCAAGACCGTGATGAAGATGCTGCTGGCCATGCCCAACCGGATGGATCCCAACGGCATCGACATCCGCGCCGTCACCATGAAAGACAGCAAGGGCAACGTCAGCAAGCTGGACGGCCCGATGCTGTCGTTGATGCGCAGCATGTATCAGGGGGCGGTGTCGACGCTGGTGGTCAACTGGCAGGGGCTTCCGCAGGAGAACGCGACCGTCCCCGGCGGCAACTTCGCCGGCTGTTACAAGACCCGCACCGACGCGGCCTGGGGCCCGTGGAAGAGCGCCAGTACCGCCTGGTCACACCCGGCCGTCCCCATCTCCGGGCTGGTGCGCAGCCAGGGCATCGACCAGCCGACCAGCATGGAGCTGACGGCCTTCGGGCTGACCGGCGCGGTCAGCGAGCTTTAGCGCTGGCCTCCTCGAAGATCGGCCGCTTCTTCGGCGAGCAGCTGGCGGGCTTGAACCCGTCGGCGCTGAACTTGTGCTTGAAGTGGCCGGTGTCGTTGGGCGCCACCACCTCCACCTCCAGCGTCTGGTTGCCCTTCTTCTTGGTCGAGCAGTACGACAGGACGTAGTGGCTGGCGGCCATGTCGTCCATTCGCTTGCCGATGGCGGTGAACGCCTTGGTCAGATCCTTGGGGTCCAGTGAGAAGAAGAAGCCGCCGCGCGCCAGCCCCTGCATCTCCTCGCGATTGACCTTGGCGCCGACCGCGATCACGTAGACGGCGACGTCGGCCTTGTCGATGGCCTTCTTGACCTCGCCGGGTTGAAATTTGTGGGCCTGATCGCCCCGGTCGGTGAAGATCACCAGGTTGCCGAAGGCGTGCGGAACCGTCGCCGACTGGTCCTGTTTCTCCAGGACGGTGAGGCCTTCCATGATGGCGCCGTTGAGGTTGCTGGTGCGCCGCCGCGGCCGGTACGTGCGCATGCTCTCGAGGCCGTGGCGGACGTCGGTCGCGGCAAAACCCAGGACCGGGGCCAGCTCGTCGCTGCCGTCGAAGACGCTGACCGCCACTTGCTGCAGGCGCGACAGTCGTTCGACCAGGTGCCTGACGGCGGTCATCAGCTCGGGCATGTCCTCGGAATCGACCACCGGACCGCTCATGTCAATCAGCACCAGCGTGCTTTGCGACATGGCGACGCGCGGATCCAGCAACATCCGCTTGGCGGTTTTTTCGGGGATCACCTTGCCGCCCTCGCTGATCTTGAAGTTGTTGGTCTGCAGATCCGGCACCGGATCTCCGGTCTCGGAGGCGACGGTGAAATACACCGCCACGTTCGCCGGTTGCGACGCGACCGAATCGATCTTCTTGACCTTGAGGTTGCCTCCCGCGCATCCGGAGGCGATGCCGGCGGCGACGACGATCACCACGACTGACAACAAGAACGAGTTCCGCATAGGGCGGCTCAGAATAGTGCCCTGCACAGCGACGGTCCAGCCGAACCGGACGAGCAAATATTCCGGGGGCCAAAGCAACGCGTCACGGCGCGGGTCAGGTCCACGCGGTGACGTCCAGCTCGGGGAACAGTGTGGTGGCCGCCTCGCGCGCACTGACGTCGGCCTCCGAGAGCTGGCCGGACAGCAGGCCCTCGCGCAGCGCCTGAAAACCCTGAAAATGCCGTTTGAAGCGGCGCACCGCGTACGGCGCCGTGGTACCGGTGGTGACGATGAATGCCCAGTCCGAGCTCTGCATCAGCAGGAGCTCGCGCCCGGCCTGCGCCAGCGCCCGTTCGGCCAGGCCTCCGGACCGCGCATAGCGACGGGCCAGATGCCCCATTTCCCGCTCAGCCCAGTGCGCAAATCGATACATCCAGGCGACCTGACCGTTCAGCCACACCTGCGCGGTCCCGTTCGCTCCCCACGTCGACGGGTTGGGGCGGCCGAGCTCAAGGTCGCCCCCGCTGCCCGCCAGATACTCCGACGGCGTGACCGCCTCCAGCTCGGGCTCGGCGGCCAGGCCGCGCAGCACCTCTTCGATGAAGATCGGCCCTTCGTACCACCAGTGGCCGAACAGCTCAGCGTCGTACATCGCCACGATGTTGGGCGCGCGGTCAGCCGGGTGTTGGGTGCCGCGCAGATGGAGAATCTGATGTTTGCGGTTGAAGACGAAGTTCTGCGCATGCTCTCGCGCGCGCCACGCTGCCGCGTCGGGGTCGTAAAGATCCTTCTCGTGCAGCGGGACCGCGCCCGTGATGCGGTGGTACTTGAGGCCGACGCCGCGCCTGACACCGTCGTCGTGCAAGTAGCGGCGGATGTATTCGTAAGACGCGTCCCAGCCGAGATCGCGATAAAACTCCCGGTAGACCGGGTCGCCCGGATAGCCCTCGTTGGCGCTCCAGACCTGGCGGCCAGTCTCGTGATCGCGCGCAAACGCCGCCGGGCCTCCGGGCGTACGCATGGGCGCGTGGGTGCCGCGGGCGGGACGGGGACGCCCGTATTCCAGCCCGTGGGCATCGACGAAGAAATAGTCGATCCCTTCATCACCCAGAAGTCGGTCGATGCCGTGGTCGTAGCCACATTCGGCCAGCCAGATGCCACGCGGCCGGCGACCAAAGGTTCGGGTATAGGCGGCGATGCCGGCCCGGATCTGCGCGCGCCGGGGCGCGGGTCCACTCATGAGCGGCAGAAAACCGTGGGTCGCGTTGCACGCGACGATCTCCAGGTGGCCGTCGTTCTGCAGCTCGCGGAAGGCGGCCAGCAGATCGCCGCCCCACCCCTGGTAGAATCCGTCGATCTGCTGCAGCCGATCTTGATAGTGGCGCGCGATGCGCCCGATGCGGCTGCCGGCGTCGTTCCCGCGCACCTCGCTGGCGGCCAGCTCACGAAGGCGGCCGAGGTGGCGGCGGTAGCGCGAGCGCAAAAGCTGGTCGTCCAGCATCGCGGCCAGGGGTGGCGTGATCGACATGGTGATGCGAAACCGCAGGCCCTCTGCGCGCAGCCGATAAAAGGCCTGCAGAAGCGGCACGTAGGTCTCCGTGATGGCCTCGAATAGCCAGTCCTCCTCGAGAAAATCCTCGTACTCCGGGTGGCGGACAAATGGCAGGTGCGCGTGCAGCACCAGCGTGAGGGTGCCGTGGGTCACGACCGCTGCCTCGGGACCTGCGGCCATCCCATGAAGGAAGAGCCAGGGTGTGAGCCGGAGCTGGGCAGGCCGGAGGTCTGCAAACTGGAGGGCGCGCCGCCCGGCCGGGCGCTGTCGCGGTCGCGCGGCGGCATCCCGTGTCGGATGTGCAGTGGCTCCGTGAAGACGGTGGCCCAGCGGTCGCCCGCGCGCGGATCGTCGACGGAGCCGTCGGCCAGCAGCCGTTCCAGCCAGACCGGCGTCTGCTCGCCGGCCGCGGCCGGGCTGTCGCGTCCGGTGACCACCAGATTCGACACCCGAATCACGGTTCCGTCGCGCCCTACGAGCGACGCGCGATACGCGTGCTCCGGCAGGGACGGGACCCAGAATTCACCGACGGATGGCAGCTCCCGCGACAGAACAAAGGCGTTGGCGGTCGGGCGCTCCTCGAGGATCACGGTCAGCGGCTCGGCCTGCGAGGTCTCCCAGTACATGTAGAGGCTGCGCGGTCCCTGCGCCAGCAGCTGCAGCGTCTCTTGACCCAGGCGCTCCGGCAGCTCGGGACCGTAGTCGACGAACTGCGCCTGATCGTCCTCGGGCGCAGGCAACGGCCGATGGCGGGCGGGTTTTGCCAGCACGTCGCGGTAGAGGGCGTCGTAGCCGGCGGCGCTCTGTCCCCACGACCAGTCTTGCCGCATGCAGGCGGCGACCAGCTTCGACCAGCGCCTCCGGTCAGCAAAGCTGACCAGCGCGCGCCTGACCGCCGCCACCATCGCCTCCACGGTAGGCTCCTCGAAGGCGAAGCCGGTCTCGCCGTCGCGGACGGTGTCGCGCAACCCGCCCACCGCGTGCACTACCGGAACCGCGCCGTAGCGAAGCGCGTACAGTTGCACCAGCCCACAGGGCTCGATGCGCGACGGGACAATCATGACGTCGACGCCGGCGTAGATCCGACGCGCCAGCGCGGCGTCGAAGCGCAGCACGGCGCGAAAGCGGCCGCGCGACTTGCGTTCCAGATCCTCCAGGGCGCGTTCGAGGTGGCGGTCGCCCGTGCCCAGCACCACGACGTTGGCGCCCAGCGCCAGCAGCTTGGGTGCGGCCTCGATCAGGATATCGACGCCCTTGGAATCGGTGAGGCGTCCGATGAAGCCGAGCAGCGGTTCCTGTTCGGTGCCGGTCATTTCGAGCTCGATGCGCAGCGCGGTCTTGTTGCGGCCGCGGCCGGCGCGGTGCTCGGCATCGAAGGGGGCCAGCAGGGCATGGTCGCGCCCGGGATCCCAGGCGCCCACGTCGATGCCGTTGACGATGCCGGTGACGTCCTGGCCGCGCTCGCGCAAGGGACCGTCAAGGCCGCAGCCGCGCCGGGGCGTACGAATCTCGTCGGCGTAGGTCCGGCTGACGGTGGTGATCCGATCCGCCGACAGGATCGCGCCCTTGACGAAGTTCGCGCCGCCGAAGTGCTCCAGCCAGTGTGGATGCCAGAGCTCTCGTGGCAGCTCCAGCTCCTGCAGCACCTTCGGGTCGGTGTGACCCTGAAATTCCAGGTTGTGGATCGTGAAGATCGTGCGTACGTCCCGCCGGTCGATCGGCCATTGCCCCGGCAACTTCACCAGCGCCGGGCAAAGCGCGGCGTGCCAGTCGTGGCAGTGGATGATGGCGGGAGCGGGCTCGAGCGTCGACGCCAGCTCGCGCGCGGCCAGCTGCCAGACGCCAAACCTGAACGGGTTGTCCGGGTAAACCTCGCCGTCGGCGCCGTAGATCCCACGCCGGTCGAACAGCGGAGATTCAACCAGGTAGGTCGGTACGCCGCCGGGCGGGTCGACCGCCTCCCGGATCGTGGCGCCGACGCGATGCCGCCCGTGGCCGACCGGGATCTCCATCTTCGTGATCACCGGCCCGACGGGGAACTTGCGCGCGTCGGCGTAGAGCGGCAGGCACAGCCGCACGTCCCAGCCCCGGGCGCGCAGGACGGCGGGCAGCGATCCCACCACGTCGCCGAGGCCGCCGGTGTTCGCCCACGGAACCGCCTCGGCCGCCAGCCACAGGACAACCGGCGCCGGCCCCGTCGCCAGGGCCGGTTTCGCCGCTGGTTTCGCCGCCGGTCTGGTCGGCGATTTCGCCGGCGATTTGGCCTTCGACTTGGTCTTCGACTTCATCGTCGATTTTGTTTTTTGCCGCGGGCCCCCCGCGGCGACCGGCTTCGGGCGCAGGCTCGCGGTCTTTGTCAGCTTGCTGCTGCGCAGGACCGGCCGACGCTTCACGAGACGGCGGCCTCCGGCGGAGCGGCATCGGCCGCAAATCCCAAACGCCGCGCCAGGCGCGCGAGATCGCCGCTGGGGGCGCCGGCGTCAACGTGGTCCCAGACCATCTCCTCGACGATCCGTCGCTCGACGCTGCTCGGCCCCATCTCGGCGGCGTCATACAGATCAACGGCCAGGGCCAGAGCCTCGGGACCCAGCTGTCCCCGCTTCTCCGAGAGCAGATCGATCAGCATCGCGGCGAAGATACGCCGGCGCGCGCGGTCGTCCAAGCCGTCGCGCAGGCCGATGTTGCCGGTCTTGCCGGCGATGCGCGCGGTCTCGAGCGCCGCGCGAATCACACCCAGATCGCGCGGCTCTTCCAGCAACAGGGGCAGCGCCGCGATGATGAGGCCGTCGCGCTCGTCCGCGCCCAGATCGGTCAGCGTGTAGCGCTTGCCGCCGACACGGCATTCGAACACGATGGTCTCTTTTTCCTGCTTCCGCTTTCTGACGATGGCCCAAAAATCGTGTTCCTCGCTGGCCCCGGTCCTCTGCTGTACCGCCCGCGCCCGCCCCGTCAGCGCGGGGCCAGCGGGTGCGCGCGAGGTCGTGCCGCGCAGCACCGCGACCGTGAAACCGGGCGTGCTGACGTCCCCCGTCGCAGGTGACCCCGGAAACACCGACGCCGTCTGTGCCTCGATGAGGCGCGCCATCGTCACGTGCGCGATGGCCCAGCGCGCGGTGACCCTGTCGCCCGCCACGCGGCGGAACACGTCGGCGCCGGTCCCCTCCTCCGGCCGGTTGCTCTTGGCGTTTGCCAGGATTGCGGTCACGTCGGCGACGATCTTGGCGTAGGCGCCGCGGTTGGCCGAATGACCGCCGGCCTGCCGGTACAGATCCAGCGCGTGCGCGGCCATGCGGATCACCAGCGACGACTCCAGCCCCGCAATGTCGTCAAAGAACCAGCCGCAGCTGGCGTACATGAGCAGCGTCCCGCGCTGAAGCTCCAGCAGCAGGCGGGCGCGCGCCCGCGCCGCATCGCCGCCCCTGGCCAGGGCGGGTCGCGCGAAGGTGGCCAGCAGGCGATCGCGGATCGGGATCGCATCGTCGACCACGTCGCCGTAGGCGTTTCGCGCCGCCCAGGGATCGATCAGCAGGGACGCGGCGGCGTCCTCGAAGAATTCGCCGGCCGCGTCGCGCACGACGTCCAGCGCCTCGCGCAGCGGCGCCCGCCAGGCCTGACTCCACCCCAGCTCCGGCCCGGCCATGCTGCAGCCGCAGTTGCGGCGCCAGCGTCCCAACCCATGGCCGCAGCTCCAGGCGGTGCCCTCCCCGTCGGGACCTTCGGCGAGCTCGGCCAGCCAGGTCGGCGGGTGCCGTTCCAGATACGCCCCCAGGTTGGTGACCTCGATCCCGCGCCGCTGCGCCCCGACGAAGTTGGCAAAGGCCAGGGTCAGATCCGCGAACTTCTTGTGGTGCCCGAACAACTCGCCGTCGGACGCGCACAGCACCATCCGCTGCCCGGTGACGCTCGACCGTTCGGCCGAGGCGTGGACGCTGTCCAGGAACGTCTCCGCGCGGGTCGCGGCGTCACCGAAGGCGACCGCGCGCGACAACGGCCCGTCGAAGATCGCCAGATCGATTGACCTCCCCGAGCCGTCGCGGTGTACCCACCTATAGGCGCGGCCGCTGTCGATGGTGTCGCGGTTGACCTTGGTCCAGGCCGCCTGGTTGGGTGCCCGGACCGCGGCGATCTGCTCGGGGGCGAGGATCGTGAACTTGACGCCCAGCTCGATCAGCTCCTCCAGGGTCTGCGGGGACACCGCCGTCTCTGGCAACCACAGGCCCCCGGCGTCGCGGCCAAAACGGCGGCGGAAATCCGAAAGTCCCCACAGAAGCTGTGTGTGCCGATCCTGGGCGTTGCAGAGCGGCACGATCGGATGCGCGTAGGCCTGCGCCAGGGCACCCCCGTGGCCTAACCGCCGTCGCTGCTCCGCGTCCGCGACCTGCAGCCGCGCGTGCGTGCGACCGTCGTGGCGTTCAATCCAGCGCGCCAGCGTGGGACCGAAGTTGAACGACAGCCGGGCATAGTTGTTGACGATGGCCTCGATCCGCCCCTCGGAGTTGTGGATGCGCGCGAAGGCGTTGGCGCGATAGCACTCGGCGTGGATGCGCGCGTTCCAGTCGTGGGCCGGCGCGGCCGAGGGTTCGCGCGCGATCTCGTCGGTCCACGGATTCTCGCGCGGCGGCTGATAGAAGTGTCCGTGGACAACCAGCGCGATCGGCTGTGGAGGCGATGGTGTCACGCCGTGCGCAGCATCAGAAATTTCGCGAGCGGGTCAAGAGCGTGTCCTTCGCCTTCTGGACGACGGTCACCCCCCCCTCGCTGACCGTGTGGCGCAGAGAGTCGCGCGCGATGTCGTGTCCGATGTGATCCCCCTCGGCGATGCGCACGTTCTTGTCGATGATCGCGCGCTGGATGCGCGCGCCCCGGCCCACGTAGACGTTGTCGAACAGGATCGACTCCTTGACCTCGGCGCCGGCGTCGACGAAGACGTTGCGCCCCAGCACCGAGTCCTTGACGAACCCGCCGGCCACGATGCAGCCGCCACACAGCACCGACTGCAGCGCGATCCCGCGACGGGTCTCGTCGTCGAACACCAGCTTGGCCGGCGGATCGGGGTAGTTCGCCGTGCTGATCGGCCAGTCCCAGTTGTACAGGTTCAGGCTGGGAACGACGTTCTTGAGGTCCATGTTGGCCTCGTAATAGGCGTCGATGGTGCCGACGTCGCGCCAGTAGGCGTTCTCGACCTCGTCTGAAACGCCACGGATGCGGTTGTGGCCGAAGTTGTAGGCGAACACGCGTCCGGTGTTAACGAAGGTCGGCAGGATGTCGCGCCCGAAGTCATGGTGCGATTCGCGTTCGGCGTCGGCGCGCAGCTCGTCGACCAGCGGCCCGGGCGCGAAGACGTAGTTCCCCATCGACGCCAGGCAATGCTCGGGATCGCCCGGGATGGTGACGGGGTCGCGCTCGGGCTTCTCCTGAAAACCGATGATGCGCCCCTCGTCGTCAATCTGGACGATCCCGAACTGGGACGCGTCCGCGACCGTGACCGGCAGGCAGGCGACGGTCGCGATCGCGTTCTTCTGGAAGTGGAAGTCGGTGATCTGCCGGACGTTCATCTTGTAGACGTGGTCGGCGCCGAACACCAGCACCGCGTCGGCCCGGTACTCCTCGATGAGGTGAATGTTCTGGAAGACCGAGTCGGCGGTGCCGCGATACCAGCTCTCGCCCATGCGCATCTGCGCCGGAACGACGGTGACGAACGAGTCGTAACCGCCGCGCGTCCCCCACGCGCGCTGGACGTGTTCGGCCAGCGACTGCGACTTGTACTGGGTCAGCACATAGACCGATCGGATCCCCGAGTTCGCCATGTTCGACAGCACGAAGTCGATGATGCGATAGCGCCCGCCAAACGGCACCGCGGGCTTGGCGCGATCGAGCGTGAGCGGAAACAGGCGAGAGCCTTTCCCGCCAGCCATGATGAGCACGATGAATCGCTGCTGTCCGTCCATGAAAGAGGCGCAGAGTATACAGAATTCAAACAGATTTTCCGGCGGTGAACGGCTGCGACCGGTTATAGTCTGGCGCCATGACGACCGGCGAGAAGCTCAAGACCCAGCTCACGGAGCTGTCGCGCAATCTGTGGTGGGCGTGGAATCCGCAGATCATCAAATTGTTCCGGGATCTGGACCCCGAGCTTTTCCGCGCGTCCAACCATAACCCGATCTCCGTGCTGACCAGCTTCTCCCCGGACCGCTTCGAGACCTTGTCCAAGGACGCGGCCCTGCGGGCTCGCGTCGACAGCGCTCACCGCGAGCTGCGCGATTACCTCGGCGCCAGCCGCAACTGGGCGTCGGTGCACGCCGGGCCGTTGCGGGTGCGGCCGGTCGCGTATCTGTCGGCGGAGTTTGGCATTCACGAATCGCTGCCGATCTACAGCGGCGGCCTCGGCGTTCTGGCCGGCGACCACCTCAAGAGCGCGTCCGACCTGGGCCTGCCGCTGGTCGCGGTCGGGCTGTTTTATCGCGAGTCGTACTTCCGCCAGCGCATCGGACGCGATGGCCAGCAACACGCCGAGTACGTCCGGTCACCGGCGGAGCTGTTGCCGGCCGAGCCGGCGCTGACGCCGACCGGGGCCCCGATCGTGATCGAGGTGCCGCTGTCGCGAGAGACGCTGCGCGCCCAGGTCTGGGAGATCAAGGTGGGGCGGAATCGCCTGCTCCTGCTTGACACCGACGTCGAGGGCAACTCCGACGAGAACCGACAGCTGGCGGCGCGGCTGTATTTCGGCGATCAACGCATCCGGATCCGCCAGGAGCTGCTGCTGGGCGTGGGCGGAATCCGCGCGCTGCGCGCCGCGGGCATCAACTGGGGCGTCCTGCATCTCAACGAGGGGCACAGCGCCTTCGCCACGCTTGAGTACGCTCGCCTGCGGATGGAGACCACGGGCGCCGACTTCCGGACCTGCGCCCAGGACGTCGCGCAGAGCACCGTCTTCACCACGCACACTCCCGTCGACGCCGGTCATGACCGCTTCCCGCCCGAGCTGGTCGATGATCACCTGGAACCTTTGCGACGCTCGCTGGGGCTGTCGCAGCAGGAGTTCCTGGGCCTCGGGCGCATCCGGCCCGAAGATCATCGCGAGGCGCTGTGCATGACCGTGCTGGCGTTCAAGATGTCGCGTTACGCGAACGGCGTCTCCGGGCTGCACGGCCGCATCACCCGCAAGTCATGGCAGGTCCTGTGGCCTCATCATCGCGAGGACGAGGTCCCGGTCGGTCACATCACCAACGGCGTGCACGTGCGGACCTGGCTGGCGCCGGCGATGCAGGATCTCTACAACCGGCACATCGGGGCCGACTGGCGAAATCACCTCTCCGATCCGCATATGTGGGCGCGCATCGACAGTGTCCCCGACGCCGAGCTCTGGGAGACGCACCGGGTGCTGAAGGCCGCCATGGTGCATTTTGTCCGTCGCAAGGTCTCCGAGCAGCGCCAGCGCAACGGCCATTCTGACGAGCTGGTCGCCGCGGCGGCGCAGGCGCTGGATCCCGAAGCGCTGACCATCGGCTTCGCGCGCCGCTTCGCGACCTACAAGCGCGCGAACCTGATCCTGTCGGATTTCGATCGCATCAAGCGCCTGCTGACCGACAGCAAGCGGCCGGTGCAGCTGGTCTTCTCTGGAAAGGCGCATCCCGCCGACCGGCCGGGGCAGGACGTGCTACGTCAGGTTCATGACGCCACCTTGGCGCCCGAGCTGCGCGACCGCGTCATCTTCATCGAGGATTACGACATCAACGTTGGACGCCATCTGGTGCAGGGCGTGGACGTCTGGTTGAACAACCCGCGGCGGCCCCAGGAGGCCAGCGGCACCAGCGGCCAGAAGGTCTTGCTGAACGGCGGCCTGAATTTTTCGGTCCTGGACGGC
>DASRQT010000451.1:0-3973 GCA_035696485.1 Polyangia bacterium | reverse complement strand
CCGATGCCCCCGGTGGCTGACAGAACCCGGCGAGGCAGATGTGGCCGGTGCCACAGCTGGCCGCAGACTGGCAGAAGCGTTCGCACGCGCCGTTGCGGCAGCGTCCTGCCGGCCCACACTGGTTGTTGAACTGGCAGACGGGAGGGACGGGCACACCGCAACCACCGGCGCCGCCGTCGCTGCCGCCATTGCCGCCCGGACAGCGGGCATCCATCGTGATGCTGCCCGCATCAGGGCCGGTTCCGGCGTCGCGGCTGCCAGCGCCGTCGCGGGCGACGCCCACGTCGGCCACGCCGCCGTCGGCGTTCGGTCGTCCTCCATCACCGGACCGAGACGGGATGCACGTCCCCCAGTAACACTCCTGGTTGGCCGCGCATGCGGGAAAGCAGGTCTGGCTCGGGTCCCGGGGCTTGTCGATCGGGGTCGTGCTGGGCTGGGCGGTTGGTTTTTGCCAACCGGGTGACTCGGGATCCTCGACACAAATGCAGGCGGCGAGCGTCAGCGACAACAGGGGCGGCAGAAAAAACATCGGCGTCAGTCTCATGTCGATCTCCTTCGAATGTTCCGCCGCGCAATCGCAAAGGCGAAGCCAGAAACAGACAGCGTGATCGCAGCGACACCCCACGCGCGGCGGAGGGCCTTCCGCGCCCGGTTCGTCGCGGCGTTCACGGTCGCGCGCGATCGCGCCGCGTGTCGCGCGCCGTGATCGCACGCATGCGGAAGTCAAACGTGTGTTTCGGTTTCACACGTCCAGGTGACGCTTGCACGCCACGCCCGGCAGCGACCCCCGCGGCGTAAACCGTCCAGGGCAGCCGATTCACCAGCGCGCCGCGCGCTCGACGACTATCAGTGGAGAACTAGGTGCCGGGTCGCCCCGTCCTCTCCAGGGGGGGAAAGACGGGACGACCCAGCACCGTTGGTGCCGAGATGCACCTGACATGCCACCCGCTGCCACATCCGGTTGGCGCGGCAAGGTGGAATATTCCCATTGAAAACAGGAGGTCCCAGCAGCGATTGGATTCGCCCGCTACCGCCTGTGACCACACCAGCGGACTTTGGGCGGCTGGCTGTCCAATAAAGTGGACCGCGCGGCGTCCGGTGCCAGCACGGCGGTCCGGGTTCGTGGCTCGAGATGTTTGACCCGAAAATTACGCCGTCCAGGCCCAAGCCAACGCGTTGTATCACTGTGTTTTCCCTAGATTGAGCCACCTCGCTGCTCTAGTCTGGCCCGACAGGGGGGGGTGCTCTTGACGCGCTCGAAAATCGAGTTGGGGATCGAGGGTCATTTGGCCCACGTTTGCAGAGAGCGCGACCTCTTTCGTGCGCTCCTTGCTCTGGGTAACACCGAGCAGCTCGAGACCGCTCTTCGGCAGGCACTGTCGTTGCTCGTGGATGTTTCGCAGGCGAGCCGCGGGTATTTGGAATTGCACGACGAGGGCGCCGGGGGACGGGCGCGACTGTCCATCGCTGCCGGCTGTACGGGCCAGCAGATCGAAGCGATTCGTTCGTGGTTTTCTCACGGCGCAATTGCCGAGACCCTGGCCACTGGAAAAACCGTGGGCGTAGGGTCGGTGTTGTGCGCGCCGATCGGATCGGTGCCGCCTTTGGGCGTTGTCTACCTGCAGGACCGTTCCGACGCGGGACCCTTCTGCCGGGAAGACCGGCAGCATGTCGAGATGTTCGCCCGCCAGGTGGCGGGACTGGCTGACCAGCTATTGCTCCGGAACCGCGATGCTGGCGAGGCGGATCCCACACTCGAGTTTCGCAGCGTGTTGCGAGTGGACACCCTTATTGGGCGAAGCCCGGCGCTGGCACACGTGCTCCGCCACGTAACGCTGGTGGCGCCGCTGGACGTCAGCGTCCTCATTACCGGGCCGTCGGGGACCGGAAAGACGCAGCTGGCGCGGGTGATTCACGACAACGGGCCGCGCGCAGCCAACCCCTTCGTCGAGCTCAACTGCGCCGCACTCCCCGAGACGTTGATCGAAAGTGAATTGTTCGGGGCAATGCCGGGCGCGCACTCGACGGCGGCCCGACGGGTCGAGGGGAAGGTCGCGGCGGCGGAGACGGGCACATTGTTTCTCGACGAGGTCGCGGAGCTGCCGCTGCCGGCGCAGTCCAAGCTGCTGCAGATCCTTCACTCGAAGGAATATTATCCGCTGGGCGCGCCGCGGCCAGTGCGCGCGGACATCCGGATCATCGCGGCGTCGAACTCGGATCTCAGAAAGGCGGTTGCGGAGCGGACGTTCCGCGAGGATCTGTTCTACCGCCTGCAAGTGCTGCCCTTGCGGATGCCCTCGCTGGCGGAACGGAGAGAGGACATCCCCGACCTGTTGCGGTTCTTCTGCGCCCGCGCGCGAAAGCGGCACCAGTTGTCGGAGCTGCGAATATCGCCTGTCGCCATCAAGACCGCCGAGGCCGCCGAGTGGCCGGGCAACCTCCGCGAGCTGGCTCACGCGGTTGAAGCCGCGGCGATCCGCGCTGCCTCGCAGGGCGTCTTGACCATCGAGCGGTCGCACCTGTTTCCGGATATGGGAGTGTCAGCCAACGTTCCGTATGGCCCGCTGACCTTCCAGCAGGCTACCCGGGCGTTCCAGGCGCGTCTTCTCGAGAGGACATTGAACGAAAACGGCTGGAACATAGTCGAGGTGGCCAACCGGCTCGATCTCGCCCGGTCCCATATTTACAATCTTGTCCGCGTTCATGGCCTCAAGCGCGAACCGAGATGATCGGCGCCCGTGACGGTGTCTAAAATACCGGACGCCGCGCAACTCCAGTTTGTGTCCGGAAAAATGGACCGCGCCGCCGGTGTGAAGAGTGCCATTCGCGATTTGTTCAATATCCCGCCGCGAATGACACCCGTACACTGCGAACACTGGTAGATTGATCGTGAAGATGCGCGCAGTTCCGGCAAGCTCGCGAAGGCCGATGAAAGCCGTCGCGATGGCGGCAGCTCAAGCTGCAATGCTGGCCAGCGGCGACACCACAGAGGTGCTCAGAAGTTCGAGAACCTCGTATCGCGGCGAAATGGCAATTGTGTCGCTGGAGCGCCCCGAGAGCGCCATTGCTGTCGGCGAGCTGGTCTCGGTCCGGCCAGTTGTGGCGGTGCACGATACCCGTGACCGCGAGCGCGAGCGCCAGTACGCATGGGAATTTCGCAATGTCAGCGCGATTAGTAAAGTCTTCGTAAGAGCTCGGCCGGGGGTCTTCAGCATCCGGGTGCCCGTGTCCGCTCCGTCAGTCGAGACGGGGCCCACGCTTGCTTCAACGGGGAAGCGCGGCCCCTGGATCAAGGTGCAAGTCGCCAGCGATCTCCGTTCAGCCAGAGCCGGATTACGGCGAGTTTCCGAGGGTCTCGATCAGCTCGTCCCTGCGCGCAGGCCGTCGCCGGCGCAGCTGGACTATCAGCGGATCAAGGCGATCTTGGGCGGCCTTCAGATGGGCGTCGACCAGTTGATCGAGACCATGACCCTGTCAGATTCGATCTGGAAGCGGCAGCTGACCTCCTGGACCGATAACCAACCCGTGGTTCCTTCCAGGGCCGACGGCAAGGTTCCGTCGTTGCGTCTGGATATTCTCGTGGTCGATGACGAACCGAAGACCGCAAGAGGTCTGCAACGTTCTCTGGGACGCGATCACACCGTCCGGGTGGCCGTCTCCAAACAGGAGGCTCTGGATCAGATCAGACAGAAGGTCCCCGATGTGTTGCTTTGCGACTATCGAATCGAGTGGGAATCAGCCGAAGATCTCCTGCAGTTTGTCAGGGAAACCCATCCCGCCGTGCGCCGGATCTTGTATTCGTTCTCGCGTATCGAGGTGTGGGTTGATCTGCTGAATCGCAAGCTGATCGACACCGCCGTACCGAAGTCCGCGCCAAGGAGTCAGATCCTCGCGGCGCTCGCCTAGCAGCCCGTGGTGGAAGTCGGCCGGGAACGTCGGCCTGAACATCTGATCAAGATCGACGGCGGATCTC
>DASRQT010000450.1:0-8240 GCA_035696485.1 Polyangia bacterium | reverse complement strand
CTTCTCCTCGCAGATGCGCGCGATCTTCAGCGACGCCGCCAGCTGTTCGATCGGCTCCGACGCGCGCGCGCGGGCGCCCTCGTAGACCGCGATGGCGTCGTCGTAAAGTCCGTGTTTTTCAGAGATCCGGTCGACCAGCTGCAGTGCTTCCGCGTCCTCGGGATCTTCGCTGTAGATGCGCTTGTACCAGTCGAAGGCCAGGCGCGGATCCGCGATCTCGTCCTCGGCCAGATGCGCGATCTGCAACATCAGGCGGCGCCGCTCGCCCCGGTCCTGCGTCCTCTCCAGCATCTTCTCGTCGGTGTGAACCAGGCGCTGCCAGTTGCCGGTGTCGGAATAAAGCGGCGCCAGTGCCTGCAGGGCTTCCAGGCTCTCGGCGTCGATCTCCAGGACGCGTTCGAACGCAGCGATCGCCTTCTTCTGATCGCCCAGGCGATCCCGCCAGAGCACCCCCAGCTCCAGGGCCCGCGGCGCCCGCTGTGCGGGATCTTCGGTCAGGAACAGCTGCCGTTCGGCGACCTTGATGACCTGCGGCCAGTCGCCGGCCCGTTCATAAAGCGCGCGCAGTCGTTCGTGCGCGGGCCAGCTGCGTGGATCCAGCTCGGCCACCACCTGCTCCAGCGCGGCGGCGGCCTCGTCTTCGTTCTGCAGGCGTTCGTCCAGGATCTGCGCGCGCAGCAGCGCCAACTCGACGGCGCGCGCCGGCTCCTTGGCCAGCGGGATCTGCCGTTCCAGGATCCGGACCAGCGTCGTCCAGTCGCCCTCGCCAGTGTAGATGCGCGACAGCGCCTCCAGGGTCTCGGCGTCGGTGGGGAGCAGCTCGCACAGCTTTTCCCAGGACCGCTGCGCCCGGCGCACATCACCCAGCGGCCCCTCGGCCAGCTGCGCCAGGCGACGCAGGTACTCGGCCTGCTGCGCCGGATCGGCGACCACCCGTTCGATCTGCAGGTCCAGAATGCGCGCCAGGTCGGCGTGGGCGTTCAATTTCCCGTACAGCGCCATCAGCGCGTCCAGGGCCTGGCTGTCGTCCGGATCCAGGCGGGCGACCTCTTCCCAGCGCTCGGCGGCCTTGGGCAGATCGTTCAGCGTCCCCTGCAGCAGCTCCGCCATGCGCCGCACCAGCTGAATCTTTTCGTCGGAGTTCGCGACCGTGCGCGCGTGTTGCTCCAGCACCTGCACCAGCCGGGTGGTGTCGCCGCCCCGTTCCAGGATGCCCTCGAAACGCGTCAGCGTGTCGCGATCGCCCGGCACCTCGCGCAGGATCTCCTCCGCCGCCCAGGTCCCTTCCTTCAGATCGGCCAGCCGCTCGTCGTAGATGGCCAGCAGCCGGCGCAGCAGGCTGATGCGCTCCTGCTTGGCGGTGGTCAGCTCGATCTGCTCGCGCAGGGTCCTGGCCAGCCCGGCAAAATCCTCTTCGCGTTCGTGGATCTCGACCAGCGCGCGCAGTGACACCGCGTCGTGGGGGTCGGCGCGCAGGATCCCCTTGTAGATTTCGATCGCCCGCGCCGAGTTGTTCAGCTTTTCGCGCTGGATCTGCGCGACCCGGCGCAAGGTGTCGTTGCGCTGGGCCAGGTCGGTCTGCTGCGCGGCTTCGCGTTCCAGCAGCGCCGCCATGCCCTCCCAGTTCTTGGCCTTCAGCAAGAGGCGCCGCTGCGCCTCGCGCGCACGCATGTAGGTCGGGTTGAGGTCCTCGATTCGCCGCCAGGCCTCGACCGCGCGATCGGCGTCGCCCAGGTTCTTCTCGGCGACGCCGGCGATCTCTTCAAGGCGCGCGATGAGATCGTCCTTGGGGATGTTCCGGGCGCGCGCCTGCTCGTAGGTAAACTCCAGCAGGTCGGCCAGCGCGCCCCAGTCGCCCTTGTCGCGAAAATGGGCGGCGTACGCCGTCTGCGCCGGTTCGTTGTCCGGGTCCAGTTGAAGAATGGCGTGCAGGTAGACGGCCGCCTGCTCGCGATCACCCAGGCGGTCGCGCTGCAGCGCCGCCAGCTCGGTCATGATCGCGATGCGCGGGGCCGGCTCGGCGATGACCCCCAGCTGCTTTTCGCGCAGCTCGGCCAGCTTGGCGTAGTCGTGGCTCTCGGCGTAAAGCTCGATCAGGCGTTCGGAGGCCGGGCCGGTGGGGGGCTCCAGCGCGGCGATCTCGCCGTAGACCCGCTGCGCCTCGGCCTTGTCGCCGATCTCTCCTTCGGCCAGCTGCGCGCGCTTGTACAGGAAGTCAATGCGTTCGGTCTCGTCGGCCGCCGCCGAGATCCGTTCGCGATAGTAGCGGTCCAGTTCCTGGAAGCGGCCGCCGTCGTAATAGACCCGTTCCAGCAGGTCGGAAGACTCGCGGTGTCCCGGAACCGCCTGCAGCGCCTTGCGCAGCGCCGCCACCGCGTTGTCGGCGTCGCCCGCTTCCTGGCGCCGGCGCGCCACCTGATAGTAGATGGCCGCGGCCCGATCCAGCCCGTCGGCGCCGATCCAGTTGGGATTGGCGTAGATCGACGCCAGTAACTCCAGCGCCTTTTCGTCGCGCGGCCGCAGGCGGACGACCTCGCCCAGGCGCTGGGCGGCGGCGTCCAGCTCCTCCAGCTTCTCCGCCAGCACGCGGCCCAGGCCCAGCAGCAGGTCGCCACGGCGTTTGGCGTCCGCGGTGCCTTCCAGTTCCAGCTCATAGAGGCGGACGACGCTGCGGTAGTCGCCCAGGGCGCGGTAGATCTTGCGCGCCGATTCGATCGACTTGACCTGGTCGGCGTCCAGCTTGCCGGGGCGCTGGGGGTTGCGCACGCTGCGTTCCAGGCGCGCGAAATGGTTGACGAACAGCTGCCCCATCTCGGACTGCAGCTCCGCCATGCGGGCCGGGTCGCGGGTGCGCGCGACGGCGGCGGCCTCCATCTCCAGCATCACCATGTAATCGGCCGTCCGCCCCTGTTCGCGGTAGATGTCCTTCAGGCGGGCGGCGGCGCGAATGTGGCCCGGGTCGCGGTCGACGGCATTGGCCAGGTCGGCCTCGGCGCCTTGCGAATCCTCCAGCTGGTCAAGCCGCAGCTCGGCGGCCAGGTAGAACAGCTCCGCGGCCTTGGGGCCGTCCTCCAGCGCCTGGGCCCGGGTTTCGTAGAGGGTGACCAGCTTGTCGTACTTCTCACCCTGCCGGTACGCCTTGCGCAGGGCGACGAACGCCTCAGTGTCTGCAGGGTTGCTCTTGAGAGCCGTTTCGTACTCGCGCACTGTCGGCATCGTTGCGACCTCGTCTCCGCGTAACCCTCACGCGGTAAAACGAGGACAAAACTTAACACCGCCCCGGTGGGAAACCAAGTCTTGCCGGCGGTGACAACCGCACAGAATTTCTGGGATTTCCGCGTGGTCGGGAGCGCTTGTCAATAGGCCGATCGCGGGCGTGCAACCGCGCTTACTGTCGGTGAGCGTCGGGTGCCTAGATGCTCATGTTGGGCAGCGTGCAGCCGACGGCAGGCAGGCAGGTCTCAAGGGCACCGCATACTCGGTCCGAGCCAGGCTTGCAGCTGCCGCTCTCGCAGATGTCGTTTTCGGTGCACATGTTCCCGTCGGTGCAGGTGGTCCCATTAGGGAGGGGCGGGTTCGAACAGCCACGAGCCGAGTCGCACGTACCGACGTCGTGGCACTGATCAGATGCCTGGCACATTACGGGCCCACCAGACTTGCAGGCGCCACCCGAACAGACATCTGGATCGGTGCAGGCGTCGCCATCATCGCAGGGGGTGCCGTTGTTTTTTGAGGGGTAGACGCACTGACCGGTGTCTTCGTCGCAGGCACCGTCGAGCTGGCACTGGCCGCGCTGCATACACGTCACGGCCGATCCGGTGCACGTCCCGTTGTTACAGGAATCACCTCGCGTGCAGCGCCTTTGGTCGTCACAACCGGTTCCGGGCGGCGCTGCGGGGTTGGAGCAGGTGCCGGTGCTGCTGTTGCACGTGCCGGCGACGTGACATTGGTCGGATACAATGCAGACCACCGGATTCGAACCTTGGCACGTTCCGGTCTGGCAAGAGTCGGTCCGGGTACAGGCATTCCCGTCGTCGCAGGTGGTGCCATCGCTGAGCACGGGGAAGCTGCAGCTGCCGCTCGTTTGATCGCAAACACCCGGGCCGTGACATGCCGGGGGCGTCCCACACGCCACGGGGTTCGAACCGATACAAGCGCCTGCCTGGCAGGTGTCAGTCCGCGTGCATTTGTTCCCGTCGTCGCACGGCGTGTTGGACAGTGCGGGCGTCGAACAGGTTCCGTCCGTCGGATTGCAAACGCCTGGCCCGTGACATGTTTGGGGTGCCGGGCATGAGACGAGATTCGACCCTTTACATACGCCGGCAAGGCAGCTGTCGGTTTGGGTGCAGGCACTTCCGTCATTGCAGGAAGTCCCATCCGTTTTGTTGCGGGTCCCACAGCCGGTCGCCGGAACGCACGTCGCCTCGAGGCACGGGTTTGAGGGCTGCGTGCACGTGAGTGTACCTGTCCCCTTGCATACGCCGGTTTGGCAGGTATCGGTTGGAGTGCAGGCGTTTCCGTCGTTGCACGCGGTGTTGTTGGCCTTGTTACGGGTCACACATCCGACCATCGCAATACACGCCGCCTCATGGCACTGATCTGCCGGCTGCGTGCACGTGAGGGTCCCGGTCCCCTTGCATGCGCCGGCCTGGCACGTGTCGGTTGGGGTGCAGGGGTTCCCGTCGTTGCATGCGGCGCCCTCCGCTTTTGGACGGTTCACACAGCCCGTCATCGGGTTGCACGTCGCCTCGTGGCACTGGTCCGACGGCGTGCACGTGATGACGGTGGAACCATTGCAAGCGCCGGCAACGCACATCCCCGCCGTGTGGCACATGTCCGGGGCTTTGCAGCTCATGGTGTCGCGGCTTTGACAGGTCCCGCTGCTGTCACACACCTTGCAGTCGCCGCAATTCGGGCTGTTACAGCAGACGCCGTCGGTGCAGGACAGGCCCATCGCACACTCGGCTGGGTCGCCACGGCAGGGCGCGCCGGCCGGTTTTCTGCCGCAATGGAAGTTGACGCAACTGTTGGGCGGGAAAACGCACTCGGAGTCCTTCGTGCAGGTGTCGTTGCAGGCGGTGCCGCCATTGCACATGTACGGTCCGCAGGTCCGGGTGCCGCCGCCGACGTTGCAACTTCCGCTGCCGTTGCAGGTCTTGGCCAGCGTGAGCGTTGACATGTTCGCGGGGCAGGAGGGCGGCACGCACTGGGTTCCGGCCGGGTACTTCCGACAGCCGCTGTTCCCGTCGCACATGCCATCGTTGCCGCAGGTGTCGGCGCCGCTGACGCCGCACTTGCCATTGGGATCTTTCTGGCCGGCGGCCACCGGCAAGCAGGTGCCCGGGTTTGCGCTCAACGTGCAAGACACGCACGGACCGTCGCACACCTTGTCGCAGCAGACGTTCTTGGCCGAGCAGACCAACCCCGCGCTGCACTCGCTGGACTGCCCACATGACGCGCCCTTCGGTTTGAGCCCGCACGACCCGTTGAGGCAAACGGCTCCGTCGGCGCAGTCGCCGTCGGCGGCGCAGGCTGACCGACAGGCGTTGGTTCCGCACCGGAATGGAAAGCATGAGGTCGTCGTCGGCGTGTTGCAGTTGCCGGATCCGTCGCAGGTTGATCGGCCCGTGAACATCGAGGAACCCGACGGGCATGTCGGGTTCTTGCAACTGGTGCCGGCGGCATAGCGCTGGCAGGCGCCGCCGGCGCACCGGCCGTTGGTGCCACAGCTACCCGCACCTTGATCCACACAGGTATTGGCCGGATCGGTGGCGCTTGCTGCGACGTTCTGGCAGGAGCCCTCGGTGCCAGGGAGTGCGCATGACTTGCAGGGGTTCCTGCAGGTGGTGCCGCAGCACACCCCTTGCCAGCATTCGTTGGACGCGCATTCGGCGGCGTTCGAACAGTCGGCCCCATTGATCTTCTTGCCACACGAGTTGCCGTTGCAGACGTTCGGCGGGATGCAGTTGTTGTTGTTGCTGCAGGCATCAAAGCAGCGCTGGCCGTTACACGCGAAGGGGGCGCACGGCCGCGATGCGGGAGGCGTGCATTGACCGGTGCTGTTGCAGGTCGAGGGGCCCGTGTACACGTTGCTCGCGCATTTTTCTCCGGCGCAGACCGTGCCAGGACGGTATTTGCGGCAGCCGCCCGCGCCGTCGCACTTACCGTCGGTCCCACACGACGGTGCTCCCTGGTCGGAGCAGCTGTTGCGGGTGTCGCTGTTGCCGTCCGCGATGGGCGTGCACTTGCCCAGCGACGAGGGAAGCGCGCAGCTTCGGCAGCCGCCGGTGCAGGCGTCGGCGCAGCAGACACCGTCGACGCAGTTGCCGGACTGGCATTCAGTGCCAACTTTGCAGATCTGGCCGTTCTGTTTGGGACCGCAGGTGCCTTTCACGCAGGCAATCCCGGCCACGCAATCAGAATCGCTGTTACAACTCGAGTTACAGGCGCCGTTTACGCAACGGAAGGGGGGACAGTTTGCGACGCCGGGCTCGCGGCAGCTTCCGGCGCCGTCGCAGGTTCCGGGGGTCGATAGCTTGTCGCCGGTGCAGGCCGGCGGGATGCAGACGGTCTCGGCCGCGTACTTGGCGCAGGCGCCGAACCCGTCGCAGGTCCCGGTGTCGCCACAGCCGGCCGCCCCGGTGTCCTTGCAGATCTGGTGGGGATCAGGATTGCCGAGATCGATGGGCCAGCAGGTCCCCTCGTGGCCGACCAGGTTGCACGACACGCAGTCGCCTTGGCAGGCGACGGAGCAGCAAACGCCGTCGACGCAGAAGCCGGACGCGCATTCTTCGTTCTTCGCGCAGACGGCGGCCTTCATCTTGGGGCCGCAGCTGCCCTTCACACATTCAACCCCGCTGACGCAATCGGTGTTCTTGGTGCAGGAGGGGAAACAGTCCTTCTTGGCGGCGTCGCACGAAAACGGGGCGCAGACCTTGGCGGCACCCGGGCGGCAGCGGCCCATGCCGTCGCAGACGTTGATGCCGGTCACAGCGTCGCCCTCGCACTGACCACCCATGCAAGTGGTCCCGAGCGGATACTTGCGGCAGGCGCCCTTTCCGTCGCAGGTGCCGTCCTGTCCGCAGGTGGCCACCTCCGTCATCGCACAGGTGTTCGCCGATCGCGGTTTGAGCCCCGACGGGACAAACGAACAGGTCCCCACCGTCGCTGGAACGTTGCAGGCCTTGCACGATTCCTGGCACGCCGAGTTACAGCAGACTCCATCAACACAGAAGTTGGACTGGCATTCGTTGTTGCAGCCGCAGGGCAGCCCCATGGCCTTGCTCGCCGTTCCGGCGTCGACGCAAAGAGTGCCCATCGGTCCGCGGTCGCCCGCGTTGTCGCCGGGAGCGTCGAGACCACCGTCGGTGGGGTTCTTCTGTCGCCCGTCGCTGCACGCCGACGCGAGCGCCAAGAGAGCGACGCCGACGAAAGCTAAACCAACGCGAACGTTCACATTGTAAATCCTGGTCATGCAGCCCACCCGCCCAGGAGGGAAAGTAACCTACATGTGCTCCGACAATCAAAAGGCGTTTTGCTTACGCCGATGAATTGGGGCGATCGCGTTACGGGCGTTTAAGGACGGTCGGGCCGGAGATTCCTAAATGCACATGAACGTGATCGCGTCGCAGGCCATTCCGGCGGGGCAGTTCTCGAGGCCAGAGCACACTCCGGCTTGGCAAGTGTCCGGACCTGTACAGTCCTTGTTGTCGCTGCAGCTGGAGCCGTTAGTCATGTTTGGGTTGCTGCATGTGCCAGTGCCCGGGTCGCAGCTACCGGCGATGTGGCACTGGTCGAGGGCAGTGCAGGAGACGGAATTCGCGCCGGTGCAAGCGCCGGCCACGCAGGTGTCGGTTTGCGTGCACAGGTTGCTGTCGGAGCAATCCGAGCCGTCCGGCTTGGCTGGGTTGGAACAGGTGCCCGTGGCGGGATTGCACGTGCCGGCGATGTGGCACTGATCCGACGCGGAGCAAGAGACAGGATTAGCGCCTGAGCAGACGCCTCCTTGGCATGTGTCGCTTTGGGTGCATGCGTTGCCGTCGGTGCAGGATGATCCATCGCCCTTCGTTGGGTTCGAACACATTCCCGTGACCGTGTCGCAGGTTCCTGCGACGTGACACTGATCGGAAGCGCCGCAGGAAATAGGGGTGTGAACGCACCCAGTCGCAGGGTTACAGCTGTCGGTCGTGCAAGCGTTGTTGTCGTTGCAGCTTACTGCCGGATGGGTGCAGCCGGTGGCC
>DASRQT010000449.1:0-3794 GCA_035696485.1 Polyangia bacterium | reverse complement strand
GTCGCCGATCAGGTGACTGCCGACGTTCGAGGTCATGATGACGACCGTGTTCCGGAAGTCGACCGTGCGCCCCTGTCCGTCGGTGAGGCGCCCGTCGTCCAGAAGCTGCAGCAACGTGTTGAAGACATCGGCGTGGGCCTTTTCGATCTCATCGAACAGCACCACCGAGTAGGGACGCCGCCGCACTGCTTCGGTCAGCTGTCCGCCCTGGTCGTAGCCGACGTAGCCGGGAGGCGCGCCGATGAGGCGCGACACCGCGTGCCGCTCCATGTATTCCGACATGTCGATCCGGATCATGTGTGACTCGTCGTCGAACAGAAATTCAGCCAGCGCCCGCGCCAGCTCGGTCTTCCCGACGCCGGTCGGCCCCAGAAAGATGAACGAGCCGATGGGGCGATTGGGATCCTGCAGGCCGGCGCGCGCGCGGCGGACGGCGTTGGCGATGGCGGCCACCGCCTCGTCCTGGCCGATCACGCGCTGGTGCAGGCGGTCCTCCATCTTGATGAGGCGGTCCTGCTCACCCTGCAGCATCTTCTCGACCGGAACCCCGGTCCACTTGGAGACCACCGCCGCGATGTCGTCCTCGGTGACCTCCTCGCGCAGGAACGAGCCGTGTTTCTGCGCCGCCTTCAGCTCGCCGTCCTTGGCCGCGACCATCTTCTCGAGCTCGGGGATGCGCCCGAACCGCAGCTCGGCGGCGCGGTTGAGATCGCCCCGCCGCTGGGCCAGCTCGGCCTCGGTCTTGGCGGCCTCGATGTCCTCCTTCAGCTTGCGCAGCTCGGCGATCACCTGCTTTTCGCGCTGCCACACGCTCTTCATCGCGTTGACTTGCTCGCGCAGCCCGGCAATTTCGGCCTCAATCGCGGCCAGCCGTCGCTTTGACCCGTCGTCCTTCTCTTTCGAGAGCGCCTGTTGCTCGATGGCCAGCGACATCAGCCGCCGTTCAATCTGATCGATCGGTTCGGGCAATGAATCGATCTGCATCTTGAGGCGGCTGGCGGCCTCGTCGACCAGGTCAATGGCCTTGTCCGGCAGTTGCCGCCCGGTGATGTAACGATTGGACAGGCGGACCGCGGCCACCAGCGCGCTGTCGCGGATGCTGATGCCGTGGTGGACCTCGTAGCGCTCGCGCAGCCCGCGCAGGATCGCGACCGCGTCCTCGAGCGACGGCTCGCCGACAAAGACCGGCTGGAAGCGGCGTTCCAGCGCCTTGTCCTTTTCGATGTACTTGCGGAACTCGTCCAGCGTGGTGGCGCCGATGCAGCGCAGATCGCCGCGCGCCAGCGCCGGCTTCAGCATGTTGGCCGCGTCGACGGCCCCCTCGGCCGCGCCCGCCCCCACCAGCGTGTGCAGCTCGTCGATGAACAGAATCACGGCCCCCTCGGCTGCGGTGACCTCCTTGAGCACGGCCTTGAGTCGGTCTTCAAACTCGCCCCGATATTTTGTCCCCGCGATTAGAGCGCCCAGATCCAGCGCCAGGATCCGTTTGTCCTTCAGCGACTCGGGCACGTCACCGTTGGTGATGCGTAGCGCGATGCCTTCGACGATCGCCGTCTTGCCGACCCCGGGATCGCCAATCAACACAGGGTTGTTCTTCGTGCGGCGCGACAGCACCTGCATCGACCGGCGGATCTCCTCGTCGCGTCCGATCACGGGGTCCAGCCTGCCGCTGCGGCCGAGCTCGGTCAGGTCGCGCGTGTACTTGGCCAGCGCCTGATATTTCTCCTCGGCGTCGGGATCGGTGACGCGCTGGGTTCCGCGCACTTCGGCCAGCGCCTTGAGCAGGTTGTCCTTCTTGGCGCCCGCGTCGCGCAGGATGCGCGACGCCGCGCCGTGGTCGCTGTCGACCAGCGCCAGCAGGATGTGCTCGGTCGAGACGTACTCGTCCTTGAACTCCTTCGAGTGGCGTTTCGCGTCGTCGAGCAGCTTCTTCAGCCGGGCGCCCACATACACATCGGTGCTGGAGCCCCGTACCTGGGGCAGGTCTTCGAGGGCCCGGTCGACGGCGCCATCCAGGCTGTCGGGGTCGATCCCCACCTTGCGCAGCAGGCCTGCGGTCACGCCCTGCTTGTCACCCAGCAGCGCCGCCAACAAGTGCTCCGGGGTCAGCTCCTGGTGACCCCGCTGCTCGGCGGCCTCCTGTGCGTGCTGCACCGCCTCTTGAGCCTTGATTGTCAGCTTATCGAGTCGCATCTCCCTCCATCCACAAATAACGGTAAGCACCAGCATGAGCCCGACAAGCCGCGGCACCGGCGGCCCATGCTCCAGGCTGTTCCGCGAAGAGGGCTGCTTAGTCGGCCGGTTCGAAGTAGATTCCCGTCATGTCGTACCTCGTACTGGCGCGCAAGTACCGGCCGCAGCGGTTTTCGGAGCTGGTTGGCCAGGAGCACATCGCCCGTACGCTGACCAACGCCATCGAGCAGAACCGCGTCCATCATGCCTTCCTCTTCACCGGGGCGCGCGGCGTCGGCAAGACCAGCGCGGCGCGCATCCTGGCCAAGGCCCTGTGCTGCGCCGAGGGACCGACCGCCAACCCGTGCGGCCGCTGCGACTTTTGCCAGGAGATCGCCGGCGGGCGCTCGGTCGACGTCATGGAGATCGACGGCGCCTCCAACACCGGCGTGGATGACGTCCGCACCCTGCGTGAGGGCGCCCGCTACATGCCCGCGCAGGGCAAGCGCAAGATCTACATCATCGACGAGGTTCACATGCTGTCGACGAGCGCCTTCAACGCGCTCCTCAAGACGTTGGAGGAGCCTCCCCCTCACGTCATCTTCATCTTTGCGACCACCGAGGCTCACAAGATTCCCACCACCATACTGTCGCGCTGCCAGCGCTACGATTTCAAGCTGATCCCGACCGACCGCTTGACCGCGCACCTGGAGAGCATCCTCGAGACTGAATCGATCGCCGCCGACCCTGAAGCCATCCGGCTGATCGCGCGGCAGGCTGCCGGGTCGGTGCGCGACAGCCTCTCGCTGCTGGACCAGGTCATCGCCTACGTGGGGGACGGCAAGCTGTCGCGCGACATCGTCGCCGAGGTTCTGGGAATCGCCGACCGGCGCATGCTCGTCGAGCTCGGATCGGCGGTTCTGGATCGCGACCCCGGGACCACCCTGCGGGTGCTGGCGCGGGCGGCTGACCGTGGCATCGACCTGGGGCAACTGGCGCGCGCGTATCTGGCCTTCCTGCGCGATCTCGAGATCGTCGGTCGTGTCGCCGACGCCGCCGATCTGGTCGACGCCACCGCCGACGAGCTGGATGAGGCGCGCCAGCTTGCGCGCCGGGCGCCGCCCGGGCTGCTGGGGGTTTTGTTCGATCGCTGGGCGCGCGCGGTCGACGAAGCCGCGAAGTCGCAGACCCCGCGCCTGATCCTCGAGATGGCGGCCGTGGATCTGTGCATGGCCGAACCGCTTGAACCGATGGGCGAGCTCATCGAACGGTTCGAGGCGCTGGAGGAGCGCCTGCAGAGCGGGTCGGCCGCCGCCGTCTCGCCCTCGCCGCGACCGCGGGTTTCGACTACGCCGGCTGTGGTGAACCCGGTGGCGGTCAACAGGACGCAATCGCAGCCGGTGGCGGTGGCCCCTCGCGCCGGTGGTCCGACGCCGGCGGTGGTCTCGGCTTCGGCGGGGCCGGCGGCGTCCCCGTCCGAGGTCTGGCGGCGGGTGCTGGCCAACTTCGAGGCTCAGCGACCCCGCCTGGCGGCCCTGCTCGCGCACGCCGAGGTGGCCGAGCTCGTGCCCGGGCGGCTGTCCCTGGTGCTGCCCGACCGCTACACGCTGGAAGCGGCGGAA
>DASRQT010000448.1:0-16849 GCA_035696485.1 Polyangia bacterium | reverse complement strand
TCACACGCCGCGAAACGGCTCCTCGTGGCTGGAAGGCGAACGGACCGATGCCTTTCTGGGCGGCGGGCAGGTGATCGACGATGTCGCCATGGGGGCCAAGATCATCATGCCGAACATCACCCCCGATCCGGAGACCGGGATCGGCAACTGGACCGACGACCAGATCATGCGCGGCATCCGGGACGGCGTGCGTGCCAACGACGAGCTCATGATGCCGCCCATGCCGTTCATATCGTACGGCGGGATGGCCGACAGCGACACGCGCGCCATCGTCGCCTACCTGCGGCAGGTGACGCCGCTGCGAAACGGTATCGACCGCAGCGTCAACCACTTCCCCTTCATGTTCAGGTTTGCCAAGTCCGTCGGTCTCATCCACCACGCGCCGGCCAAGAACGTCAGCGCACCTCCGCGCAGCAACCCGATCAAGTACGGCGAATATCTGGCCCGGTCGGTCGCGTCCTGCTGGGAGTGCCATTCCCTGACCGGTACCGGCCCGTCCGATAAGAACCTCTTCGCGGGCTCCGACGAGGCGACGGAGGAGAAGGGCGTGGGCAAGGTCTATCCACGCAACCTCACGCCCGATCCCGAGACCGGGCTGGGCAAGTACAGCGCCGCGCAGATGATACAGGCGCTCAAGACCGGCAAACGCCTGGACGGCAAGCCGATGGCGCCGCCGATGTCGTCGTTCATCCCGCACTTCTCGGGAATGACCGATGAGGATCTGGGGGCGATCGTCGCGTACCTGAAATCAATCCCGCCCAAGAAACAGAAGATTCCGGACCGCGTCCTCGAGCCCGCCGCGAAAAAATCAATCGGCGAGAGCGGACCCTAAGCCCGGCAGGACCGCCGTCGGTTCGCGCTGGATTGCTTGAAGGCGGCCGGGGTCCAGCCTCAGCGCCGTCAACACCGTCGGCGCGATCTGGCGCGTCTCGACGGTGTCGTCGTTCACGGCGGCGTGCCCACCGGGGACAATAACGATCAGCGGGACGTGCCGGTCGTCTTCGCTGAAGCCGCCGTGCTCCGCGAGCTTGTCTTTTCCGTTGTCTTTGCTGTCCATATACAGCACGCCCGGCTTGACCTTGACGATGATGTCGGGCGCGCGACTGTCCTGCTCCGGATCGGCGAAGATGCGGCGCAGATCGTCTCCCCAGATGACATCGTCGATTCCCAGTTCCTCACCATGAGCCTTGAGCGCCGCGGTTACCGAGTCAGCCTTCGCGGCGTCGTTGAGCCACAACAGTGCGACGTCGTCCTGGGTTGCCGCGGCCAGCAGCCCCGGCTGTATGCTGTTGATGACGTCGGGTATGGCCGTCGTGGAGACCACGCGGCGAATGCCGGGATCCACGGGCGACTGGCCGTGTACCGCGGTGAGGACGACGGTGGTCCTGCCGGCCAGTTGCTGGGCCGCCAGGGCGTTGACCAGCTGACCGATGGACCGGTCGGTGTGGTCCAGCGCCTCGGCCAGCTCGGCGCTGGGCGTTCCGCCGCCGTCGAGGTAGCCGCCCGTCGCGCTTTTCTGCGCGACGCTGACGGCCTGAAAATTCATGCCGAAGAGGGCCGGGACCGACGCGGCGGCGCCGGCGTGACTCTTACCTTCGATCTGATTGATCAGCCCGGCGACCTTGAGGTCGTCGTAGTCCTCCGTGCTTGCCATCTTCTTTGTGATCCCCTTGGCCGCGATCTCGGGATTGTAAAGATCGTCGACGCCGGTGCCCGAGGGACCGTTCACAATTTCATATGACAGGTGCTTGTCGGACCAGGCGGTGCGCAGACCCGAGGCTTTGGCCACCTCGAAGATGGTGTTGACCCGCAAGAATTGGTGGGGGTAGACGACCCCGCATTCGTGGTCCGGATCGCGCGGCAGCTTGGATTCGTCCAAACCGCCCCCTCCGTCGATAACCTTGGAGTTGCGATCGACACTCTCCGTGAAATCAACGACGGTTCCGCGCTGGGAGCAGTCGGAGGCGGGGGCCGCCAGGCGCCGATCGTACGACAGGTCGTAATATACGCCCGTGGAGCGGGGTGTCCCGCCGGTCATCACGGCCAGGACGCCCGGGAAGGAATCCGATGGTACCGGTGTCCGCGCCTGCCGATACTGAGTCCCCTGTTGTGACAGCATCGCCAGCGCTGAACCGGTGTGGCTGGCGATGTAACCCTCGAGATCGTTCTGGTGCATGCCGTCGACGCTGATCAGCAACACATGCCGGTCGGTCGTCGCTTGCGGCGGCATGGCCGCCGGGCGAGACGCTACGCCGCTGCAACTTGACCAGATTACGAGAACCAGGATTGCGCCGCTGTTCTTCACACAGCAAAGGTAGGTGTCGATCCGTGCCCTGAACAGGGGCTCCTGTTAAGCGATAAAAGGGGCTGCCGGCCCTGAGAGCATTTTGCCGCGTTCACGCCGTGATACTTTGCGCTCGTGCGAGGATTCTGGCTGCTAGGTCTCGTGGGTGGGGTCGCGTGCGCTTCCTCTGGTTCGACGCTGGCGCTGCGCCAGGTCGTCCTCTACCGCAGCGGGATGGGGTACTTCGAGCACTCCGGGAGGCTGGCGGATTCCCATCTGCGGCTGCGCTTGCGTGAGGGCGAGATCGACGACGTGATGAAGACGATCGCCGTCATGTCGAAGGACGACGGCGCGGTCATCGGAGCGGTGGCGGCCCTCAAGGCGCGCGGTGACGGTGGCGACGTCGATTTCGATCTGTCGGTGGCGTCGACCCGCGACATCACGGTCTCTTTCGCCGTGCCGACGCCGACCTGGCGTTCCACGCACAAGCTGGTGCTGGGCGACGGCGACACCGCGATCCTCCAGACCTGGGCCATCATCGACAACGCCAGCGACGAGGACTGGCGCGGCGTGCGGCTGACCCTGGCCACCGG
Source organism: Polyangia bacterium (assembly GCA_035696485.1). Lineage (GTDB taxonomy): Bacteria > Myxococcota_A > Polyangia > Fen-1088 > Fen-1088 > DASRQT01. The sequence goes on along the minus strand of DASRQT010000448.1, from coordinate 13,972 downwards.
CGCGCCGCTGTCGTTCGCGGTGGATCTGCACACGGCGCAGTTCGTGGCGCGGCCGGACGGCAGCGGGCACCTGGTGCAGCCGTCGGCGACCGGCGTGATCAAGCCCGAGCACGGCAGCGCCGGCGACCAGGACGGCGACGGCATTCCCGACGAGCTGGACCTGTGCCCGCGGCAGGCGGAGGACAAGGACGGCTTCGAGGACGCCGACGGCTGCCCTGACCCGGACAACGACAAGGACCGCATCCTCGACGGTGACGACAAGTGCCCGAACGAGCCCGAGACCTACAACGGCTTCGAGGACGAGGACGGATGCCCCGACCGGGGACGCGTGCTGTTGCGCAGGGACAAGCTCGAGATTCTCGACAAGCTCTACTTCGATCGCGGCAAACACAACACAAAGCCGGTGTCGGCGCCGCTGCTCGATGCCATCGCCGCCACGATCAACGGCAATCCGCAGATCCTCTCGATCGAGGTCGCGGGTCATGCGGCGGTCAACGAGACCGACCCGGGCGCGCTGTCGTCGGCGCGCGCGGCCGCCGTGCACGACGCGCTGGTGGCCCGGAAAGTGGCGGGCGGGCGCTTGCTAAAACGCGGCTATGGAACCACGCGGCCGGTGTGCCGTGAGTCCAGCGAGGACTGTTGGAGCAAGAACCGGCGCGTCGAGTTCACGATCCTGAGCCGGCGCGAGGTGGAGGAGCCGGTCGCCGAGATGCCGTCCGCCCCATCCATCCCCACAGCGCCGGTCAAGCCCACGCTGTCGGCCGTCGAGAGGGCGGTGCGTGCCGCGCCGACCCGTACCGAGGAGGTGGCCGGCATGGTCCGTTACGAGATCCAGACACCGGTGACCATCCCGGCGCGCGCGTCGGGCATGGTCGCGATCCAGAACCGGCGCGTGCCCGGCATGGAGGTCTACCTCTACCGGCCCGACCCGGCGGCGCCCGGAACCGACCGCCATCCGTTCCGGGCGGCGCGCTTCGAGTGCCCGGCCGGACAGGAGATGGAGGCGGGGCCGCTGGCCATCTACGCACGCGGCACCTTCGTCGGCGACGCGATCCTGGACCGCCTGCAACCGGGCGAGATCTCCTTCGTCCCCTTCGCCGTCGACGGGGCCACCACCGTGACCCTGGGATTTGAAGACAGCGTGGCGCCTCTGCGGCTGGTGAAGATCGAGCGCGGCGTCCTGACGGTGGAGGATCGCCGGATCCATCGCACCACCTACGAGGTGGCGGCGTCGGACTCGGCGCCGGCGCGGATCGTGGTCCGCCACGACCTCAAGCCTGGCTACCGCGTGGCCTCCCTGCCGACCGGCAGCATCGAGGCCGACGGCGGACACCTGGTCCCGTTTTCGCTACGCGCCGGGGCCAAGACCGCGCTGGTGCTGGACGAGGAGAAACCGTCTCGCCGCGAGGTGCGGCCACTGCAGGGGCAGTCGATCGACATCGAGTCCTACCTCCGTCGGACGCCCAAGATTCCCGGGCCGGTCGCCGACCAGCTCCGCCGTGCCGGCGCGACCGCGATGGCGGTGAATCGAGTCGAGGTCGACGTCCATCAGGTTCGTCAGCGGCTGGACGACAGCTCGCGCCGCATGAACGAGGTTCGCGAGAACCTGGCCGCGATCGACAAGAACGCCACCGCCGACAAGCTCCGCCGCGAGCTGACGCAACGCCTCACCCAGGCCACGCACGCCCACGAAGAGCTCGAGAAGAAGCTGGCCCAGCTCAACGCCGACATCGACGAGAAGCACGCCCAGATGCGGACGCTGCTACAGGACCTGGACATGGAGGAGCTGCCAGCCTCGTGATGTTCCGTCAGTAGGTCTTCTTCGCGTCGTAGAGCGATTGCACCTGGGCGTCGGTCAGGCCGGCGCAGCCGGTGACGTTGCCGACGACGGCGGTCGGCTCCGGCATGCCCTGGGGAAACCGGACGTAGTCGGAGGAGTTGCTGCCCACGAACTGGAAGTACAGGTTGGCGTTCATCTCTGGGCAGGTGACGAAGCCTGACCTGCTGCTGGTTGCGAACCCGTCCCAGGCGGCCAGCTGTTCGCCAGTCGCCTTCACATAGATGGTCATTCTCACCGACCCAGCGCTACTTTGCGTGTGGTTCCAGCTACCGAAACTTTCGAAGTGTTGCGTGCTGCCGTAGATCAGGCCGCCCAGAGTGTGAGGCTCAGCAACCAGCTTCTGAACGGCAGGGTAGTGATTCAAGGGCTTGGGGTTCGGCACCTGCTGATCTGGCTGACCGTAGCCGACGTGGAATCCGAAGCCATTGCTGACGGCGACGTTGAAGGAGACCACGTAGCCGCCGTTCAACCCCGGGACGCGGCGAACCACCGTGTCGTAGGGGAGCGTCACCTGCCCGCCCTGGCTGCTCGATGCCGTGGGCAGCGGGGGCGAGTTGGCCGTCGGCGGCCAGACGATGCGCCACGGCGACGAGCTGTGGCTCAGCGTTCCCGCTTGGTTGGACCAGTTGTCGTTGACCACCTCGGCGTTGCACGCGGACCAGCGGCCGCCGGAGCACGATTGCGTTCCGCTGCAGCCCTGCGTCCCGCTGCTGCATGACTGCGTGTCGCCGTTCTTGCACTGGCACCCCTCGAAGGGAACGCCGTTGCAGTTGTCATCGTTGTTGACGCTGTCGCAGCTGTCGCTGCCGGCTGGCTGGATGCTACACGCGCCCCACTGTCCCGCGGTCGAGCAAGTCTGGGTTCCGCCGCCGCAGGTTCCCTTGGCACCGCCGGCCGCGCACGATCGCATCGCGCCGTGAACGCAGGCGCAGCCCTGGTTGGGGGTGCCGTTGCAGTTGTCGTCATTGTTCGGTTCGCAGGTGTCGGCACCGCTGGGGCTGATGCTGCAAGCGCCCCAGGCGCCGCCAGCGCAGGTCTGCTGGCCGCCGGCGCATTTGCCGAACAGTCCACCCTCGGCACAGGTTCTGGTCTTGCCGTTGATGCAGGGGCAGCCTTCGTTGACGTTGCCGTTGCAGTTGTCGTCGTTGCCTAGCTCGCAGGTGTCGGTGGCGCCGGGGGTGATGCTGCAAGCGGCCCACGCGCCGCCGGAGCAGGCCTGTTGCCCGTTGCCGCACTTGCCCTTGTAGCCGCCCTTTGAACAGAGCTGGGCGGTGTTGTCGATGCACGCGCAGCCCTCGTTGGCCACGCCGTTACAGGTGCTGTCGTCGCCGGGCGTGCAGCCGTCGGCGGCGGCGGAACTGATGCTGCAGGCGCCCCAGCGGCCGCTGGCATCACAGGGCTGGGTTCCGTTGCCGCACTTGCCTTTGATCCCGGCCTCGCTGCACAGACGGGTCTGCGTGGTGACGCACAGACAGCCGTCGTTGCTCCTGCCGTTGCAGTTGTCGTCGTTGCCGGGGACGCAGGTGTCGCTGGCGCCGGGCGCGATGCTGCAGGCGCCCCACTTGCCGGTCGCGTCGCACACCTGACTGCCGCCCGCGCACTTGCCGAACACGCCCCCTTGCGCGCAGGTGCGTGTCTGTCCCTGCACGCACGTGCAGCCATCGTTCTTGGTGCCGTTGCAGTTGTCGTCGTTGTCCGGAGCGCAGGTATCCATCGCGCCGGGCGCGATCGAGCAGGCCGACCAGGTCGACTGATTGCAGGTCTGCATGCCGGCGGCGCATTTGCCGAACAAACCGCCCGCGCTGCAGGCGCGCATGACGCCCTGGACGCAGGGGCAACCCTCGTTGACGTTGCCGTTGCAGTTGTCGTCATTGCCGGCGACGCAGGTGTCGGCCGCGGCGGGTGTGATGCTGCAGGTGCTCCACTTGCCGGCGCCGTCGCAGGTCTGCATGCCAGCGGCACATTTGCCGTAGAGTCCGCCCTTGTCGCAGGTTCGGGACTGGCCCGTCGTGCACGGGCAACCTTCGTTCTTGATGCCGTTGCAGTTGTCGTCGTTGTCGGGCGCGCAGGTGTCGGCGGGCGCGGCGGCGATGCTGCACAGGCCCCACTGCGACTTGGTCTCGTCGCACGTGCGCACGCCGGCGGCGCACCGGCCCATGAGGCCGCTGGCCGCGCACGAGATGGCGCAGTCTCCCCACTTGCCGCCGTCGCACGGCTGACTTCCGCCGGCCATGGCGCCACAGCTGCAGTCGCGCGTGTCACCGTCGAGACAGACCGCGCCGTCGGGTAAAACCTCCGGGCGGTCCCGTGCAGCGCCGTCGCGCTCGCCGGCACCGTCGCCAGCGCCACCGTCGGAAGCGGGTGTGCCGCCGTCGATCACGAAGGTCGGCAGGCCGTGGACATTAACCTCGTTGGAGCCGCACATGCCAGCATGGCACGTCTTCTGTGGGTCGCACATCTTGCCGACGCACTGATCTTCCAGCGTCAGCGACAGCATGCGTACTTCGTTCTTGATGAAGCCGAGGTGGGCGCTGGCCCGGACCTTGTCCGCCCCTTGCCAGCGGCCGACGACTTCCACCGTCACCTGTTCGTCAGAGCTCTTGTCGGGAACGACAGTAAACCGAAATGGAAACGCGACCGCGCTGGTATCGGCGATCGCGGCCAGCGGGAGCGTCTTCTTGTCTTTGTTGTTGACGCGGGCAACGACGTCATCAAGGTCGACGCCGGCCTGCAAGCCAGTCGCGCGAACCTCGACCACCAGCGCCGTCCGTTCGGTGCTGCGGCAGCCGCTCCCGGCCATCACCAGCAGCAACAGCGCCAACCCTGTTGCCATGTTCGACGGCGACATCAGTTGGCCTTCACGCACGGCATCATCAGCGGGCAGGTGTAGTCGGTCCTGGCCGGCATCAACAGCACGACGGAGACCGTCGCTACCGCCGCCACGCCGGTCACCAACCCCCAGAACCAGAGCTTCTTGTAGACCGGACTGGCCTCGTCCTCCACCGGCGCGGCCGGCGTTTTAACCAGAGGCGCCGGTTGCGCGATCGGTTCCTTGGCCGCGGGCAACGGCGGCGGCGGCAGCGCCGCCGGCGCGGCGGCAACCGCGGGTGGCGGGGTCACCGCTTGCTGGCTCGGTTGCAGCTCCAGGATACCTCCGGGTTCGCCGCGGATGGCGCGCGTCCACGGCGGGCCTCCGGCGGCCTGCACCAGCACGTGATGCGGCCCCGGATTCAGCACCAGAGGTTGCGCCAGAGGAGTGCGCCCCTCCTCGGCGCCGTCAATGATCACCGTGGCTCCGGCGGTCTCGGTGGTGATCTGAAGAAACGTCACGCGCGGGCGCAGCGCCTTCATCCGCGCTTGCGCGTCGGCACGGCGGGTGGCGGCGTCATTGGTCGCGCCCTGCAGATAGGCCAGGTAGGCGCGCGTCGCTTCCGCCGGCCGATCCAGGCCTTCCTGCGCCAACCCGACGTTGAATTGAATCTTGGGGCTGGGGACCAGCGCGTAGGCCTCCTGGAATTTCGCCAGCGCGGCGGCGTAATCCTTGCTGTCCAGCAGCTTCGCGCCTTCCTGCAGCCACGCCGTGGCCCGCCTCCTGTCGACGGCGTTTTCGCCGGCGACCGCGCCCCGGGAGGCGGTGAACGAAACGGCCAACCAACAAACGGACAGTGCTACGGCGCGGCAAGACAACGATTTTACGGACATCCCCACCCCTGGTCTCCAGTGAGGTGCGCCGCGGCAAGCAGTCGCACCAAATCTTTCCGCTCTGATAACCCGCCAGCCGAAAAAGTGCGCAGGGAAAAGCGCAAGGCAGCGCAAGAAAAAGGGCGGCGCTCACCCCGGGCGCGGGTAGGGGAAGTCTGCGGTCGCCTTTGTCAGCTCGGTGCTGTGGAAGGGGCGAAGGTCCAGCACCAGGTTGCCTTCGGGCGTCTCGGACAGGATGTCCGCATGCCGCCGCCCCCACAAGATCTCGGGGCAGAAGTAGCGATGGCGGGCGTGGACCGGCTGCATGGTCACGTCGTCCGTGCCGGTGATCATCACGTGCAGCTCGGCCTCCTGGGCCGCCAGCGATTCGGGCGTTTGCCCGAAGAACGGGCTGTCGGCGTCGATCCGGTGCAGCAGACTCCACGATCGTGACAGCGACAGGACGTGGTCGCGGACCAACTTGATGTCCAGCGTGCGATAGAACGTGACGCCCTCGGCGGTGTGTTCGGTCCGCGTGATCGTCACCTTGATGTGTGCGTCGACGATCTGATTGCCGCGCTGGTTGCCCACGCGCAGCATCACGGTGGGCACGCCGTCCATCGGCGAGATCACAACGTCGTGGCTGAAGATCATGCGCGCGGTCGAGCGTGAGACCTTGGCGAAAACCAGCCCCGTGGCCAGCGCCGTCAGCGTCAAGCCGGTGATGCTCTCGCACACGACCATCAGATTTGCGGCCAGCGACTGCGGATACATGGCCCCGTAGCCGATCGTCCCCATGGTCTGCACGCTGAAGAAGAAGGCGTCGGTGAACGACAGCTCGGCCGCGTTGGCGATGCCGCCGGTCAGCAAATAGCCGGCGGCGAAGAGCGCGTTTGCCGCCAGGAAGATGGCCGCGATGCTGCCCAGCGTGAACCACCACGGCAGGCGCAACAGCGCGTGATAGTAGTCGCGCAGGGGCGTCGGCTGATCGCCGACGATGTGAATCTCGTAGTCCGCGCCCGGCGCGCGGACCCTCTGCAGCCTGGGACGCATTGATTTAGTCGCAGTAAAACCCATCACGTCTTCGGCGTCATCATCCGGCCCAAGAACAGCACCGCTCCCGTGTGGATGTCGCGGATGAGAAAAAGAAACGGCCGGTCGGCGCGAAACACGGGCGTGAACGACCAACTGATCGACGACGACGCCATCACATGCATCATCACAGCCGTGGCCGCCGCGGCCTCCGTGCCTTCCTCGTTGACCTCGACGAACGCCTTGTGAAGTACCTTCGAAATCGACAACTTGTGCTCTGGGTGCCTTGATGTCGTCATGCCGGTGAAGTCGGCGTTACGTTCATCGAAGGCGAGCTTCATGCCGGCGGCCTTCAACATCTCACTGAGCTCATAACTGGTCTCCAGCTTGAATCTTGGCAACGTCACGCCGACGTCACGGTTTTCGAGCTTGGCCAGCCAGGCGGCCAGTGTCTCGCCGGTGAGTTTCGCTTGCACGGCGTCGAGGCCCATCGGGTTCTGCGGCGCGATCACGACCAGCGCCAGTTTGTCGCCCTTGTACGGCAATTCGGCGATCAGGAACCCGTCCTGGTTGGGATAAAGTGGGGCGCTGCCGCGGCTCTGAGTGCTGGGCGCGTCGAAGGGGTCGCTCCGCGTGTGGGGCGTGTCGAAATAGTGACCGGCCCCGTCAAACGCGGCGTAGCGCGCGCGAAATGTCCGCTGCATCAGCGCGGCGTCGACGTCACCGCCACCGGCCAGCGAGAACGGCCCCTGTTTGGTGAGCCTCTTGTCGAAGGGGTCCTTCCACTGGCCCTTGAAGTAGATGGCGTTGACGAGAATCATGCGAACCAGCCGGGCCTGGTCCGGCGGTAGCTCGGGGATGAGGTCCTTGATCCGATCCTCGGTCCGCGTCTCGACCCAGCGATTGATCTTGATTCGTTCATCCGGGAACTGGTTGATGAAGTCGGCGTTGCGCAACAGCCCGCGACCGTAGTGTTTCCCGACCACGGCGGCAAATGCAGGATCGAACGGGTAGGTCTGTTCAATCCAGATCGCGTTGGCGATACGAAGGTCGAACAGATTGACCTGCAGCTGAAGCTTGTTGATGTCGGCCGCCAGCGCCTCGGCCGCGGATCTGACCGCCTGGGAAGGCCTGTCTCGCTCCGCCTCCAGCTGCTTGTTCAGACCGTCGAGCTCCTGCCGTTTCGCGACGATCTGGTCGTGGATGGCCCGACTCTTCTGGGCATCGGGAGGCGCGAGCGTGCGTCGTTGCACCTCGGCGAAGCCGGCGTGATGGGCGTCGAGCTTCCACGGACGGTCGCCACCAGTTCGTAATCCTTTGGGTAGCCGCAGGGCCAGGCCCATCTCCAGCGCCGTACGTCCGCGAGCGCCCTCCATCGTCATCGCCAGCGCGCTGCTGATCGACCACGGCGAGATGAACACGTTCGTGGTCGGCGCATCCTTGCTGAGGATACGCAGCGCATCGCAAGCGAACGCGTTGTTTGCCTGCACCGCGACCTTGGTGATGGGCGATGGCTTCGGCGGAGCCGGAGCGGGCGGCTCTGCGGCCCAGGTGCTCCTTGGAACCAGCGCGACAAGAATGGCCACGACGGCCGCCACCCCAATCAGAACGGCGCGGCGCTGGTTCATGGGCGAATCATTTCAATGATTACCGCGCCCAAGTCAAACGGCCGGCGCACGGGGCTCGATGCCGTCGGCGTTTTACAGTGTTAACGTAAACAGTATTTTGCATTACTGTCGGTCAGATATGTGATACAGCATCCTAGAACTCTCACTAGTGACGACTCTGTATGGGGGGAGGGCGTCGCGTCATCGGGAAAGGGATCGTCACATGTCCAGCACATCGCGTCTGTCGTCCGTGGTTGTCGTTCTTTCATTGACCAGCTGCACCAGCGATTCGGGGCTCGAAACCATCGCCAGAAGGACCGCGGCGCTCACGACCGTGACACCGGTCGCCCGTATCAACTTCCAGCCGGATGCCGCTCCCGTCCCCTCCGGATATACGAAAGACGTCGGCCTTGCCTTCAATGGCACGTCGGGTTGGGTCCGCGAAGACAGCCTGGCCGGCGCGCATGTCCCGCTCGACATCTCGCCCAACACCCGGGATCGAAACCGCGCCTCGATTGACCAGCGGCTGGACACGCTGGTCCATATGCAATATCCGCCCGCCAACACCAACGCCACCGCGATCAAGATCCCCGCGGCGTTCGAATATGCGGTTTCCGCCGGCACCTACCGCGTCACCGTCTTTGTGGGCGATCAGCCACCGTACGACAGCTCGCACGTGATCCGTGTCGAGGGCACCAACGCTATCCACGGATTTGTCGGCTCGACCGCTGTTGAATTCGCCTCGGCCACCGTCGACGTCGTCGTGAGCGATGGGCGACTGACCATCGACGCGATCGGGGGCACAAACACCAAGCTCGATTACGTCGACATCGACCGCGTCGACACCACGGCCGATCCCGACGCCGGCGCCGCTGACACCGCGGCTGACAGGGCCGCTGACACGGCCGCCGACAGGGCCGCTGACACCGCGACTGCGCGCCCGTCCGTCCGCTCGGTCAATCCGGTTGACGGTGCCACCGGCATCAATCCCACCAGCTTTGTCTCGGCGGACGTGACCCTGCCCAACGTCGGCGGGATTGACGAGACGACCCTGACCTCGAGCAACGTGTACCTGACCAAGACCTCCGATAGCGTGGTCGTGCCTGCGGCCTTGAACACCTCCGGCGGCGGTGACGTCATCGTGCTGCAGCCGAGCGCATCCCTGGCGGCCAATACCGGCTATCGGTTTACCGTCACCGACAACCTGAAGGACACCACCGGGGCGCGGTTTGTCCCCTTCACCAGCACGTTCACGACCGGGAACGCGCCGCCGCCGCCGATGCAGGGATTCCAGTTCCAGAAGGTGACGCTGTTCGCGGCGGCCAGCGGGCGGAATTTCACCAGCCTGACCATCGGGCCCGATAACAAGCTGTACGCGGCGACCATCACCGGCGAGCTCGTGCGCTTCGACATGAACGCCGATGGGACCCTGGCCAATTCGCTGGTGATCAATACGATCGTGGCGGCGGAGGGCGGCGCCCGGGCTGTGATTGGCCTCACCTTCGATCCAGCGGCCAGCGCGGCGAACCTCATCTTGTGGGTGACACACGCGTTCCCGACGCTGGACAGCGCGCCCGACTGGACCAGCAAGATCAGCAAGCTGACGGGGGCGACGCTGGGATCGATCCAGGACGTGGTGGTTGGCTTGCCGCGCTCGGTGCGCGATCACCTCACGAACAGCATCGCCTTCAAGCCGGGCGAGCCGAACGTTCTGTACATCAATCAGGGCAGCACTTCAGCGATGGGCGCGCCAGACAACGCCTGGGGGTTGCGCTCGGAGCACCTGCTCACCGCCGCCGTTCTAAGGCTGGACACGACCAAGCTGGGAACGCTGCCGCTGAACGTGAAGACGGAGGAGGGGGGGACCTACAATCCCTTCGTCGCCAACGCGCCCCTGACCCTGTTCGCGACCGGCGTTCGCAACGCGTTCGATCTGGTCTGGCACAGCAACGGGCAGCTCTACGTTCCCACCAACGGCTCGGCGGCCGGCGGCAACACGCCGCAGACCCCGTCTCCCTTGCCCGCATCCTGTGCCAACCGGATCGACGGGCCGTATACGGGGCCGTCAGTGCCAGGGTTGACCAGCGCGGGAACTGAGAGCGACTACCTCTACCGGGTGGTCGCAGGGGGCTACTACGGCCACCCCAATCCGCAGCGGTGTGAATGGGCCATGAACGGCGGCAACCCGACCTCCGGCAGCGACCCCTCGGAACGCCCGGAGTATCCCGTCGGCACGCAGCCCGATCGCAACTGGCGCGGCGCCGCGTTCGACTTCGGCGAGCACTTTTCCACCAACGGTGTCGTCGAATACAAGAACAACTTCTTCGGCGCGGGTCTCCAGGGCAAGCTGATCATCACCCGTTACAGTGGTGGCGACGACCTCATCGTGCTCACCATCAACCCGACCACGAAGAACATCTCCCTGGCGGAGACCGGGGCGCCCGGCATGGGTGGCTTCGTCGATCCGCTGGACGTCGTCGAAAACACGGCCAACGGAAACCTCTACGTCAGCGAATATGGCGGCAAGAAGATCACGCTGCTGCGCCCGATGGCCGCCAGCCTGCCCGCGCCGTGGGTCGGCGGCGATATCGGCACCGTCAGCCCGGCCGGTAGCGCGTCGTTCGCAAGCGGCACGTACACGGTGAAGGGCTCGGGAGCTGACATCTACGATGTCGCGGACGCCTTTCAGTTCGTGCGACAGCAACGCACGGGGGACTTCACCATCACCGCCCGCGTGGCCAGCCTTGGAAACACCAATGCCTTCGCCAAGGCCGGCGTGATGATCCGCGAGACGCTGGCGGCCAACGCCAAGAATGCCTTCATGACCCTGACGCCATCGAGTGGCGCCAAGCTCACCACGCGAACGGCGGTGGGCGGAACAACCTTGGTCACGACGGTCGCCGGCTTTGCGCCGCCGAACTGGGTCCGCTTGCAGCGCCAGGGGACGTCCTTCCGCGGCTACGTGTCGAGCAACGGAACGACCTGGACTCAGGTCGGCGCCACGGCGACGATCTCGATGGCGGCTTCGGTCTACGTCGGCCTGGCCGTGACCTCACACAGCAACGGGACGCTGACCACGGCGACCTTCACGAACGTCGCCGTGCCGTGACAACGGCGCGTGCCTGTCGCCGCTAGTGCGCTCGGCTTTCGGCGTCAAGCAGCGAGAGATTGGGGAACCCGGACGCCATGGCGGCGTCCATGGTCTTTACCAGCGTGTCGAACGTGATCGGATCCTCCGAGAGGATCTGCACGTCGGTCTTGTCGGGATGTTGCTGCTTGAGACGAGTAAGCGCCTTCTCGAGCGCCGCAAAGTCGAACTCGCCACGCTGCTGCGGCAATGGATCCTGTTGCTGGTTGACGACGAGGGCAAATCCCCCTTCGTGTACAAGCACGGCGATCTTCGTCTGTGCCGGGTCACCCGTACCTTCGCCGCCTTGTCCCCTCTGCTGCACCTCCAGCCGCGCGAGCTGGGTCCAGACGGCCGTGATCAGCAGGAAGGCGATCATGCACGTGAGGAGATCGATGTAGGGCACCAGCAAGAGGTCGGCGCTTACTTCCTTTCGCCGACGCGGGCGGGCATTTGATTCTTCGAGTGAGATCGACATGCAGACCTCCGGCGTTACGGACCGCCGAATGGCCAGCGATCAGTCGGCGCCGGTCACGACGGTCTTGCATGCGAGATCGGCCTTGGGGGTCGATCGTCGCGTTTCACCGGAGAGACACTGCCGACGGCGCCGGGTTCCGCAAAAATGCTCGCGCTCGGTGCTTGTCAGCAGAGCGCGCAGAATGGAAGATGCGGCGTGCCTCTTTCGCCCCAGCTGCAGTCCATCTTCGACGACATCATGAAGGCCCACCCCGATGGGCTGACCTTGAACGAGCTGAGCGAAGAGCTTCTGATGAAGAAGCTGACCTACACGGACATCGAGGAGATCATCGGCGCGCTGGAGGACGCCGGCGTCGACCTCGAGGCCGCCGAATCGCCGGCGCATCCCGCCGACCTGGCCCGCGTGTTGGCGGCAGCGCGCGCCCTCACCGAGGAAACCGGCCGCCGTCCCTCACCGTCGGAGATCGCCGAACGGGTGGGGTTGACGCCGGCGGTTGTGCGACGGGCCCTGCAGCTGGGCCGTTCGATCGCGCGGCCCACGTAGCGGACCATGTAATGTAACGCCTAGCTGGGCAGATCGTCTTCGTTGTTGTCGTCGCGCAACGCCGGGGACAGCCCCTGGTCGAGATCCTCCTCCGCGACGGCGGACGAGATGCGGTAACTGTCGGTCAGCCAGCTACCGAGATCGGCCGACCGGCAACGCGCGGAACAAAATGGCCAGGTCGGCAACTCTTGCCGCGCGGCCGTGATGACGGTCTTGCACAGGGGGCAAACGATCTTTGCCACAACGTCAGAAATATTAGATCGCGGGATGGTCAGGATCCAGCCCGACTCTGGTTGTGGAAATTGGGCGCCGGATGTACAAGGAACCCCGCGAGACTTCAGGCATGGCGAATGCCCAATGTCCAATGTCGATGTCCGCAGAGGTTCGGTGCAGCGTTGACGGTTTCGACATCGGTAGCTGAACGACATCGGATGACGGCGCTCGGTCGCTATCTCATCCTCGACACCCCGCCTGAACCGGCGTTTGACCGCGTCTGCCGGACGGCGGCCAAGCTCCTGCGTGCTTCCTCAGCCGTCATCGCGCTGGTCGAGGGCGATCGGGTCTGGTTCAAGGCGCGTTTCGACGTGCCGTTGACCGAAAGTCAACGGCAGGGATCGCTGTTCGAACGGGCGCTGCTACTGGCGGGCAACGACGTGCTGGTCGTCGCCGATGCCGCCGCCGACCAGGGTTTTGCCGGGGGGACGACGATCGCGTGCGCCCCTTCCGCGCGATTCTTCGCGGCGGTGCCGCTGCGCACTCCGGACGGTTACAATATCGGGGTGCTGGCCGTCTTCGATGACGCGCCCCGCGGCGCCGCCCAGCCGCTGACGGCGCTGGAGTACGAGACGCTGATCGGGCTTGCGGCGATGGTGATGGACGAGTTCGAGATGCGCGCCGCCGCGCTGCGCCTGCAGGCCCCGATCGTGGACGCGGCCGAACAGCGGCGCCTCGACTCCGAGCTGATCCAGGCCGAACGTCTCACGGCACTGGGGACGCTGGCGGCCGGCGTGGCCCATGAGATCAATAATCCCCTGACCTACGTGCTGGCCAACATTGGGTTTGTCGCCGAGCGCCTGGAACGCGCGCGCAAGGAACCCATACCCGGCGTCGCTTTTGAACCCGATGAAGTGCTGGCCGAGATGACGGCCGCCCTGGCGGAGGCCGAGGAAGGGGCGCAGCGTGTGAGGCGCATCGTGCGCGATCTTCGGATCTTTGCCACCGGTGACGAGGAACGGTTCGGGCCGGTTGATCTGCACCACGCGCTGGAGTCGGCGATCAGCGTGGCCTGGGGCGAGATCCGCCACCGCGCGCGGCTGATCCGGAAGCTGGGACCGGTGCCAACCGTGGAGGCGAACGAATCGCGTCTCAGCCAGGTGTTCTTGAACCTCCTGGTGAACGCCGCCCAGGCCATCCGCGAGGGCGGCGCCGATCAGAACGAGATTCGCGTCATCACCGAGACCGATCCGGTCGGCCGCGCGGTCATCCAGGTGCAGGACACCGGTAGTGGCATCACCGACGACGTCATCGGCCGGGTCTTCGATCCGTTCTTCACGACAAAACCGATCGGCGTCGGTCTGGGCCTGGGGTTGTTCGTGTCACATGGCATCGTCACGGCGCTGGGCGGCGAGATTCGCGTCGAGAGCGCGCCGGGGCAGGGCGCCTCC
>DASRQT010000447.1:0-2693 GCA_035696485.1 Polyangia bacterium | reverse complement strand
GATGCGCCGCTGCGCGACGCCGTCGATGCGGCGCTGGCCTTGCTGGCAACCACCGGCCAGCTACACCGCATCCTGCAGCGCTACCACCTCGACAACCCAAGGCAGGCGGCGCTGGCGGTCGCGGGACCGACCACCAGCCCGGCCGAGGCGGGCGGCACCGACGGGGCGCGACCGGCGGGGCCGCGGCCGCTTGATCGACAGCAGCTGTGGCTGTTCCTGCAGGGCGCGGGCGTGACGTTCCTGATCTCGCTGGGGGCGATGGCGCTGGCGATCCCGCTCGGCATCGCGCTGACGACGATTCGCATGACTTTGCCGCGCCTGTCGTGGCTGGCGACGGCGTACGTCGAGCTCTTTCGCGGGACGCCGGTGCTGCTGCAGCTGTACCTCATCTATTACGGGCTGGCCGACGCGTTGTCGCTGGAGGCCTGGACCGCGGCCATCGTCGGGCTGGGACTGAACTACGCCGCCTACGAAGCCGAGGTCTACCGGGGCGCGGTGGCCGGCGTTCCCGCCAGTCAGATGGAGACGGCGCGGGCGCTGGGCATGCCCACGCCGACGGCGCTGCGAACGGTGGTGATGCCGCAAGCGTTGCGGCTGGCGCTGCCCGGGATGACCAACGACTTCATCTCGCTGCTCAAGGACAGCTCGCTGGTCTCGGTGATCACGGTGGTCGAGTTGACCAAAAGGATGACCATCGTCGCCGTCGACATGCGCAGCTGGCTAGTCCCCGGCGCGCTGTGCGCGGGCCTGTACTTCGCGATGAGCTATCCGCTGTCGCGCCTGGCCCGACGGCTGGAGCGCCACCTGCAGCGGTGACTTCGAAAAAGATCGTTTTGAACCTTGACGACTCAAGGGCCGGCCCCAGCCTTACTACGGATTACACCGGATAGTTACACCGGATCACGTGTTCTCACTTCAGAGCGGCGCGGTCCACGCCCGGGGAGACTGTCATGGCGGTGGAGGGTCCAGGTGCGCCTGCGGGGGATACGGTCAGAGCTCGACCGCTGGTTTTGGTGGTCGACGATGACAAGGGGATTCGAGAGGCAGTTGTCAGCTTTCTTGATGACGTGGGCTTCGCGACCGCCCAGGCCTGCAACGGCCTCGATGCTGTCAACCTGATTGCCGACGCGGAGGTGCCGCCGACGCTCATCGTGCTCGATTTGATGATGCCGGTGCTCGACGGTTGGGCATTCTGCCAGCTGCGACAGGGCATTCAATCGCTCATGGAGATTCCGGTCGTAGCAGTCAGCGCGGGGTCGGTGCTGGGATCTCGCGAACCGTTGCGCGTCGACGCGACTCTTGCCAAGCCATTCGATCCCGACGAGCTTGCCTGGTTGGTCACGCGCGTGGCGCGTCGAAGGGACATCCACGGTCTGTAGGATCATCTGCCCGCCAAGAAGGCGGCCGCGACCAAAGCTGCGAGCCCTTAGTCGACATCGGCCTTGCCGTAGATGACCAGACCGACGTTGGTCGAACGCGCCCTGGTGGGCGTCAGGCGGAGGGTCAAGCGCCGTCCTCCGATTTCGAAGGAGAAAGGGGGCGGCGCCACCAGACCGCGAAGCAGCTGACCGCGGTAGCGCGCGGTCATGCCCGAGGCCACAGCCGCCAGCGCCGCCGAGCGGGCCGCGTTCCGTGCCTTGCAGCCCAGAGCCGCCAGCGCCGAGACCATGCCGCAATCCTCCAGCTCGGGCTCTGCGCGCAGTTCGGCGACCTTGAGATCGGCGCCCGCAGACTCGATCGCAAGCCGGAGCGATTCCGGGATGGCGCGCGGCGTGGCGCGGCCGCGAAGGGTAAGTTGGCCGTTGCCTCCGGTGACCTGCAGCGCGCGTACTTCGACGGCCTGGCCTTCGAACTCCAGGACCAGCGGACCATCCTGACTGAAGAGGGTCACCACCCGTTGTGCGAAGGGAAAGGTCGCGCCGGCGATTGCGTCGGCCCCGGCCGGCGCACCTGCGGGATCCAAAAAAGATGGGCGCGGCTCTCGACCGCGATTCTTCGATTCCGTGGCGGTGTTGGCACCGGCGGGCGTCAGCATGGCCAGAATCGCGTCACCAGCTGTCACGAACGAGACCGCGAGATCCAGGTCCAGCGACGCCCCCCGCGCTGTTTCCAGGTGTATGGCGGCCGTGTCGACGGTCTCGATCGCGCCTGAAGTTTTCGCCCGCGCCAGCGCGGCGCTCAAGACGCCTGCCCCGTCGCCGCTGGTGGCCACGTCACCGATCGAGAAACGGAGCTGCCAGGGAATCCATTCGGCGACAATCTCGACCACCGCCAGGGCGCCCGCCCCGGCGGGCAGGCGCTGCACGACTTCCTTGAGCTTGTCCTGGCAGTCGCGCGTTCCCATCAGCGATGGCGGCCCCGAGGGTGGCTCACCGCCTGACCGCAGCACCCCTATGACGCGACCGTGGCCGGTGTCGATCGCCCCACAATACCGGGCCTCCGACAGCGTCACGGTGAGCGGCGCTAACCCCGACGCGCGATCTCCCCGAATCTGGAACGTGATCGGCATCTGCTTGGCGACGAATCGGTTGACCGCAGCTCCGAAGATCAGCGCCTCCGCCCGCTCGCCCGGTTCCTCGGCATGCGCTCGCATCGTGGTAACCAGACTGACCGCGAACAGCAGACCGGCGGTGCGTGTGTTGAGGTTCGACATCGGCTTAAGTGACAACCTATCCCGCCCCACCCCGACAGGC
>DASRQT010000446.1:0-2676 GCA_035696485.1 Polyangia bacterium | reverse complement strand
CGCGCTGGTGCGCGGCGACGTGCGCAGCTACCGGCAGCTCCCGCTGAACCTGTACCAGATCCAGACCAAGTTCCGCGACGAGCTGCGGCCGCGGGCGGGGCTGATGCGCGGGCGCGAGTTCATCATGAAGGACGCGTATTCCTTCCATGTCGACGAGAGCGACGCCAAGCGTGAGTACCAGAACATGTACGACGCTTACCGCCGGATCTTCCAGCGCTGCGGTCTCAGCTTCCGCGCCGTCGAGGCCGACAGCGGCAACATCGGCGGCTCTTTGTCGCACGAGTTCCAGGTGCTGGCGGAGACCGGTGAGGACGCCCTGGTCGCCTGTGACACCTGCGATTACGCCGCGAACGTGGAGCAGGCGGGAAGCCGCGCCGCCCGCGCTCCCGCCGGCGGGGTCACCGCGCGCGAAGCCATGACCAAGGTGGCCACGCCGGGCAAGCACAACATCGAGGACGTCGCGGCGTTCTTGAAGATGCCCCCCACGTCGCTGGTCAAGACGCTGATCTATCTGGCCGACGGGAAGCCAGTCGCCGTCATGGTGCGCGGCGATCGTACCGTCAACGAGTTCAAGGTGAAGAAGGCGCTGGTGGCCGAGGAGCTGGTGCTGGCGACGGACACGGCGGTGCGCGAGGTGACGGGCGCGCCGGTCGGTTTTGCAGGGCCCGTCGGCCTCAAGATCCCGGTCTATTGCGACGTGGAGATCTGCGCGATGAACGACTTCGTGGTCGGGGCGAACGAGGGCGACGCCCACCTGCGCGGCGTCAACCTGGATCGCGACTTCACGCCCAGCGCCTGCGGCGACTACCGCCAGGCCGCCCCCGGCGATGCCTGCCCGCGCTGCGAGGTCGGGCACTTCAAGGGTTACCGCGGCATCGAGGTCGGGCACGTGTTCTTCCTGGGGCAGAAGTACTCGAAGCCGATGCACGTCACCTTCCTGGACGTCGACGGTCACGAAAAACCGACCACCATGGGGTGCTACGGCATCGGGGTCACGCGCATCGTCGCCGCCGCCATCGAACAGAACCACGACAAGGACGGCATCATCTGGCCAGTGCCGCTGGCGCCGTACGAGGTCGCCCTGCTGGAGCTGCAGCAGGACGATCCGAATCTGGTCGCCCTGTGCGAGCGGCTGTATGCCGAGCTCGAGGCCGCCGGGATCGAGGTCCTCTACGACGATCGCGACGAGCGGCCGGGCGTGAAATTCAAGGACGCCGATCTCGTGGGCATCCCGTACCGCATCGCCGTGGGAAAGAAGGGTCTGGCGGAGGGGGTGGTCGAGTTGAAGCTGCGGCGATCGCCGGAGGTGCGAAAGGTGAAGATCGACGAGATCGCGACGCTGGTCGTCGCTGAAGTGAAGAAGGAGCGGCTTTGATGGCCACCGATCACAAACCGGCGCACGTCATCCCTGCGCGCGATCGGGTCATCGTGGCCCTGGACGTTCCCGATCTGTCGCAGCTGGAAGCGTTCCTGGACCGGCTGGACGGGCGACCCACATTTTATAAAGTTGGTCTCGAGCTGTTCATCGCCGAGGGGGAGCGGGCGGTGGAGATGGTGCAGCAGCGCAACGGCCGACTGTTCCTGGACCTCAAGCTGCACGACATCCCCGAGACGGTCGCGCGAGCGGTGACGTCGGCGGCGCGGATCAACGCCGAGCTCATGACCGTGCACACCTCGGGCGGGTTCGCGATGTTGCAGCGGGCGGCGGAGGCGGCCGGCACGCGGGTGAAGATCCTGGGCGTGACTGTGCTGACCAGCCTGCTGGAGGACGATCTGCGGGCGGAGGGGATCGAGGCCACCATCCCCGAGATGGTCCGGGCACGGGCGCGGGTGGCATCGCGGGCGGGGATAGCCGGGCTGGTCTGCTCTCCCCACGAGATCGAGCACGCGCGGCAGGCGGCGCCCGGGTTGTTTATCGTCGTGCCGGGCATCCGTCCTGGCGAAGGTGCCGGTGCCGCCCCGGGGGATCAGAAGCGGGTGGCGACCGCGACGCAGGCGATCTCGGCGGGCGCCGACTACATCGTGGTCGGCCGCCCGATCCGCGACGCGCGCGACGCCGCGGGCGCCTTCGACGCGCTGGTCGCCGAAGTGGAAGCCGCGGTGTGACCAGCGACGGCGACGGCCCCGGTGCGGGGACGCGCGTCGTGTTCGGCATCCGCCCGGTCGAGGAGCTGTGCCGGGCGCGGCCGCGGGACGTCTCGGTCGTGTACGTGGCCGAAGGGCATCGTTCGCCCGAGATGGATCAGGCGCTGGGCATTGCGCGCGATCGCGGCATCACCGTCGAGGTGCGGCCGCGACGGCTGGTGGCGGCACTGGCCGGGTCGGGCGTCCACCAGGGAGTCGTGGCGGTGGCGGGCGCCTACCGCTATGCCGAGCTGCCCGACATCTTTGCCGCCGCCGAAGCGGCCGGCGCGGCCGCCTTGCTGCTGCTGCTGGACGGGATCACCGATCCGCACAACCTGGGCGCGCTGGTGCGCAGCGCCGAGGTGCTGGGGGCGCACGGCGTCGTCATCCCCGATCGCGACGCCGCCCCGGTGACGCCGGCGGCGGTCAAGGCGTCGGCCGGGGCAACCGAACGCGTCAAGATCGTCCGCATCGGCAACCTGCTGCGCACCATCGACGCGCTCCGGGAGCGCGGCGTTCGCGTCTACGGCAGCGGCGCGCAAGAGGGTGACG
>DASRQT010000445.1:0-19248 GCA_035696485.1 Polyangia bacterium | reverse complement strand
GAAGGTTGCGGAAGCTCTCGGCGGCAGGGGGGGAATCCTGTTAGGGTGAGCGGTGTCGTGCGACATCGCAGCGACCGGCGGCCATGAGAATCGCTTTCACGCACAACCTTCGGCTGACGAACGCTGAAGAAGAAGCGGAGTTCGACTCCGCCGAGACCGTCGACGCCATCGCCGAGGGGCTGCGCGCCGGCGGGCACGAAGTCGAGAAGATCGAGGTCACCGGGCCGGCGTCGCGGCTGTCGGCGCGCATCGAATCTTACGGCCCGGATCTGATCTTCAACACCGCCGAGGGCCGCCGCGGCCGCGCGCGCGAGGCGTTTTACCCGGCGCTGTTCGAGGAGCTGGGGTTCCCGTACACGGGATCGGACGCGTACGTCCTGATGGTCACGCTGGACAAGTGGCTGACCAAGCTGGTGCTGGGGCGGCACGGAATCGACACGCCGCGAGGACAATTGATCACGCCGGATGATCTGCGGCGCATCAAGGATCCCGGCACGCTGGGGCTGGCCCTGCCGGTGATCGTGAAGCCCAACTACGAAGGATCGTCGAAGGGGATCGGCGACGAGGCGGTGGTGCGCGACCCCAAGACCCTGTCGGAGCTGCTGCCGCGGGCGCTGCGGGCCTATCCGAGCGGCGTCCTGGTCGAAGAGTTTGTCGCGGGCAGCGACGTCACGGTCCCGTTCCTGGAAGGGCGCGGCGACGACGGCATCCTGCTGCCGGTCGACTATCTGGTCGAGCCGAGCGCTCGCAGCCGATTCAACCTCTACGATTACCGGCTGAAGTCGACGGAGGCGGGCAAGGTGTCGGTGCGCTGCCCCCCCGACCTGCCGCGCGACGTGGTGTCGCGCCTGCGCGCGCTGTCCAAGGCGGCGGTGCGCGCCATCGGAGTCAAGGATATCGGGCGAATCGACTTTCGTCTGGGGGAGGACGGGCGCATCTACCTGCTCGAGGTCAACGCCCTGCCCTCGCTGGAACGCGGCGCCAGCCTGTTCGCGGCGGCGGCGCGCGAGGGGCTGGATCATCCCGAGACGCTGGCCACCATTGTGCAAAGCGCGGCGCGCCGGCAGGGGTTGGTGGTCAAGCCGGGCACGCGCCGGCGGCGGCCGGCCGAGCCGCTGCGCATCGGCTTCACCTTCAACGTCAAGCGCGTCGACCCCAAGGCCGGCAACGACGCCGAGGCTGAATACGACGCGCCCGAGACCATCGACGCCATCCGTGACGCGCTTGAGAGCTACGGCCACCAGGTGATGCCGTTCGAGGCCACGGCCGAGCTGCCGCGCCAGCTGATGGAGACGCCGGTGGACCTGGTGTTCAACATCGCCGAGGGCGTGGCCGGGCGAAATCGCGAGGCCGCCGTGCCGGCGCTGTGCGAGCTGATGGGCATCCCGTACACCGGCTCCGACGCGGCGACGCTGTCGATCGCGCTCGACAAGGCGCTGTCCAAGCGCGTGCTACTGCAGCACGGGATCTTGACCGCGGAGTTTCAGGTCATGGAGACCGGGCGCGAACGGCTGTCGCCCAAGCTGAAGTTTCCGCTGATCGTCAAGCCGAACCAGGAAGGGTCATCCAAAGGGGTCAGCGCGTCGGCGTCGGTGGTGGATGACGACGCCGCCCTGCGCGCGGTGGTGCGGGAGCTCATCGAACGCTACCGGCAGCCGGCGCTGATCGAGGTCTACATTCCCGGGCGCGAGTTCACCGTTGGTCTTCTGGGTGACCGGCGGCCGCGGGTGTTGCCGCCAATGGAGATCCTGTTCAAGGACAAGAGCAACGCGCGCCCGGTCTACGACTTCCAGATCAAGCAAGAGTGGGAGAAACACGTCACCTATCAGTGTCCGGCGGATCTGACGCCTGCGGAGCTGAAGGCGGTCGAGCGGGTCGCGCGTGAGACCTTCGCCGCGCTGGACTGCCGCGACGTCTCGCGTGTCGATCTGCGGATGACGCCGAAAGGCGAGCTGTACGTCATCGAGGTCAACCCGCTGCCGGGGCTGACCCCGGGATACTCCGACCTGTGCTTGATTGCGTCGGCCGCCGGCATCGAGTACCGGACGCTGATCGGCGAGATTCTGGACGGCGGCCTCAAGCGTCTGCGTGAGAAGCGGCGCGAGGCCAAGGCCGCCGATTCGCGCGCCGCCGACATCAAGGCCGCCGACGTGAAGGCGAACGGGAACGGCAACGGGACGCCGGTGCCCACCGCCCTTGACAGCAAGGCCGCCGACAAGCCGGGCGCGCAGCTGACCCTGCCACCGTCCGCCAGCTACCTGCCGCCAGGAGAATGAGAAAGCGGCTCCGCGACCTGGGCTTCTCGGTGGGGCGTTTCCCGGTCGGGCCCTATAACGCGATCACCGACGTGCCGGGCGTGCGGGTCGGGCACACGACGCTCATCTCGGGCGAAGGGCGGCTGGAGGTCGGCGAGGGGCCCGTGCGAACCGGCGTCACCGCCATCGTCCCGTACGAAGACGTGTTCGAGAACCGGGTGGTCGCAGGCAGCTTCGTGCTCAACGGCGCCGGCGAGGTGTCTGGACTCACGCAGGTGGCCGAGTGGGGCCTGCTGGAGACGCCGATTCTTCTGACCAACACCATGGCGGTCGGCAAGGTGTCGGACGCGGCGGTCAAGTGGATGACCAAACGGTTCCCGAAGATCGGGACCGACGAGGACGTCATCATCCCGCTGGTCGGTGAATGTGACGATTCGTGGCTGAACGACGCGGTCGGGCGCCACGTGCGCTCGGAGCACGTCTATCGCGCCATTGATCAGGCGCAGAGCGGGCGCGTGGCCGAGGGCTCGGTGGGCGCCGGGACGGGGCTGGTCACGTGCGACTTCAAGGCCGGCATCGGCACCAGCTCGCGGCAGGTCACGATCGAGGAGGTGCAATACACGCTGGGCATCCTGGTGCAGTCGAACTTCGGCGTGATGCGATCATTGCGGGTCAACGGCGCGCCGGTGGGCGAGGTGCTGGAGAGCGTCTTCCGCGAGGCGCGCCGCGTGACCAACGCCGGATCGATCATCACCGTGATCGCCACCGACGCGCCGCTGCTGTCGCCGCAGCTGGTTCGGCTGTGCAAGCGGGCGGCGCTGGGCATCGGGCGCATCGGGTCGTTCGCGGCGCACGGCTCCGGTGAGATCATCGTCGGCTTCTCGACCGCCAACAAGGTGCCGCGGCGGACCACCAGGATGACGGCCAAGCTGGAGGTATTGCTGGACGAAGCCTGCGACCCGCTCTATGAAGCGATGGTCGAGGGGACGGAGGAGGCCATCGTGAACGCGTTGTGCATGGCGGATGAGATGCGCGGGCAGTCCGATCACGTGGCGCCGGCCTTGCCGCTGGATCGGCTGGCGCACATCCTGCGCACCTACCAGGCGGCCTTCGTCTCGGAAAAACCGCCCGGCTAGACGCCATGCGCATCTGCTTCGTCGTCGCGGACGTTCGCGATCAGCAACCGACCTACGCGGGCATTTACCTGGCGATGGCGGCGCACCGGCGCGGCCACGACGTCCGGTTTGTCTCGGTCGAGAACTTGTCGTTTCTGGACGACAACAACGTCCTTGCGACCACCACGCGCGTGCGCGCCGGTGACTACGCCAAGCCGGCGGCGTACGCGCAGGCGCTGGCGTCCGACGAGGCCGTCAACGAAGAGGACACGCTGGGCAGCTTTGACGTGGTCTTCCTGCGCTACAACCCGATCCGGGAGAGCGCCGGGCGGCCCAGCTCGCCTCTCATCGACTTTGGCTGGCGGCTGCGCCTGGCGGGGACGCTGGTGGTCAACGATCCCGAAGGGCTGCGTCGGGCGGGCAGCCGCATGTACCTGGCAGACTTTCCCGCCGACGTCCGCACCAAGACGCTGGTCTCGCGTTCCAAGCGGCGTCTCAAGGAGTTCCTGCGCGCCCTCGACGGGCCGGCCATCCTCAAGCCGCTGGCGCCGCGCGGCGGCGAACATGTGTTTTATCTGCGACGGCGGCAGGTCTCGAACCTGAATCAGATCATCAGCACGGTCACCAAGGAAGGTTACGCCATCGCGCAGGAGTACCTGCCCGAGATCGAGGACGGCGAAAAGCGGCTGCTGCTGCTGAACGCCGAGCCGATCCGGGTCGGCAAGCGCGTGGCCATCTATCGGCGACGCGGGATGATCGGTGTCAACGGGGCGCCGACGCCGCCGACCGGAACCCGCGGGAAGTGCGACTTCGGCCCCGTCGAGGCGCGCATCTGCGACATCCTGCGGCCCAAGCTGCTGGCTGACGGCCTGTACCTGGTCGGGGTCGACATCGTGGGCGACAAGATCCTCGAGCTGAACGTGTTCACGCCGGGCGGGATTCACTCCATCCACGAGCTTTACGGGATTGACGTCGCCGACATCGTGATTCGCGACCTGGAGCGTCGTGTCCGCCTGCGCGCGGCCTATCGCACGACATTCGATCCAGAGGCCGCGGATGTGGTGTAATCGATCCTGCCTTGGCTGACGACGATCGACCCCGCGCGCCGATACCGCTGAAGATGCGGACCGAGGAGTTCTCGGTCCCCAACCCGGCCACGGCGCCCGGCCCCATCGTCACGCTGTCTCCCGAGGAAATCGCGCGCTTCTTCGTTCGCGTGCGCCGCGGCCAGGAGGACACCGACCGCTGGGACGTCCGGCTGGACGGCGCCCTGCGCGAGATCCTCGAGCGCGCGAACGTCTTCGTGCCGTCGGAATCGGGCGGGATCTTGCTGGATGATCCGCGGGCCAAGCTGGCCGGTTCGCCCACCCCGCGCTTGACGCTGATCGCGGCTTTTGGTCCAGGCGTCGATCATTTTCTGGGCAAGCGCATCCCCAGCGATCGGGGATTCGCCGGACAGATCTACCGGACGGGGCGGCCGTTTCAGACCGACCATCTGGACGCCGACGATCCCATCGGGCTGACCGCCGGCGGCACCGCGCTGCGCACGCTGGTCGGCGTGCCGGTCATCGTCGGCGAATCGATCTGCGGCGTCCTGCACCTGGCCAACCGGCGGTCGGGCGGGCCCTATGTCCCGCGCGACAAGGAGCTGCTGCGTATCTTCGCCGCGTACATGTCGTCGTCGATCCAGAACGCGCTGGACGCCATCCGGGCGCGTGCGCTGGCGCGAATCGACGATCTCACCGGGCTGTTCAACAGCCGGTACTTCCACACCCGGCTGGAAGACGAGATCCCGCGCGCCGACCGCGACGGCACTGAGCTCTCGATGTTGTTCATCGATCTGGATCGGTTCAAGAGCATCAACGACCGGTTCGGACACCTGGCGGGGAGCTGGACGCTGCAGAAGGTGGCGCGCCTGCTGTCGGAGAATTCGCCGCCCGCCGCGGTGCTGGCGCGTTATGGCGGCGACGAGTTCGTCGTCATCCTGCCGGGCGCGAATCTGCAAAGGGCGCAGCAGGCGGCCGAGGTCTTGCGCACCACCATCGCCAGCGCCAGGTTCTTCGACTCCGAGATCGAGAGCACCGGGAACGAGACCCCGACGCCGCTGCCGCGCATCACCGCGTCGATCGGCGTGGCGTCGTATCGGGATCACCTGGCCCCGGGCGGCACGCAGCGGCGGCGTGAGAACATCTTCCTGCGCCTGGCCGATTCCGCCATGTACCGGGCAAAAGCGAACGGCAGGAATTGCGTGGAAGTGGCCGAGCCGGAGGACTAGGCGACGTCCCCCTCTCCCAACTCGGGGGCGAGGGGATCTGATGCTAGGATGCCGCGCATGCGGAAACCTGTAACGACGGACAAGGCGCCACGGCCCGTGGGCCCTTACTCGCAGGCCATTGTTGAAGGCGATTTCATCTTCCTGGCCGGGCAAGGGCCGGGGAATCCGGTGACCGGGCAGCTGGAGATGGGGACCATCCAGGAGCAAACGACGCGGACGCTGGAGAACATCAAGGCCATCCTCGAAGCGGCGGGAACGTCGCTGGACAAGGTCGTCAAGTGCAACGTTTACCTCGGAGACATCGACGACTTCGCGGCGATGAACGAGGTCTACAAACAATATTTCACCGCGCCGCCGCCGGCACGAACCACCATCCAGGCGGGAGCGCTCCCCGGCGGTATCGCCGTCGAGATCGAGTGCATCGCGCGCCGATGAACGCCTTTGATCTGGAGACGCCGTCGGTCTACGTCGATCTCGACGCGCTGGAGCGCAACATCGCGCGCATGCAGGCGCGCTGTCGGCAGTGGGGGGTCGGCCTGCGCCCCCACACCAAGACTCACAAGATCGTCGAGATCGCCCGCATGCAACTGGAGGCTGGCGCGGTCGGCATCACCGTCGCCAAGCTGGGCGAGGCCGAGGTGCTGCCGGGCGACGACGTCCTGGTCGCGTACCCGGTCATGGCCGAGAAGCTGCCGCGGCTGCGGGCGCTGGGGGCCAAGCGCCGCGTGACGGTGGTGGTCGATTCGGCAGAGGCGGCGCAGGCGCTGCCTGGAATTGCCACGCTGGTCGAGGTCGACGTCGGCGCCGGACGCTGTGGCGTGCAGACGCCGGAACAGGCGGTCGCGGTGGCGCGCGCGTGCGGGGACTTTCGCGGGCTCTTCTACTGGCCATCGTGGCTGGACGAGGCTGGATTCGCCCGCGCGCGGACTATGCTCGATGGGCACGTCGCCGCGCTGCAGGCGGCGGGGTTTGCGGTGCCGATCATCTCGGGCGGGTCGACGCCGGGCGCGGGAAAGACGCCGCTCATCCCGGCCACGACGGAGATCCGCCCCGGAACCTATGTCTTCAATGATGCCAGCTGCGTGGCCAACGGCTTCGCCACCATCGAAGACTGCGCGCTGCGCGTCCTGGTCTCGGTGGTCAGCACTTCGGTGCCCGGGCAGGCTGTCATCGACGGGGGCAGCAAGACCTTCTCCAGTGACACCACCGTCGGCGTCGGCACGCACGGCATCTTTCCGGAACGACCGAGCTGGACGCTGCAGAAGCTGAACGAGGAACACGGCTACGTGAAGGTGGACGCCGGCGATCCTGCGCGCCCGCGGATCGCGGAGAAGTTCTGGGTCATCCCCAGCCACGTCTGCTCCGCCGTCAACATGCACGACGAGATCGCCTACGGCCGCAACGGCCGCGTCGACGGTACCTGGCGCGTCGCCGCTCGCGGTCGCGTGAGATAATTCTGCATGGGACCCTGGAAGGGTCCCATGCCCCCCGCGACGGTTGCGGTACGGGGCGCGATCGCGCAGATTTGGTTGCGTGAGTCGCCAGGGCCGAATCAAGGGACGCCGCCGTCTTTTCTTTACCTTGCTGGTCGCGGGCGGCCTGTCGATTCAGCTGCCGGCGCTGTGGACCATCGGCAAGCTCAGCGGTTCGTACGGACTGGCCGCCGCCGGCTGCGCGCTGCTGTCGCTGCCCATCCTGCTGGCCACCCGACGGCCGCCCGGACAGTGGTTTGCAACCCGCCTGCAACTGCTGGGTTTGTGGCCCTTCTTCATCTGGTGGGCGGTGTGCTTGACCTACGTCATGCTGGCCCCCATCGGCCTGCTTGTCGCCGCGCTCACGCGCGTGACATTGGACCAGGCGCTGCTCTGGACTGGCGCGGCCGCCATCGTCGGCGGCGTGCGGGCGTTGCGACGCCGCCCCGTGATCCGGCGGCGCGACGTGGAGATCGCCGATCTGCCGCCGGCCCTGGACGGCTACCGGGTCGCCCAGATCTCCGACCTTCACTGTGGCCCGTTCGTTTCGCCGGCGCAGGTCCGTCGCTGGGTGGCCGACGTCAACCAGATCGGCGCCGAGCTGATCGCGGTCACCGGCGACCTGATCGCGTCGGGCGATGGCTACGTCACGGGGGTCGCCGAGGCTCTGGGCGGGCTGCGCTCGCGCGACGGCGTCTTCGCCTGCATGGGCAATCACGACTACTTCACCGACGGCGACAAGCTGGCCGCCGCGCTGGAGACGAACGGATTGAACGTGCTGCGCAACCGGGGCGTCATTCTGGGGCGCGGCGACGCGCGCTTCTTCCTGGCCGGCGTCGACGACACCTGGAGCGGCCGTCACGATCTGACGCGCGCCCTGGTCGAGCGGCCGCCGGGGATGACGACCCTGCTGCTGTCACATGACCCCGACCTGTTCCCGGGCGCCGCCGCCGCTGATATTGACCTGACGCTGTCGGGGCACACCCACGGCGGCCAGCTGGCCTTTCCACTGGCGCCGCGGCGCTGGAACATGGCGCGCATCATCACGCCCTTCACCTCGGATTTGTACCACCTGGGTGACGCGACCATCTACGTCAACCGCGGCCTGGGCTTCACCGGCCCGCCGGTCCGAATCGGCGCCGCGCCCGAGATCGCGGTCATCACGCTTCGCCGCGCGGCGGCCAGCGTGGCGCTGGCGGCCTAGGCTCGACGGATCTCCTTGCCCACCGGCACGTCAAAGCTGCGCGAAGGGCGTTCCGACGTGGCTCGCGGCAGCCGTACGGTGATGCGCGTGCCGCCCGAGGGTGCCCGCTCCATGTTGCAGCTACCGCCGAGAGCGGTGGCCGCGCGGTGGGCGATCGCCAGGCCCAGGCCATAGCCCGGCACCTCGCGCTCGGTGCGGGCGCGGAAGAACGGCTCGAAGACGTGCGCGGCCTCTTCCTCCTGGATCCCCATTCCGTTGTCCTCGACGGTGATCTCCACCTCTGCGCCCCTGAGCTCGGCGGTGATGGCCACCACCAGCGGCCGTGACGCGGAACGGAACTTGATCGCGTTCGAGACCAGGTTGCTCAGGATCTGGGCCAGCAGGTTCGGCGTGCAGGCGACCCGCTCGTCCGTGACCCGGATACGCACCTCCGCCCCCCCCAGCGCTCCGGCCAGCTCCTCCAGCACCGCCGATATGACGTCGGCCGGCGAGGCATTTCCCGGGCTGGGGCGTCCCGCCCGCGAGAGCTCGAGCATGTCGTGGATGACCTTCGACATGCGATCCACCGCCACGCGGATGCGGGAGGCCATCTGCCGCACCTCGGGGGAGTCCGCTTCGGTCAGGATGAGATCGGCGTAGCCGCGAATCGGGCTCAGCGGAACCTGCAGGTCGTGAGCGGCGCGCCCGGCGAAGGCGTCGAGATCGCGATTGTGTTCGGCCAGAAGCTCGATGTGCTCCAGGGTCAGCGCGCGCTCGCGCGACAGCACCCTGAACAGCACCAGCACGATGACCAGCACCAGCAGCACCGTGACGCCACCCACGAATCCGTCGACCCAGATCGCCTTGGTATGCAGGACGTCGATTGCGGTCGCCTGCTCTCGCGACGCTCGCTTGTTGATCTCGACCAGACCCTCGATGCGTCGGCTGATCTCGCTTCGGTGCTGGGGAATCAGGTCCGTCTCTCCCTTGGCCACCTGGTTCTCCAGCGCGACCAGCTGGGCCCGCAGTTGATTCCACTCTTGCTTCTCCTCGGGCGAGCTGGCCAGCTGGTCGTAGTCGCGCGAGTCGGTCTGGATCCGATTGGTGATGGCCAGGATCTCGGCGGCCGAGTTGCCGGCGCGGATCAGGCGGTCCACCTGGTGATGGATGTCCGAGACCAGCTCGATCCCGCGCTGCGTGTCGAGCAGGATCTCCGAGGTCCGGGCGGCGACGCGACGGGCAAGCCCCCAGTCGACCGCGATCATGACCAGGAACAGGACCACGACGCCAGCCGCGGCCAGCACGATCGGCCATCTGCGCTGGGCTTGCTGGGTCTTGCTCATGACCGGGGGTCTCGGGGGAAGGGGTACCATCGCCTCGCGCCTGCTTGGTAGCAAGCCTGGTGCCGACGGCGTGGTATTGTGGTCGCGTCTGAGGTTTCATACCCATGCCCGCTTCCATCCTGGTCGCCGAGGACGACGATCTGACGCGAGAGCTTCTGGAGCGGGTCATGCGTCGCGATGGCCACCATGTGACCGGCGTGGCCGACGGCGCCGAGGCGCTGGCCGCGCTCGAGACGCGCGGGTTCGACCTCATCCTGTCTGACATCCAGATGTCGGGCGCAAGTGGCCTCGAGCTGCTCGAGCGCGCCAGCGTGACCATGCCCGACACCCCGGTCGTCCTCATCACCGCTTACGCCGAAGCCGACGCCGCCATGGACGCCATCACACGCGGCGCCGCCGACTATCTGGCCAAGCCGGTCGACGTCGCCCTGCTGCGGTCAACGGTCATGCGCGCGCTCGAGCGGCGCCGTCTCAAGAGCGAGAACCGGCAGCTTCGCCGCGAAGCCCTGGACAAGAACGCCATCATCGGCACCAGCCCCGCCATGCTCGACCTCTACAAGCAGATCGCGCAGGCGGCGGTGAGCGCGGCCACCGTGCTCATCACCGGCGAGAGCGGGTCTGGCAAGGAGCTGGCCGCCCGCACCATCCACCAGCGCAGCCCGCAGGCCAAGGGGCCGTGGGTGGCGGTCAACTGCGCCGCCTTCACGGAAAGCCTGCTGGAGACGGAGCTCTTCGGACACGAGCGCGGCGCCTTCACCGGCGCCCACGCCCTGCACCGCGGTCTGTTCGAGGAGGCCAACGGCGGAACCCTCTTCCTCGACGAGATCGGCGACGTTCCGCTCAAGATGCAGGCGCAACTTCTCCGCGTGTTGCAGGAAGGCGAAGTCCGACGCGTGGGCGGCGTGGCCTCCATCCCGGTCGACGTGCGAATCATCGCCGCCACCAACCGCGATCTGTCGGTCGAGGTGGCAGAAAAACGCATGCGCGAGGATCTTTATTATCGGCTGGACGTCGTCACCTTGCGCGTGCCACCGCTGCGCGAACGCGCGGACGACGTCCTGTCGCTGGCGCGCTACTTCGTCGCGCGCCAGGCAAACGAGATCGGGCGCCCCATCCCGGAGGTCAGCCCCGAAGCGCTGGCGCGGATCCGGTCCTACCCCTGGCCGGGGAATGTGCGCGAGCTCGAGAATGCGCTGGCCCGGGCGGTCGCGATGTCGCAGGGGAACGTGCTTCTGCCCAGCGATCTGCCGCCCAAGGTGGCCATGGATCCGAGCCAGCTCGGGCAGCCGGCGATCGACAGCGACTGGCCGGCGCTGGCGGAGCTGGAGCGTCGCTACATCGAGCGCGTGCTGGCCCGAACCGACGGCAACAAGACGGCCGCCGCCGCCATCCTCGGCATCGACCGCCGCACGCTGCAGCGCCTGTTCGCCCGCGAGGGTGGCGGCGACGATCCGGGCTCATAACTCGCGTCGTCGACGGACGCCGCCGCGACAGCTTGCCGCGCCCACCCACCGGCGTTGGCGACAAATTGCCGCGGCCGGGGCTGCCCTTGCCCTCCGAAGCAGCCCGGATCCCGGTGGCACGACCCATGCTGTTGCGGTTGCTGGGTACACACGTGCAGCCAGCGACAATGTGCGACGGGGGCAGACAACCAGCATGGATTCTCGTAGCCAGAAATGGTGGCGCAACGCGCGCTACCGGAGCCGTCCCCTTCTTCGCCGCTTGCAAGACAATGCCGGCGACATCTTCCTGGTGTTGATCACGGTCGCGTTGTTCGGAATGACGTTCTACATGGTGGCGGAGCGGGTCCGGTCTTTCACATGGTGACGGTGCCGCAACGCCTCTCGCTCCGCGGGGGCATCGTGATCGCGCTGGTCGCGCTCGGCGGTTGCTCACAACGCGCCACCGCCGAACGTCGCGCCTTCGCGCCCCCGTTTCGGGCCGACGCCGCCAGCCCGAACCGCCTGGTCGTGCGTGAAGATTTGCTCCCCAAGTTGAAGTTCGAGAGGGTCGGGACCGGCGACGTCGCCGCCAAGCTGGTCGGCTACGGCCGCATCGGGTTTGCGCCCGACGCCTCGTACGCGGTTCGCGTCCCCTATGCGGGGTACGTCGGCCGCGTCCTGGTCGAGGTCGACGACGTCGTCAAGAAGGGGCAGCCTCTGGTCGAGCTGCGCAGCAGTGACGTGGCGCGCCTGCGGGCCGAGCTCGCGAACGCGGAGGTGGAGCTGCGCGCCGAACGCAACACGCTGGCGCGGTTGCAGCGCCTGGTCGCCGACGGCACCGCGACTGAACGAGAGCTGACCTCCTCGCGCGCCAAGATCGACGTGCTGGAGGCGACCGTCGCAGGGAACCGAGGCAGTCTCGCAGCGGGGGGGATCGAAGCCGGGCGCGGGGAACGCGTGTTTCTTCGCGCCCCCGCGCCCGGTCGGGTCCTCGGTCGCCGCGTCGCCGTGGGCGAGCGGGTGTCGCCGGACGATCCCGAACCGGTCCTGCTGATCGGCGATCCGCGCCGACTAGTGGTGCGGGCCTCGTTCCCGGAGCGGGACACCATGGGGCTCAAAGAGGGCGCGCCGTGCACGGTCATCCTGAATTCCAGCATCGGCGGCAACCGGTTCGAGGGCACGCTGACCCGGCTGGTGCGCGCCGTCGACCCGAAGACGCGATCAACCGAGGCGGTGTGCGCACCGGACCTGAAGGACGCGCGGGTGACGGCCCAGATGCTGGCCAGGGTGGAGGTCACGGTCACGGGAGGTAGCAGGGTCATGGCCCCGCGATCGGCGCTGCTGCTGCGACGGGATGACTACTTCGTGTTCGTGCGCGTCGGCAACGGGGCCCTCGAGCGGCGGGCGGTCGAGCCGTCGCTGCGCATCGGCGACTACGTCGGCATCGAACGAGGTCTGCAGCCGGGCGACGAGGTGATCACGGCCGGGGCCGTCCTGCTCGATGGCGAGCTCGATCGCGTGCTTTGATCGGGAGGCCGTTTGCTAGCGTCACCTGCACGCCTCTCGGTTCGCCAGTGGAAGATCGTGGTCGCGATGGCGGCGATCTACGTCGCCTACGGCATCCATTCGTTTAGAACCATCCCGATCGAGGCCTTCCCTGACGTCACCGATCCGATGGTCGAGATCGTGGCGGTCTACCCCGGCCAGTCGGCGGAAGACATCGAGCGGCGGGTGACGGTCGAGATCGAGCGGGTCGTGGCCGGAACGCCGCGCCTGACCAACCTGCGCTCGGTCTCGGTCTTCGGCCTGGCGCTGGTCACGCTGCGCTTCGAGGATGGCTCGGGCGACTTCCAGAATCGAGCCCAGGTCGCCGAGCGCTTGCACGAGGCCCATCTGCCCGACGGGGTCGACGCAGTCATGGGGCCTCAAGCCACCCCGGTCGGCCAGATCTTTCGCTACACGCTGCATGGGCCGCGGGAGCTGCGCGAGCTGCGGTCGCTGCAGGACTGGGTCATCGAACGGCGGCTGCGGTCGGTTCCGGGCGTGGCCGACGTGGTGACGTTCGGCGGCTTCGAACGGCAGTACGCCGTGCGCATCGATCCGGTGCGCCTGGCCAACATCGGTGTGTCGGTCGGACAGATCTTCACCGCCCTCGACCAGACCAACGCCAACGCCGGCGGCGGTTACGTCGGCATCGGTTCCCAGGACTTCATCGTGCGCGGGATCGGCACCATGCGCAGCGCCGCCGACATCGGCTCGGCGCTGGTGGCCAATGACGGGTTGGTCCCCATCCGGATCCAGGACGTGGCCGACGTGGTCGACAGCTCGAGGCCACGGCGCGGCTCGGTCGGGCGCGGCCAGGACGACGAGGTCATCGAGGGGATCGTGCTGCTGCGCAAGGGCGAAAACGCCAAGGACGTGCTGGAAGCGTTGCAAACGCGCATCGACGAGCTCAACACCGGCGTCCTGCCGGGAGACGTCCGCATCGTGCCGTTCTATGACCGGCGCCATCTGATCGCGACAACGGTCTCGACGGTCGGCCACAACCTGCTTCACGGTGCCATCCTCGTAATCGCCGTCGTGCTGCTGTTCCTCCGCTCCTTCAAGGGCGCCCTCATCATCGGTGCGGTGATCCCGATCTCGCTGCTGACCTCGTTCGTGGGCCTCAAGCTGCTTGGGCGGCCCGCGAACCTGATCTCGCTGGGAGCCGTCGACTTCGGCATCCTGGTCGAGAACGCCGCCGTCGTTCTCGAGGTGACGCTGCACACCCTGGCCGCCGTCCAGGTGGCGGGCCTGGTCAGCCGCAAGAAGAAGGCGTCGGCGATCGTGGAATCGGTCCGGAGCCTGACCCGACCCATCGGCTTCGCGACATTGATCATTGTGGTGGGGTTGGTGCCCCTCTTCATGCTGGAACGGGTGGAAGGCCGCATCTTCGCGCCCATGGCCTACACCCTGGTGTTCGCGATGGTGGGAGCTCTGGTCGCCGCGATCACCGTGGTCCCCGCGCTGATGTTCTCGGTCCTTCCCGCCAAGGTGCATGCCGATGAGGCGCGCTGGTTCGCCTGGATGCAGCGGCGATACCGGATCGTGCTGGGCGCGGTGCGGACGAAACGCGGGATGGTCGTCGCCGGCGCCATCGTGGCGGTCGCGGCGCTGGCGCTCTATGCCCGCGACATCGGGACCGAGTTTCTTCCCGAGCTCAACGAGGGTGGGCTGTACATCACGGCGGTGTTTCCGTCCACGGTGGCGCTCGACGAAACCCGGCGCCAGGTCCCCGATATGCGCCGGCGGATGCTCGAGCTGCCTGAAACGCTGGACGTGCTGTCCCACATCGGCCGCCCGGAGGACGCGACCCAGACCGAAGGACCGAACAACGTGGAGTTCTTCGTGGCGCTACGGCCGATGGAGGAGTGGCGCCATGGCGTCACCCGGCATGACCTCGAGGCCGAGCTACGGCGATCGCTGCGCGAGATCCCCGGCGTCGACTACAATTTCTCGCAGCCGATCACGGACCGCGTGTTCGAGACGGTCTCGGGGATCATCGGCCAGATCGTCGTCAAGGTCCGCGGCAACGACCTTGCCGTCCTCACCAACCTGGCCGGCGAGATCAAGCGTCGGCTGGAAAAGGTGCACGGGGTGGCGGATCTGTCGCTGTATCAGGCGGGCGACGTCCCGCAGCTCGGCATCGATCTCGATCGCGAGCGGCTGGCCCGGCAGGGGCTGACGGTCGCCGACGTCCAGAAGGTCGTCGAGGTCGCCCTGGGCGGGAAGGTGGCCACCGAGCTGTGGGATGGCGAGCGACGCTACGGCGTGGCGCTGCGGCTGCCCGACCGCGTCCGCCAGGATCGAGAGGCCCTGGGCCGGCTGGTGATAGGCGATGCCGAGCGACGGGTGACGCTGGCGGAGGTCGCAACCATCAAGCCTGCGCAGGGTCGTTCGGCGATCTGGCGCGAGGATCTGTCGCGTTTCGTGGCCGTCAAGTTCAACATCCGCGGCGCTGACATGGGCTCCGTCGTGCGCGACGCGCGCGCGG
Source organism: Polyangia bacterium (assembly GCA_035696485.1). GTDB lineage: Bacteria > Myxococcota_A > Polyangia > Fen-1088 > Fen-1088 > DASRQT01. The sequence continues at coordinate 4,130 of DASRQT010000445.1, read as the reverse complement.
CGATCGCCAATCTCGAGCGGCCGGAAGGCGTTCAGATCACCTGGGGCGGCGAGTTCGAGAACCAGCAGCGGGCCATGCAGCGCCTGGCGGTCGTGGTGCCGCTGACGCTGCTGGCGATGATCGCGATCCTGTTCGCGAATTTCCGCCGCTGGGCGCCGACGTTGCTCATCATCGGTCTTCTGCCCGCGGCGCTGCTGGCCGCCGTCGCGTTTCTCAAGCTGTCGGGCAACAACTTCTCGGTGTCGGCGGCCGTGGGCTGCGTGATTCTGCTCGGTCAGGTCACGCTCTGTGGCGTGCTGGTATGTTCGCGGATCGACGAGCAGGCGCTGGCCAACGTCGCCGACCCGATCCGGACGGGCGTCGAGACCGCCCTGCGGCCCATATTCCTGACCGTGTCGCTGGCGGCCCTGGGCCTGGTGCCGGCCGCGCTGTCGATGGGGATGGGGGCCGAATCGCAACGGCCATTCGCCATCACCATCATCGGTGGCCTGCTGGCGACGCTGCCGCTGGTGCTCATCCTGCTGCCGGTCCTGTACACGCCGGCGAAGCCGGTTCGATATTCGGGTGACGCGGCCGACGAAAGCGGGATCGGCCCGGTGCCCAAAACCGTGGTCGCGCTGGTCGCCTTGATGCTGACCTTCGGCAACAGCGCGCAAGCGCAAGCGGCCGACGACCCGCGTCCGCCAGCACCGGCCCGCGTCAGCGCTGGCCAGCTGGACGCCGACATCGTCCTGAGACAGTGGCTCACGGCCAGCCCCGAGGTGGCGGCCTGGCGCGCGCAGATCGGCGCCTCCCGGTTCGATGTGGTGACGGCCGGGCTGCTTCCCAACCCGCAAATCGAAGTCACGGGCTCTCGCCCGGTCGTCGGCCAGGGTCCCGACGGACGGCTCAACTTCGGGGCCACGCTGACCATTCCGGTGCCCGTCTTCGGCCAGCGCGGCGCGCGCCGGAGCGCGGCCGAAGCGCGCCTCTCGGCAGTGGAGGCCGAAGTCGCGGTGCAGATCTGGGAGCGCGCGGCCGCGATCCGGACCGCGCTGCTCGAGCTGACCTTCCTGCGGGAAGAGGGGCGACTGGCGCAGACGCAGGTCGGCGAGCTGGAGTCGCTCTCGCGCATCGCCGAGTCGCGCAGCGCGGCCGGCGTCGAGCCGCGCTACGACGGCATGCGCATCGCGACCACGACCGCCGCCGCGCGCGCGCAACTTCACCGTCGCGAAGCGGAGACCGAGCAGGCGCGCGGGCAGGTGCTGGCGCTGGTGGCCACCACGGAGTTTGGCCGTCCGGAGCCAACGCTGGATGGGCTCGGCCGCCTTGGGTTCCGGCCGGCATCGCAAGACCAGATGATCGAACGCGCGCTAGAGCAGCGACCCGACCTCCTGGTGGCGAGGCGCAGCGCCCGCACCGCCGAGGCGCAGATCGAACAGTTTCGCCGCGAGGCCTTGCCGATCCCCAGCCTCATCGCCGGGACCTACGTCACGCGCGAGCTGAACAGCGTCAGCGCCATCGCCGGCCTCTCGATCCCGCTGCCGCTGTTCGACCGCAACCAGGGTCTGATCGGCAGGGCCCGCGTGGAAGCAAACGGGTACCAGAGCCAGAAGACGGCCCTCGAGGCTCGAGTCCGCGCCGAGGTCAGCGCCGCGTTCGCGGCCCGCGACCGCGCCCGCACCGCGCTCGACGATCTGCGGCGCGGGCCGCTGGAACAGGCCACCGATCTGCTCGCGCGCGCGCGACGGGCGTACCAGGCCGGCGTCTTCGGCATCACCGAGCTGCTCGAGGCCCACGACTCGGTCTGGACGCTGCGCGAGCAGCTGCTCGCGGTGGAGAAGACGGCCTTCGAGGCCGAGGCACAGCTTTTCCGTGCGCTCGGCGGCCTGGCTGAATAACGCCGCTGGCGTTGGAACCGAGGACGCGGCATATGATGCTCCGGTGCGGCAGCGGTTCCTCTGGCTCGGGATCTTTGCAGCCTTGGCGTCGTGCGAGGGCGGCTCGTCGGTCGAGCGCGGCTTCGGGTCGCACCAGCTGCTCTCGATTCGCGATCCGCAACTGACACTTCACGGATTTTGGGGCAGCCTGTACTCGTTCTCGGGTGGCTCGCCTATACCCTGTCGCGAAGCCTGCGCGAGGACGACGGCGGCGTGCTGGGCCGATCCGACTGGGACCAACGCCACATCTTGAATCTGGTCGCGGGCTGGCGGCCGGGCGGCGGCTACGCCCTCGGCGCGCGCTTCCACTACAACTCGGGCCGCTACGCGCCGATCATCAACGGCGCCGGCATGCATCGCGAGCTTCCGGCCTTCTACGATCTCGACCTACGCGCCGAGCGACGGTTTGTGTTCGACCGCTTCCTGCTCGATGTCTATCTCGATTTCGGCAACGTGACGCTGACACGTCAGCTCGTGCAGCTCACGTCCGTCACGGACCCTCTAAACTCGCCGACAATCGGCGTGCACGCGGAGTTCTGAACGCACGAGCCGAGGGAACGCCCGAGGGTTCCGAGTTGATCGCGTGAGCGAGGGACGGCAAAGCCTGCCCGAACTCTTCGCGGGGGGCGCGGGACCCTTTCAGGGTCCCGAACCTAATCGACCAGGCCGGCCGCCTTGAAGATGGAACCGGCCAGGGCGCGTGCGTTCACGCGGTACTGGCCTGCGGCGACGACGCGGCGCAGGGCATCAATGCGATCAGGAGAGGCAACCATGACCTGGGTGGCGTGCGCCGGAAGGGCGACGCGGGGAGCTGACTTGGCAGGACGGCGGTAGCTGATGTGCCGGGTGGTGTCTCGCATACCCACACCATCGGTGGACGGGGCAGAACCTTAAGGGGATCGAGAAAGAATTTTTCTTTCGCTTGAAACCCTGTCGTTGCGCGTGGTTAGGCGGCGGCCTCGGCGGCCAGCTCGCCCAGTGAGTCGCGCAGGCGCTTGGTCGCCTCGCCGTGAATCTGGCAGACCCGCGATTCGGTGACGCCCAGGACAGCGCCGATCTCCTTGAGGTTCAGGTTGTCGCAGTAGTACAGCGACAGGACCTGCTGCATCTTCTCGGGCAGCCCTTCGATACCGCCGACCAGGCGGCCCAGCATCTCGCGGCGCGAGGTGATCTCGAACGGGTCGGCGGCCGTCTGGTCGCCGGTCCGCTCCAGCAGGTCCGGCCCGGCGTCGTCGATACCGACCACCGACGACCCCGACAGCTTCTGCTGGCGCGCGTACAGCTCCTCGACACCAACGCCCAGGCGGCGCGCAATCTCCTCGTGGTCGGGCGTGCGACCGAGCTGCGCCTCAAGGCGGCGGGTGGCGTCGCGCAGCTCGTTTGACAGCCGCCGCATGTCGCGGGAAAGCGTGTCGCGCGAGCGCAGGTCGTCCAGCATGGCGCCGCGGATGCGGAACTCGGCGAAGGCCTCGAAGCGATCGACGCGCTTGGGGTCGAACCTTTCGGCGGCCTCCATCAAACCGATGACGCCCGACGAGATCAGGTCGTCGATCTCGACGTGGGCCGGGAGCCGGCGAGCCAGGCGGCGAGCCACCTTCTCGATGTAGGGAAAGAACTTCGCCGCGTACTCATTGCGCCGCGCGATGATGTCCTTCTGGCTTGGCTTCCTCGATTTGGATGGCTTCTTACGCTTCGTGGCTGGCATGACACAGCCTTAGAGCACGTGTCGTGCCACGTTCCTGTCGTGTCAGAGACCGCGCAAATCAAGGGTCGCGAAGAGCTGTGGACGATGCAACCGTCATCCGGTTGGCGGTCTCATGAATTTGACGCCGTCAACGGGCTGACGGTCGCCGGCGCAATCGCGCGGTGGCCGAGATGAGGCCATTTTTCCGGGGAATGTAGGGGAACCCCACTCCCTGTGAGATTTCAGGCGACGTTTCTGCGGCGCAGCTTCTCCACCAGAGTCGTTCGATTCATTCCCAGAAGCTCGGCGGCGCGGTTGCGGTTTCCGCCCGTGCGTTCCAGCGCCTGACCGATAAGCTTCTCTTCCAGCTGCATCAGCAACACGCGCAGGTCGACGCCGCCCGTCGGCAGATCCAGCGTACCGGCGTCCAGGTCAACCACGCTGGTGCGCAGCTGCGAGGGCAGGTCGTCGATCTGGACCATGCGGTTGCCGGCCATCACCACCAGTCGTTCGACCAGGTTCTCCAG
>DASRQT010000444.1:0-16132 GCA_035696485.1 Polyangia bacterium | reverse complement strand
GCAGTACAGCCTCACGTGCATGTGATCGTCGTGGGGTTCGGCGTCGGTCGGTTCGCGCAGCACAAAGGCGGCGCGCGCCAGCAGCGCTGGATCCTCACCGGCCTCTGCCGCCTGGCGCATCATCATGGCCGCGAGCGATCTCTGGATGAAGATCCACTGCACTTCGGCTTCCGGATCGGTCAGCAACGCGCGGACCAGGGCCCAGTTGCGGCCCGTGTCGAAGCGATAAGGCGGCACGGGTCTGGGCGGCGGCTTGTGGCCCCGCGCCGGCGACCAGCGAATGGCGCGACCGTCGCCGTTGAACCGAAACATGGCTTCGCCCGGGATCACCGTGCGCCCGACCTTGTCGACCGCATAATAGAAGAGGTCGACGTCGCGGCCGTTGTGGTGCGACTTGTGCTCGGCCGACGCCCCGCCGGCCCGGCGCGACAGATCCCCGACCGCCAGAACCCCGCCGCCGCTATCGCGAGCGACGCCACGCGCGGCGCGCGCCACGACGCCCACCAGCTCGTCGGTTCCGTGGTTGCTGTTGCGCTGCCGCCACGGACCGGGAACCAAATAGCCGTCGCCTGCCACCGGAAGCACCATCGGTCGCCGAAGGGCGCCATCAGCGTGTGTCCCCAGCGACACGCTGGACAGGTCTTCACAGAAAGGCGCCGCGCACCCGAGACCGGCTGCCGCCACCATCGCCGCGATGGCGGCGGTCACGAGCCTTAGCCGTACGCCTTTTCGATGCGTTCTTGGTCTTCCTTGCAGCGAATGCAGAGGGTCGTCTCGAGGCGCGCTTCAAGCCGCTTGATCGAGATCGGCTCGCCACACTGCTCGCACACCCCGAACGTCCCTTCCTTGATCTTCTCCAGGGCGTGGTCGATCTTCTGCAGGAAGACCTTTTCACGGCCACGAAGCCGAAAGGTGAACGAATGGAGGTACTCCGACGACGCCAGGTCCATCTCGTCCGGAAGGTCGTCCGCGTCCAGCGTCATGTCTTCGTTCAACGTCCGCTGAGCGTTCCGCAGGATATCCTTCTTCTTCGCGAGCAAGATATCGCGGAATCGCTTGAGATCTTTCTTCTTGAGGCCGGTCCCTTCCATATACGTCCCCACGCCGCAAGAGGCGCTTGAAATAGCCCCATAGGATAGTTTGGGCGCGATTCCTAGTCAAGGACGGTTGAGTTCGTGCTGTCGAATTCTATCGAGTTTCTTGCGCGAAATTGACGATTCAAAAGTCACTCAGATTCTTTGGACTCTTAAACCTTGACACATGCGGCGGTAAGCAACTACAGTTCCGCACTTCAAACGCGTACTGTGACACGCGGAGGCCCCATGGGCGGTTCCGACAAGAGAAAACAAAGCCTCTATTTCCCCGAAGAGATGCTCAAGGAGATTCAAGAGGAGGCAACCCGACAAGATCGGTCCCTCTCCTGGATTGTCCAGAAGGCATGGAAGATCTCCCGCAAGGAGATCATGAAATATCCCTCGGTTAACGAGTTCCCCGGCGAAGAGGACGAGCGCGGCGCAACAGAGTAGTGCCCCCGCGCGATTTTCTACTGATCACGGACGCGGTGGCGCCATTGGTCGAGGGGGAAGCTCCCCTCGGCGCCGCCGGGTTAGCTCGTGCTCTCGCCGCAGCTGGTCACCGGACGACCGTGCTTTCCCTGGGAAGCCCGGAGCACGTCGCACGTGTGCCCGGTCTGGCGCGTCGTCTTCGCACGATTCCAGCCTCTGTCGGTGATCAGACGTTCGACCTCGCCCTCTATGAGGGGCGCGCGGTCCTCAGCAGCGCTCAGCTGATCATCGTCGGCGTCAAACCGTCGGGACGGGTCGAGACCGCGGCCCTGCTGGGCAGCGCCGTGAAGTCGCTGTCGGTGGATGGCCTCATCGCTCCAGCCGTCACCATCGGCTGGGGTGAGACGGCCGCCGCCGCCCTGTCCGCCACCTCGGCGGCGGTGCGCCTTTTCGTTTTGCCTAGCGGCCGTGCGGGGTCCCCGCTGGCGGCCAGTGACGCGCAGCTCCTGGGCACGACGTTGCTGGGTGACGACGGTGCGCTCCGCTCGCTGGTCGCGCTGGGCTCGTTGTCGGCGAACGCGATCCTGGCGCCAAGCCCAAGCGCGGCGCGCGCGCTTGAAACCGATCCCGGGCTGGCGGCGCGGGCGTCCGACGAACCGCTGGTCGCGGTCCGCTTTGGTTGTGACGACCCTCCCCACGATCCCACCAGCGATCCGGCCCTGCCCGCGACCTACGGCCCGAACAATCTGGCCGGCAAGCTGGAGAATCGGCGCGCGATGGCGCGGCGCTGTTCGCTGGGCCTGGGTCCGCGAACGCTGCTCCTGGCCACAGCGCCGCTTCGGCCGGAACGAGGCGGCTATCGCGTGCTGGCGGCGCTCGAACGGTTGAGCGCCTTCGACGTCGTGACCATCGTGCCGGCCGGCGGCGATCAGATCCTGCTCGAGCGCGCCCGCCTGCTGGCGATGCAGAACCCGGGGCGTGTGTCCGTTGTCGGCGAGGCCGACGATGTCGGCGAGCGGCACGTTCGGGCGGCCGCTGACGCGCTCCTTCTGGCCGACGACGATGACAGGACCGGCCGTGCCGCCGCGCTGGCCCAGCTTTACGGCACCCTCCCGATCGTCATTGACGCCGGAGCCAACCACGATCAGGTGGTGGACTACGACCCGCGCTCCGGGACGGGGTCGGCGCTGCTGTATGGATCGCATGATCCGTTCGAGATCGAGAGCGCCATTCGCCGCGCCATCGCCCTGCGCGCCGACGGCGATCAGTGGTCACCGCTGGTGAAATCGCTGATGCTGAGCGCGCCCCGGTGGTCTGCGACCGCCACCGCCGTCGAAGAGATCTGCTCGCAATATTCGTAGCTGACCCGCGCCCTCCACGCGACTAGCGCCCGAACAGCTCGACGACGCGCACGCCCAGCTCGCCGTCGACGTCGATCAGTTCACCGCGCGCCCAGACGGCGTCGCCGACGCGAAGTGATACGGCCGTGGTGCGCGCGCCCCCCAGCGTCAGCACGTGGCCTCGCGCGAGCCCCATGACTTCATCACCGCGGAGGACCACGCGGCCGATCTCGGCGACGACCTCGACGGGCGCCGCCGCAAGAACAGACGTCACATCGGCCGGTGCATCGGATTCTGTCGTTGGTGGTGAAGATTTGGGCATGGCGGGCTCCTCGCGGGAAAGACGATTTTTCAGCTCGAGCGAATCCGGCGTGCTCGGAGTGATCAACGCCGCCGGCTGAAAACCTTCAACCAGGTGGATGACGCCATCAACGCCGATTTGCGCCTTCGCCGCGTATGGCCCGAAGCGAAGCCGTGCCTCCCATGCGTCGAACGTCCTGGGCGGCGCGACGCCATCGAACACCACCGCGTCGCCGCGGCGGACGGTCGCCCACTCCAGCGCAGGCAGGTGGGTCGACGCCAATTCCAGGCTGCCCGATACCGGCAACGCCGCGCCGTCGAAGGGTGACCCATTTGCGCGATCGGCCGCCCAGGAAAGCGGCACATCCAACCGCACCCAGGCGCCGATTCCGAGCACGCTGACCTTGAGGATGGCGGTCACGATGTCGGCGGGTCGATAAGGATGAGGCCCTGCGGCCAAGCTGAGACGGACGTCTGCGGCCAGCTCCGACAGTATCGTCGCCAGCAGCGCGGCCAGCACGCCGCGCTCGGTCCGTCCCAGCGGCCGCAGGCTGCCGTCCGGCGCGCGACCGAGGACGGCGGAGACCAGCCGCGATGCCAGCCAGCCGTCCAGGGCGATACGCCCCCATCGGCCGCCGCGCTCGATACCAAAGACCGCATCGGCAGGTTCCAGAGGAGCAGCGCTGTCTCCCGCGCGCTCGACAGCGATGTGAACGGAGCCGACGCCGCGCAGCTGCACAGTTGCTTGGCTCGCGGCCGATCGTGACCACGCTTCCCAAGCGCGCACGCCGGCGAGGTTCGTCGCCGACGTGGTGGGAAAGTCGGTAAGCGTGAGCTGGCGAACGGTCATCCGTCGCCGCCGCTTTGATCGTCCTGTCGGTCTTGGCGTTCAGAATTTCTGTTCCGCCCCCGCCCCTGGTCGCCGGTCGCACCGCGCCGATGAATGCCTTTCGCGCGACGGTGAAGACCTAGTTCATCCATGGCCACGGCAAGCGTTTGCCGCGAAGAGGCAGCTGCTGTCAAGAGCTCCGCCTCGATCACACCGAGGGCCGCCGCTAGCAGGCGCATCTCGGCCCCGGAGCACCGGCCGGCGTTGATCTGTACGCGGCCTTGGGGCGCACCGGCGCCACCGGAGATCAAGGCGCGCGGCGCGGCGCCGGTCGCAGCCACCGCCTGAGCCGGTCCCGAACCGGACGCAGCTGGACCGGAGGCCAAGGGCGAAGTCATGTCCGATTATCACGCTAGAGACCGCTCTCGGCTGCTTGCGTACGGCTCCCTTAGGGTATTATTCCGGGAACCTCGCCGCCGGGGCACCATCGAAAGGCTGCAATGACAGGAAACCCACCGTGATCAACTGTCACCAGCTGATTGATTTCTGCTTCGACTACATCGAGGGCGACCTGCCCGACAACGAACAGCTGGGCTTTCAGCGACATCTGGCGCAGTGCCCTGATTGTGTGGTTTTCTTTGAGACGTACCGTCGGACACCGGAGCTGACACGCGAGGCGCTGGCCACGGAGATTCCAGCGACGGTCAAGGAGGCTGTCCGAAGCTTCCTGCGTAAGAGCTGCGACGAATAGACGGCCTCTGCGACGCCAGGGCCAGAGGCAGGCCGATGCCGCTCTCGGTAGCCGCCACGCGCTCTTTTTTTTGACGTAGTAGGATTTTAGCCTACTATATCCTACATGTCTTACCTCTCGGTGACCGCTGGTCCGGATCGGCGATGTGAATCGCGCGTACGCCTGGAGCTGTTCCTGAACCAGTACGTCAAGGAGCAGACGTACCGGAGCCTGGCGATCAACCTCAGCCACACGGGTTTGTTCCTGCAGAAGCTGACCGAACCGGTGGTGCGGCCTGCGCGGCTGGTGGGCCTGGAGTTCGAATTGCCCGACACCTCGGAGGTGATCTGGGCGTCGGCGGAATCGTGCTTCGATTCCATCGGTCGTGACTTCCACCTGACCGGGCTTCGATTCGTCGCCATGGCGCGAAAACATGAACGCCTGCTGCACGACTTCATCTTCGAGAAGAAACGCCGGGAACAGCGCTGGTTCTGTATCCCGCGTTCGAGATCGACACCGTCCCGACAACTAACTGACTAACAGCACCTAGCTATCTGCTTCCTCGGTCGGCCCTCGACCCCGCAATGGTGCGGGATCGGGGGTCGTTTTTTTTTGGGTGTTCGCCGTGGTGCTATCCTTCGCCGGGTGCTCCGGATCAACCGGACGGTGTTCCTGGGCGGCCTTGCGCTGCTGCTTGGGGTCGTCAATCTCGCGGTCGCGCCCGGGCGGGCGGCGGCTGAATGGCAAGTCAAACGCGCCGGCGACGATGCGCTCTATGCGCAGGCGGCGCGCACGCTGGCCGAGCAGCCAGACGATCAGACACTGGCGGTGCAGCTGGTGCGGTTGTCCGGGAAAGACCGGCTGCCCTCGCTGCTGAAGGAATTTCGCCAGCGCGCTGAAGCGTCCCTGCCGCGCTACGCTGCCGTCGAAGCTTACGCGCAGTTGCTGCTGGCCTCGGGAAACGCGGCCGAGGCGGCGGTGGTTTTCCAACGCGCGGCCGGGCTGCAGCCGCAGCTGGCCGCTCCCGTGGTCGGGCGCGCCCACGCGTTGCGGGCGTCCGGCCGTCGCGAAGAAGCGGCCGTCGCGTACCAGCAGGCGCTGGCCTTGGAGAAGCGCCCGCGCGAACGACAGCGACTTCTTGCCGCCTTGATTGGCCAGCTGACTGACCCGGGCGACATCGAGCGGGAGCTGGCGGCGCGACGAGAGCTCCTGTTACTGGACAACAAGGATGAAACGGCAGAGCGGCTGGCCGACGCGCTGGAGCGAGCCGGGCGGCCGGATCAAGCGGCGGAGGTGCTGGCGCAGCGGCTGCGCAGCGGTGGCACCGAGCCGCTGCAGCTCGCGCTTCGCGTCGCCATGTTGCGCGAGGCCGCAGGCGCCGACAAGACCGCCGCGCAGATGTTGACCGCGTTGCTGCGAAAGGTGCCGCCGTCGGCGGTCGATCGTCGGCGCGAGCTCTGGAAGCGTGCGGTGGATGTCGCGCGCCGGCGAAACCAGCTGCAGGAGCTGTCACGCGAGCTTGAGCGGGACGCCGGTACCGTCGAGTGGGATGTGCTGAGCCAGGTCCGCGACGAGCTGGGCGACCTCGATGGGGCTCTCGGCGCCGCGCGCCGGGCGGTCGCGCGCATGCCCGCCGACGTCGAGCTTAGGCGCCGGATCGTCACGCTCTTGGAGCGCCTGGGTCGCGAGGATGACGTCACGGCGGAGTACGAGGAGCTGGCCCGCATGGACCCGCACCAGCCCCGCTTTGCCATCGAGCTCTGCGAGCGTCAGTTTCGTCGCAACAAGAAGCTCGAAGCTGAACGCCAGTTCGATCGCGCGCTGGCCCGTTTCGCCAGGAACGCGTCGGCGCTGGTCCGGCTGGCGGAGCTGGCCAGCCGCTGGGGGCAAGAACAGCGGGCCATCGCCGCCTGGGAACGGCTGCGCCGACTGTCGCCGCGCGACGAGATGGCGATCCTGGGATTGGGCGAGGCGTATTTTCAACGTGGTAAGAAGGAGACGGCCGTCCGCACCTGGCAGGCCCTGCGCAAGACCGTGGCGTCGAGAGCCGACGGCCACGGCAGGCTGGCCGAAGTCTTGATGGAACACGACCTCCTTCCCGAGGCGACGGCAGAGGCCGACGTGGCGCAGACGCTGGCCCCGAAGCAGCCACGGCACCACCGGACCATGGCGCAGATCCTGGAGCGCCAGCGCAAGTCGGACGCCGCGATCAAGGAATGGCAGACGGTCCTGGAGATGAGCAAGGGTGCGGCCCAGGCCGGCGAGCGGCAAGAGGCGAGGTCGCGAATCCTGGCGCTGGTGTCCCGCGAAGGGCGCGCACGCCTCGACGAGTGGGTGCGCCGTCTCGAGGGGCAGCTGCGGCAGCGGCCCGATGATCGCGAGGCGGCCATGTTCCTGGCCGATGCGCAGCTGCGAAACGGCAACGTCTCGGGCGCGATCGCCACCCTGCGTGGCGTTGTCGATCGCGACAAGGCAGGCACCAGCTCAGACGGCGACGCCATCCTGGCGCTGGTGAGGCTGCTGCGGCAGTCGCGCCAGCTGGATGACGCCGTCCGCTGGCTGGAGGAGCTGGCGCGCCGCGTGCCGGCGCGAGCCAGGGAGGCTCACATCCAGATCGCCGACATAGAGCTTGGTCGCTACGACGATCAGCGGGCGCTGGCGCACGCCGAGCGCGCCTCGTCTCTTGCGCCGGCCGACGGGCAAGCCCTGGTTCGAATCGCCGAGGTCGAAGAACGTGCCGGCGAAGGGAAAAGAGCGCTCGCCACCTATCGACGCGCCTTCGCTCGCGACGGAAATCCGACCGCCGCTTTCGCGCTGGCCCGACTGCTCGAGCGACAGGGCGCCGCCCGCGAGGCTTCCGACGTCCTGCGCACCCTCCTGCGCAGCAGCACGGACGAAGAGGTGATCAACGATGCCGCGCGCCGGGCGATGGAGCTGGAAGAGTATCTCGGGACGCTGGGCGATCTCGAACGGCTCATCGGCAGCCTGAATTTCTCGGCGGACAAGGGCGCGGCGTACCGGCATGCGTTCGTGGACGTGTTGCGGCGCCTGGTGCCCACGCTGTATCGGACCCCGGACTCGCCGTCGACAGTGGCAGAGCGGGCTCGCCTAGCGCAACACGGGCTGCGGCCGCTGCTGGAGCTGCTGGCGGCGAACGAACGAGATCCGGATCGCGGACTCATCGAGCTCGGCGGCTTCCTCGGTAATCCCGACGCCGCGCCCGTGCTCGCGCGTTTCGCGCAACTGCCCACGCCTGCCCCGCTGGAGGCGGGCGCTGTGCCCGGCCTGCGCCGTCTGGCGACGCCGGCGGTCAGCGAAAGTCTCATCGCGGCCGTGATCGCGCTGGGTCGTCTGCGTGACGAGCGGGCACGGCCCGCGCTGGAACAGCTTATTCCCGCCGCCGACGGCGGACTGCGTGCGGCGGCGGTCTGGGCCCTGGGTCGGATCGCGAACCCCGATTCGGCGCCGCTTCTGACCAAGGCCCTCGAGGATCCGCGTAGCGACGTGGCGGCCGTTGCCTGTCTGGGCCTGGGTCGCCTGCGCGATCCACGTTTCACCCCGACGCTGGCCGGGATCGCCACCGACATCGCGCGCGCGCCACGGTTGCGCCGCGCCGCCATCATCGCGCTGGGCGTGTCGGGCGATCGCGGCGCAACGCCCGCGCTGCTGGCGCTGCTGGACGCGGGCGATCACGAGCTTGGTCGGGCGGCGGCGGCGGCACTGGGCGCCATCGCCGATCCACAGATGGTGTTCCCGCTGCTGACTTCCGTGCTGGTCCAGCGCCCGTCGCAAACCGACCGCGGACTCCTGGCGCTGGACGCGCTCGACCACCTGCTGGCCGCGTCCGCCATCGACGACGAAGCGAAGTCGATAGACGGCAACCGTCTGGACGTCGACCTCATGCTGGGCGCCTTTTTTCCTGGCGTCACCGCTCGCCCCGACCGCTCCGCGCTCTGGATCGAACGCGTACGGGGCGTTGAGCAGATCCTCGGCGACGCGCTCGGGCTGTCGCGCGGAACCAGGCGGCACGTCTTGTCGCTGCTGAACAGCCGCGATGACGGCCTGGGCCTGGGTCCCCTCTGCGCTGACGGCAATGGCGAAATTTCGCCGGCCACCTCACACGCCCTGCGCACCATCGCCGAAAGCGTCCGCGGCCGGGTCGCGGCGCTGCTGGACGACGCCGACCCCGAGATCCAGGGCCTGGCCCTTCGCCTGCTGGCCAAGCTGGGCGATCCCAGGGTCACGCCTGCCCGGATCGCCGCGCTGGCGGCCCTGGCCGGCCAGCACCCGGGGCCCGTGACGGCCGCTGCCGCCGCCTCGGCCGCCGCCGTGCAGGTCCGCGCCCGCGCCCAGGCGGCTGGGCCCATCGTCCAGGCCGTTGTCCCCCTGTTCACCGACCCTGCCTGGCAACGACGCCTGGCGGCGGTCGAGGTCCTGCGGGCGGTCGGCGCCCCGGGACGCCCCCCCCTTGAAACCGCCCTCGGCGACCCCAATGTCGTCGTACGCGCGGCCGCAGCCGCTGCCCTGGGCCGGCCGGAACCTCTAACGCATACAGGACCTTGACTTGCCGGGCGGCAAGTTGACAATGGCGCAGAACGCGGAGGGCGCGCGGCCCTCGACGGGAGCTCAAAACTTATGGCGGGAAAGATTTGCCCACACTGCGGCACCGAAGTCCCCCCCGACAACCGATTCTGCGGAAAATGCGGGGGCAAGGTCGACGGCGCGCCCGCGCCAGGCGGAGCGAACGTCGCCAAGACGATGTTCTTCGGGGCCAACCAGGTCGCGGGACGCGCCAAGCTGATCGTCATCAAGGGCGAAGGCGTCGACGGCGTCACGTACCAGCTCAACGGCACCGAACACGTGGCCGGGCGGACGGAGGGGGCCATCCTGTTTCCCGACGATCCGTTGCTGTCGCCGCGCCATGCGAACTTCGTCTATCGCGAGGGCAAGCTTTCCGTCCTCGACGAAGCCTCGGTCAACGGCGTGTTCGTCCGGATCAAGGCGCCAATCGCGCTGCCGTCGGGAGGCGTCTTCCTGATCGGCGAGCAGTTGCTGCAGGTCGAGCCGTCCCCTCCCGATCTCGGCCCGCAGCCCGACGCCGAAGGAACGTATTTTTACGCCAGTCCCAAGCGGCCTTCGAAGATGAAGCTGATCCAGCGCCTGCGCGGCGGCGAGATCGGAATGATCTACCGGTCGCGCGGCGAGACCATCACCATCGGCCGCGAAGGCAACGACGTGAACTTCCTGGACGACCCTTTCATCTCTGGCAAGCACGCCCAGGTGAACATCAGCAACGACGGTCAGATCACGCTGACCGACCTGGGGTCGAAGAACGGGACCTTCGTCCGCATCAACGACGAGGCTCCGCTGGGACACGGCGACTACGTCTTCCTGGGCCAGCAGCTCCTGCGCGTGGAAATGGTCTGAGCTGTTTTGCCGCTGTTTTTTATGAATTGCCTACTAAATGAGCCGGGACGCGGTTTGACGCTTCACACTGTGTGTGTTAGGTGCGAAGGCGCTGTCCCTCGGGGGTCCGCTTGATCACCTGCAATCGCTGCGGCAAAGAAAATCAGGACCACTACAAGTTTTGCCTCGGCTGCGGAAACGAGCTGGCAAAGATGCAGCCGCCGCTGGCCGTCCCCGCGGCTGCGGAGGCCGGCGCCGGCGCGGCCGAAGGCCAGCACACGCCCGCTCCGATGGAGATAGCCCGGACGGCCCTGCCCGGATCGATGCAGGGGGCAGCCGGTGAGCTCAAGTCCGCCAGCGCCGCGGCGGCCGCCGCCAGCAAACAAAAAGGTGGCATCCCATGGAACGACAACCCCAAGATGCCGGCGCAGTTTGGCGCCCAGGCGTCATTCCAGCTGCCGCCCAATCCTCTGGCCTCCCCCGCGCCTGCCGCCCAGGCACCTGCCGCCGCTCATGGCGCGCGCCGCCCCTCCGGCGCGGTTCCAGCCGTGGCCACGGCGGCTCCCGGAGAGAGCGTCTGCCCCAAGTGCGGCAAGTCGATCGCGCCCGGCTTTGCGTTTTGTGGGTCGTGCGGCACGCGCATCAATCGCGCCCCATCGGGCGCCAGCAGCGCGCTTGCCCCGCAGCGGACCATGCACATGGCGGCCGGCTCGATCGGCGCCTCGGGCATCCCGCGGGGGCGCCTGGTCCTCATCCGCCCTGATGGCTCCGAAGGCGGCGCCTACTCCCTCCACGAAGGGGAAAATCTGATCGGACGCGGTCAAGGGGCGTTGTTCGACTCGGACGCCTACCTGTCGCCGCGCCATGGCGAATTCTCGATCGGGGCAAACGGCCTGATCGTGCGCGATCTCCGCAGCCTCAACGGCGTCTTCCTCAAGATTAGCTCCGAGGAAAGCCTGGAATCGGGCGACGTGTTTCGCATTGGCCAGGAGCTGCTCCGGTTCGAGCTGATCTCGGCCCCTCAGCCGATGGAGGACGGGACGGACATCATGGGGACACCCAACCCCGGGTTCTGGGGCCGGCTATCGGTCGTGGTCGGGCGCGACGTCGATGGTTCGGCCTTCCCCCTGTTCGGCGAGGCCGTCGTGCTGGGCCGCGAACGGGGCGACATCCTTTTCCCCGAGGACGGTTACGTGTCCGGCGCCCACGCCCGCATCTCGCTGAACGATGGCCGCGTGTTCCTGGCCGACCTGGGGTCGTCCAACGGTACCTTCCTGCGCATCCGGGGTGAACGTACGCTGACCGAGGGCTCGTTCATCCTCATGGGCCAGCAGCTATTTCGGGTCGAATTCCGCTAGGCCGTCGCCAGCCCCACCCGCCGGTTTACTTCTTCTCGATCTCGATCTTGCCGGGCGCCGCCGGCCCCTTTTCGCCGCCCGAGAAGAAGGCGCGCCGCGCGCTGCCGCTGTCGCTGGGCTCCACATAGCGAAACGCATTGGGGATCTTGAAGGTGCTGCCGTCGTCGAACATGACCGTGATGTCCACCGGCCCCTTCTCGTTGGCCGGGGTGATCACCTTGATCTTGCTGTTCGAGGCGATGACGACGCTCTCCACCTTCTTGCGTCCGAACTTCACCTCCGCCTGTGTCTTACCGGGCTGGAAGCCTCCGCCGATGATCGCGACCTCGTCCCCACCGCCGGTCGTTCCCTGATTGGGTTCAAGAGCTTCCACCTTGAGCGGACCGCCGCTCTGCTGACAGGCGGCAAGCAGGGCCAAAGAGCCGATGGTGACTGCCAGACGGACGCGCTTCATGGACACTTTGGCCTCCTCAGTGAGGGGCTGACCATAGCCTTCGCCGGCCGCGGTGGTCAAGCTGGAGGGCGCGGTCTGGCTTACAACATCTCGCGTTTGGCCATTGCGCGACGCATCTTGCCCAGCGCCTGCTCCTGCAGCTGGCGCACCCGTTCGCGCGACAGGCTGTACTCGTCACCAATCTCTTTCAGCGTCCTCTCACGGTCGTTCACCAGACCGAACCGCTTGCGCAAGATGTCCGCCTCGATGGGCTTGAGGCCCCCCAGCAGCTTCAGCATCTCGCTCTGCGTCTCGGTCGAGACCATCTGCTCGGGTACCGCCGGCCCCTCGTTCGGGTCCACCAGCACGTCGATCAGACGGCGGCCGTCCTCGTCGGAGATGGGACGGTCCAGGGAGACCGGCGTTTCCGACAAGAACGTCTTCATCTTCTCCAGCTTTTCGGATTCGATGCCGGTCGCCGCCGCGATCTCGTTGGTGGTCGGCGGGCGCTCCAGCTTGGACTGCAGCTCGCGCTGAGACTTCGCAATCCGGTGATAGGCGTCGATCATGTGCACCGGCAGGCGCACCGCCCTGCCCTTGTCGGCCAGCGCCCGGCTGATGGCGTGGCGAATCCACCAACTGGCGTAGGTCGAGAATCGGAACCCACGACGGTAGTCGTAGCGTTCGACCGCCTTCATGAGGCCGATGTTTCCCTCCTGGATGAGGTCAGCCAGGGGCAGCCGTCCGTGGTTGAACCGGCGCGCGATGGAGACCACCAGTCGCAGGTTCGCCTTCACGAACTCATTCTTCGCGGCCTTGAGGCGGAAGGCCTTGCCGCCGACGACGCGAACGTATTCGCGGAAGGCCTTGGTCGAGGTCGAAAACGGCACCGAGCCTTCGAAGGGCAAACCCTGCGTGGCGCGGCCAACCCGCTGAATCTCATTCAGGCCCGCTTCCATGAACAGGCGGTCTATGTCCATCACTCGCAGCTTCGCTGCCAACAGCGCCGCGGTCTTCTCGTAGCGTGTCCGCGCCGGAATCGACGATTTCTGGCGAGCGCGCTCGGCGGCTGAACGGTAAGCCTTCATCTCGGCGACCGGCTTCTCCACCGCGCGTTCGATGGTGTCTGCCATCCACGAGGCGCCCGGGGCGAACCCCAGCAGCGTACGCCACAGATCCAGCTCCATCTCTTCGATCTGGCGCGCGGTCTCGAACTCCTGCTCCGGGCGCAGGACGTCCAGCTCGGCCATATCGCGGAAGTACATTGCCAGGAAGCTGGTCGGCTCTTCGTCGCCGCGCTTTTTCTTGCCGGGAGCGGCGGTCGCCTCAACGCCTTCCTCGGATTCGTCCTCGTCGGATTCAACCTCTTCGCCGTCGCCGTCGGGGGCCGCGACCGCAGTCTCGACCACGTCGTCGCCTTCGGCCAGCGATTCGGCCGGCGTTCCGCCCAGCAGCGCCTCTTCCGAGGCGACACCGTGCTCTCCGGCCAGGATCTCGCGCTCGAGTCCCGTTTCCGTCGCTTCCAGGCCGGCCACTGGCGAGGGCACCGTGTCATTCGCGGGGGTGGGAATACTTCCGCCACGGGTTTTGATCACACGTGTGACGCGTCCACGGCCGGCAGGGCGAGCAGCCTTGGCCTTACGCATGGTTTCTCCCATTCGATGCTTGCGCGTCGATCGTGCTTTTCCTTCGTTGCGGTCCATCATCCTTTTGTCTCCGAGAGAGCGCATCGCGATCCCTCTTTGGCTATACGAACCTCGACAGATAAATATTCCGAGTTAAATGCTTTTTCTCTACGCAAGTACGATGCTGGGGCCTGCGTTTTGTTACAGGCAAGGTCCTGTGCTTCAACATGGGTTTTGACGCCCCAAAGCACAATGGGTTTGCCTCTATTGTTTCGCCGTGAGCGCAATCACTTACAGTTCAACCCGTGAGGTCGGTCGCTTGCGCACAAAAAGCGCCGCACGTTCGCGCGCCGCTGGCGAGATTCTGATTAAGAACCCGCCGTTAGCACCTTCTTGGCGCTCGTCTCGGCGTTCTCTAGCGTTCTTCGGACCGTTTCTCCGACAGAATGAGAAGGTTCCTGGACGTGCTGCCGAAGAAGTGACCCCGCGTCGCCAGGCTTCCCGATATGTCGAGAACGCGAAAACCGGCCTGACGCAGCAAGCGGCCAAGCTCGTGCAGGCTGTAGGCACGGACCGAGATCTCCTGCTCTAGCTGCCGTCCGTCATCGAAGACCACCGAGCGGCGCGTCACAACGCGGCTGGTGTGAAAGTTGAAATCGACCTCCTCAAGCACCACGCAGCCCGACCCTTCCCACCAGATACGTGTCGGGAGATCACCGACCAGGTAGTCACGGTTGACCACGTCGAGGAGAAATCGACCACCGGGCTTGAGCGCGCGCGCGACCCCCTCGGCCACGCGCAGGTTGGCGTCCTCGTCGAAGTATCCGAACGACGTGAGCATGCAGTAGGCGCCATCGAACTGGCGCTCGAACGCCATCTCGCGCATGTCGGCGTGGACGAAGTTCACGGAGACCGCGCGTCGCTGGGCCTCGTCGGCGGCCCTGATCAGCAGCGGCAGTGACAGGTCGAGGCCAGTCACCTTCACACCGCGCTGGACCAGCTCGATGGCGTGCCGGCCATATCCGCAGCCGACGTCAAGCAGGTCGGCCCCGGGAGGCGCTTGCAGCGATTCCTCGATGAAGGCGACCTCCTTGAGGGTTTGCCCGGGACTCATGAACGGCAGCGTCCGCAGGTAGTCCTCGTCGAAGACCTCCTCGTACCACGGCTTGGATCGCTTCAGCCGGCGCGGCCGCTGCGCCAGCGCTTCGGGAAGCGCGCTCAGAATTTCGGCCGAGGTCTTCACGCGGCGGCCACCGGGGATAGGCGGCGGGGTTCCGCCCATCGGGAGGGGGGGCGGCGTCGCGCCGCGTTTGGGCAGGCGCTCGGACGACGGCGCCACCAGTTTCAGCGCGCCCATCGGCGCATCGACGACCTCGACCTCGTCGTCCGTGGCGACCTCGTCGGCGTGTTCGGGGAGGGGGTCGTGCTGGCGCGCCGCCTCGGCGATGTGGGCCAGCGTTTGCGCGAGGGGCGAGATGTTCGCGCCGCTGTCACCGTCCGACAGCGGGCCCGCGGGGACGGCGTCTGCGTCCTCGATCTCGGGAAGGACACTGGCGGGGGCCGGAGCGGCCGCCAGTGAGGCATCCGCCGTAACCGTCCAGGGTGGCGGGGGCGGTGTAGCCGCGCGCGCCACCGTCGGTGGCCGTGGGGTCAACGTGCGAGCCATGACCGCTGGCGGCGTCACGGCAGGCGGTGGGGTCGGGTTCATGTCCTGGGCGACGGGAGGTGGCGTGCGAGCCGCCTCGTCGGCCAGCGCCAGGAGCTGGTCGTCGGTCTCGTCGAAGGGTAGCTCGGCCTCGATCTCCGTTTGGTACTCGGGCGGTTGGGGCTGCGGCGTGGCGCCTCGGCCGTCACCGGTCGCGACCGGCGGAGGCGCCGGCGCCCCGGGCAAAGCTGAGATCCCGCGTGGTTGTGTCGTGACGCGTTTTCTCACCGTGGGGGTCGTGAATTCGCCGTCGCTGATTCCGATCGGACCACTGCGCTCGTTGATCGGGGACACGCCCGACGGGGGGGTCGGGCGGGACTGGGCCCAGGCGGTGCGCGAGTCCATCCGCTGCCGGCGTTCCTCCTCGCCCGGCTCTTCGGCGGTGACCTCGATGTGGATCGGCTCCGGGGTGACCTGGTCCTCCGAGGCATCCAGCGTGGAAGGCGGTAGAGGCCGCTCGGGAGGTTTCGCCACGGTCATTGGCCCTCGCCCGATGTGGCCCGTGACGAAACGCCACGCGCCGCGCCCGACGGGGAGGCGATACGCCCGATCGCGGCTCCCATCTTCATGCTGGCACCCGCGGACAGCGGATCCAGCACGACGCGGCCGGGTTCGAAGATGACGATCGATGTCGACCCGAGGTGAAACGTTCCCACCTCGTCGCCGCGCCCGATGGCCTTCGGGGTGTCGTAGCGTCGGTGCCTCACGGCGGCGCGCGCGAACTCCGCGTCGTGCGTTGCGACCTCGGGGTCGTACGCCGCGGTGATGTGTCCGACGCCCACCGCGGCGACCATGACCACGGCGGCCAACCCCGCCTCACCCTGAATCAGCGTCACGAAACGTTCGTTGCGGGTGAACAGGCCGGGCTCGCGCAGCACGCTCCTGGCGTTGACGGTGAGCA
>DASRQT010000443.1:0-2070 GCA_035696485.1 Polyangia bacterium | reverse complement strand
GCCACAAAAGCCTGCACGGTCTCCTGCAGCCCAATCTGTCCGGGAACGAAGGTGCCGACCACCGACAGCGCGATCGGGACGGCGACGAAGACCAGGGTCTCCCCCGGGGTGGCGTGGACCCCCAGAACGCGCAGGCCGGCGTAGATCTCGGCGGCCAGCAACAGGCGCGAGCCGACGTGAGTCGCCAGCGCCGCGCCGAGGCGCTTCTTGGATCCGGCCAGCACGGCGCGCAACGCTTCGTCTCGAGGATCCACCCCCTCGGGCTCCAGCGCCGAGGGCACCGCGGGGGAATGGCCGCCATTACGGCGGAGGAATCGCACGGCCCGCGCCAGGCGCCCCATCAGCCGCCCGCGGGCACCGATCAGCGCCAACACAACAGGCCCCAGCAGGATGACGGCAGCGATCAACCCGCCGCTCCAGTCGTAGAGGCGCGGCAGCGACGGGATCCGCAGGGCGGCGATGACACCGGCCACCAGGATGAATGCCCCCGCCATCACGAACAGGAGTCGGTCCACGATCAGCGCCGCGACACCGGCGGGCCAGAACCGGCGCTCGATCCACAGCAGCCGGCCCGCCTCGCCGGCGCCGAAGAACGGCAGGACGGCGTTGATGCCCGAGGCCGCGAAGCGGCTGCTGACGACCGCTCCCCAGGTCGGTCGCGCCGCATCGGGCATCAGTTGCCGCCAGGGCACGGCGCCGAGCGCGGTGCCCGCCGCGTAGGCCGCGAACATCCACACGATCTTGGGACCGACGCGCGCCAGCTCATCGCGGACGGTGGCAAGCCCGACCCGGTGGATGAGCAGCGCAATCAGCCCCAGCCCCAACCCCCACGCCGTCCACCGGATCACCAATGTCGTACGCCCGCGCATCGCTCATGAAATCTACGCACGCCGAGGGACCCGTGTCGCAAACACCGCTGCGGCTGCTGTATGTGCAGCCGTGCACGAACTTCGGCGGCGCCGAACGTCAGGCGTCGACCAGCGCGCCACGTCTGGCGCGGTTCGGATTTGACGTCACCCCGCTGGTGGGGCCCGGCGGAGCCATCATCGACTGGCTGCGCGAGAACGGCGTCACCGACATCATCCACATCGACAGTTTCCCGGGCAACTGGCCCAAACCGCGCGGGCTGTCGCGCCTGGGTTTGCCGTCTCGTTATTACCGCTGCCTGCAGCAGGTGTCGGCAGCCATCCGGCAAGCGGCGGTGGAGCGCCGCACCCAGATCATCTATGCCGCGATGCCGTTTTCGTGGGTCGCCGCCACGCCGGTCGCGCGCGAGCTGGGCATTCCGATCGTCTGGCGCGCCGGCGGCTGCGAGGCGTCAGTGGCGGCCAAGCTGGCGCTGCGCGCGTGGACCCTGCGCAACGCGCCCGACCTCCTGGTCTGCTGCGGTGAGAAGGTGCAAGAGACTTTCGGTCCCCTCGTCCATGCCCCGTCGGTGGTCGTGCACAACGGCGTCGACACGCAGATGTTTTTTCCGCACGCCGGGGACGCCGGCCGATATCGCCCTCCCGGCGCCAAGGTCGTGGTCGGCTTCGCCGCCCGCCTGGTGGAGCAGAAACGCCCCGACGACGTGATCAAGATGGCGGCCCGGATCGCGCCCGACCATCCCGAGGTCGCGTTCCTGGTGGCAGGTGAAGGCAGCCGCCGGCCCGAATACGAATCTCTGGCGCATTCGCTGGGGGTGGCGCACGCGGTGACGTTTCTGGGGTACGTGGCCGACATGCGCGCGTTTTACGCCGCGTGCGACATCATCGTCTTGCCGTCGCGGTCGGAGGGATGTCCCAATGTCGTGCTCGAAAGCATGGCGATGCGGCGCGCGGTGGTGGTGTCCGACGCGGCCGGTACGCAAGAGGTGGTCGCGCACGAACGTGAGGGCCTCATCTTCCCGGTCAGCGACATCACCGCGTTCGCCGCTTCCGTGCGCCGCCTGGTCGAGGACCCGGTGCTGCGCGCGGCGCTCATGAATCAAGGATATTTTCGCGTCACGTCCGCGTTCAACGCGCGCACGCGTGCGCGCCGCCTGGCCAACGTGTTGCGCCGCTCGGTCGCGCGCAGCGTCGAGCCGATTGG
>DASRQT010000442.1:0-7962 GCA_035696485.1 Polyangia bacterium | reverse complement strand
AGCTGCTTCCGCAGTATCAGATCCACATCGCGCCCGACAGCCGGCGCCGATTGCGGGGGGCGACGCTCCTGGCCCCGGTTCTGGACGCGGCCCGATGACATTGCAGGCGCGCGCGATGATCGCTGTTGTCGCGTTCGCAGCTGTGGGCGGCGTTGCGCCGGGCAATGCCGTGGCCCACGAGCTGACGCCCGCACTGCTGTCGCTGGTGGAGCGGGCGCCCGACGAGATCGATGTGCTCTGGCGCGTCCCCCGCGACGAAGCGCCGCGCGCGCTGATCGCGCCGGTGATGCCACAGGACGCGGTCAGCGTCGGCGGCAAGCAGGTGCAGGTCGACAGTCAAGCGCACGCCGAACGCTGGGTGTTGCGACGAACCGGTGGCGTCCGTGGCGCCGAGATTCGCCTCGACGGCCCGGCGGCCGCGCAGACCGATGCCCTGGTGCGCGTTGTCCTGCTCGATGGACGCGTCGTCCACGGTCGCCTGTCGCCGGGAGGGGCGCCGTTTGTGGTGCCGCGCGATCCCACGGCGGCGACCGTGGCGCGCATATACCTGCGCCTCGGCACCGAGCACATCCTCCTCGGCTGGGACCACTTGCTCTTCGTGCTGGGTCTGCTGCTCTTGACCCGCACAACGCCCAGCCTGGTCAAAACCATCACCGCGTTCACCGCCGCCCACAGCGTCACCCTGGTCCTGGCGACGCTGGGCGTGGTGCGTGTCCCCGGTCCACCGGTTGAAGCGACCATCGCGCTCAGCATCGTGTTCGTGGCCCGCGAGATCCTGGTTGCGTCGGACCATCCTCTTGCTGTCGCCGTGCGACATCCGTGGGTGGTGGCGCTGGCCTTCGGCCTCTTGCATGGTCTCGGCTTCGCGGGTGCCCTGGCCCAGCTGGGCCTTCCCCGCGGCGAGCTCCCCGTTGCGCTTGCCACCTTCAATGTCGGGGTCGAGCTGGGACAGCTTGCGTTCGTCGCGGCTATCATCGCGCCGCGCTACCTGGCGCGCCGCCTCGGCGTGGGCGCGCCCCGGTTCGCACGATCAGCCCTTGGCTACTCGATCGGCGCCTGCGCCGTCGCGCTTTGCTTGACCCGGATCGCCGCGTTCGCGATTCGATGACTGACACCGCATTCGCGCCACGATCCGGGGGATAAGATAGTTTAGGGGTCGTCATGTTGTCGTCATCTGGGGCGGCCATTCTCCTTTCTGTTCCGTAACAAAAAGGAGACACCATGATTCGGAAATCACGCACACCTCGTAAAGCAACCCTTTTGATCGGCCTGGGCGCCGCCGGACTCCTGTGTCTGGCCCCAATCGCGCGCGCCGAGAAGAACCACGAAGGGCGTGGCGAAAGTCACGAAAGCGCCGCGGAAGACGAGTTCCCACTGGCCCAGGCCCCGGCGGCGGTTCAGCAAACCATGCGGCGTGTCGCCGGCGCCGCGGTTCCGGATGAGCTTGACCGAGAGAGCGAGCATGGCCTCGTGGTCTACCAGGGCGAATACCTGGTCGGCGGCGTCGAATACTCCATGAAGGTCGCCGAAAGTGGCGAGCTGCTGGAGGTCAGGAAGGACGTGGCCGCCGCGCAGCTGCCGGCCGCCGTGCGCACCGCCGTCGACAAGGCGTTCGCCGGCGCCAGCATAAAAAAGGCGCGCGAGGTGTTCCTCAAAGGCGCCACCACCGTCAGCCAGTACGAGCTCAAGCTCAGCGGTGGTGCGAAGAAGCGCATCAAGGTTCGCCCCTCGGGCGAGATCGTCGGCTGAACCGTAAGCTAAGGAGATGAGGCTGCTCCTGGTCGAAGACTCCCGCCGCCTCCAGCGATCGCTGGGGGCGGGACTTCGGCGCGCCGGTTTCGCCGTCGACATCGCGCCCGACGGCCAGGAGGGCTTGCGCCTCTCGCAAGAGAACGACTATGCCGTGATCGTGCTTGATCTGATGCTGCCCGGGCTGGATGGACTGACCCTGCTGCGCCGGTGGCGCGACCGCGGTCTTGACGCCCACGTTCTGGTCCTGACCGCGCGCGACACCCTGGACGACAAGCTCCGCAGCTTCCAGACCGGCGCCGATGACTTCCTGGTCAAGCCCTTCGCCTTCGAGGAGCTGGTGGCGCGGATCCAGGCGCTGCTCCGTCGCCGCCAGGGGCGCAAGAACCCGCGCGTCGTGGTCGGAGATCTGGTGATCGATACCAGCGCGCGACAGGTGACCCGCGCCGGCGATTCACTGACGTTACCGGCGCGAGAATACGCGCTGCTGGAATATCTGGCGCTGCGCGCCGGCCACGTCGTCTCGCGTTCCGAGATCGAGCAGCATCTTTACGACGGACGCGACGAGCCGGCCAGCAACGCCGTGGATACCGCCATCTATGGTTTACGCAAACGCGTCGATCGCGAGGACAGCGGCCCCTCGTATATCGAGACACGCCGCGGGCTGGGCTACGTCCTGCGGGCGCCAACCTCATGAGGTCGATCCAGCGCGTCCTCGCCGTTCGCCTCCTGGTCAGCCTGCTGGCGGTGCTGACGATTACCAGCCTGGGCCTTCTGTTCTCGCTGCGCCTTGCGTTGCAGTCGCAGTTCGACGACGCGCTCGGCGCCAAGGCGCGCCTGCTGTCGGCGTTCGTGAAACGCGATGAGACGGGGACGCTTGAGATGGACCTCGAGGAGGCGCCCATGCCCGAGTTCGAGCGCCCGGGGGGCGAGTACTTCGTGGTGTGGGACAAGCACGTGGCGCTGTTCAGCTCGCCGTCCACCGACGGCCAGACGCCGCCGCTCGGCGACCGGTCTGCCAGCGGAACCACCTTCCAGGACGCGGCGCTGCCCGACGGTCGCGCCGGGCGTACCGTCTCACTGACCTTCGTGCCGCGGACGGAAGCGGACGATGCCGCGCGCACGCCGCCGCCGGTGGTGGCGCCTGCCACGGCGATGGCGCAACCCGCGGGGCAGCCGCTGCAGATGCAGGTTGCGCGTGAACGGCTCTCGCTGGACGCTCGCATGCGCGAGATTTTCCTGGCGGTCGGCCTGATGGCGCTGGCGTTGATGCTGGCTATCCCGCTGGTGATCGCGCGCGTGATTCCGCGTAGCCTGCGGCCGCTGGACGACCTGGCCCGGCGGACCGCCGCCATCGATGCACAGTCCCTGGACCAGCGGTTTCCCACCACGGGGCTGCCGTCCGAGCTGGCGGGGATCACGGTGCGGCTCAACGAGCTTCTGGAACGGTTGGCCACCAGCTTCGAACGCGAGCGCAGATTTTCTGCTGACGTCGCTCACGAGCTGCGCACCCCGATCGCCGAGCTGCGCGCGCTGGCCGAGGTCGCGCTGGCCGAACCGGCGGCGCGGCTGGCGCGCGACACCGCCGCGCTCGCAGACGCCCGCGACGTCGCGGTGCAGATGCAGAGCCTCGTCACCAGTCTGCTGGCGCTGTCGCGATGCGAATCCGGCCACCAACCCGTGCAGCTTGAACCCGTCGACGTGGCCGCTGCCGTGTCCCGCGCCCTCGATTCGTTCGCCGGCGCGACGCGCGATCGCCGGCTGCAGGTCGACGCCCGCGAACTTTCCCGCGGTGGCGCGCTGGCCGATCCGGCGCTGCTCGACGCGGTGCTTGGAAACCTGATGGGCAATGCCGTCAGCTATGCGCCCGACGCCGGTCGCATCGTGCTTTCAACTGCGCTCACGGACAGCGGTGCAGCCATCACCATCGCGAACACACAACCCGCGCAACACGCAATTGGCGAGCGCGATCTGCCGCATCTGTTCGAGCCATTCTGGCGCAAGGACCCGTCGCGCACCGACGGTTTGCACAGTGGTCTCGGTCTTGCGCTGGTCGCCGCAATGGTTCGATTGATGAACGGGACCGTGGCCGCTGATCTGCCGCATCCGGGTTGGATCCGTTTTGCGATCCAGCTTCCGAAAGCCCCGAAACCAGACCAGGCGACCGCGTCATGACCACGACGTTGGCGAAATACCGCTCTCAGCCGAGTAGAGCCTATGCGACAATTATCAGGTATGACGCGCCGCTTGCTGGGTTCGTTCGCGCGCGTGGGACGTCGGTTCTGGACGTCGTCGGTTGTCGTCGTCGTCCTCGCGCTGGCAGCTAGTGCTTGCGGTCCCGGCGCCGCCGATGCGTTGACATCGGTTCGCGGCCCCATCCTGGGGGGAACGGCCGACACCACCAACGAAGCGGTCATGGCCTTGATCCAGCAGTCTGGGAACCCGTCGATGATGGGCGCGTCGGCGTGCACCGGAACCACCATCGCGAAGGTCGGCGCCTCCGGTATCCTGGTCACCGCCGGGCATTGCGTGGTCGGCAACGACGGCAAGGGGCACGTCACGCTGCCGCTGAAGCTGGCCGCGATTAACGACCTCTATGTCTTGCCGGGCACGGACTGGCAGAAGGCCGCCGCGGGCGGTGCGTACTACGGCGTCGGTGCGGTGGCTCTTCATCCCCGCTATGACGGAGCCGTCGATAGTCCTTACGACGTCGCCCTCATCCGATACCTGGGCGCGACCGCGTCGACGCCGGTCATCCCCGCGCTCGCGCCCGCCGAGGACGCGCTGATCGTCAACTCGAAGATCACGCTGGTCGGGTACGGCAAGACCGAAACTGACGCACAGAACTCGGTGCGCCGTAAGGTCGATCGTCAGATCTCGGTGCTGTCGACCGGTCAGTTCGGATATGACCAGACCGATCTCAAGGGCGCCTGCGAGGGAGATTCGGGCGGCCCCGCGCTGTTTCAGACCGCCAATGGCATTCGCGTCGCGGGGGTAACCTCATTCGGGGATGCGATGTGCAGGAACACGGGCGTCAGCGTGCGCCTGTCGTCCGCGGCCGCGTTCATACAATCATTCATCGCCGCCGCACCCGCGACATTACCGTGTGAGGAGTGCACAACCGCGGCGGTCGGGCCGGGAAATTCTTGCGTCGCGCAGGGCGCCACCTGCGCCAATCCGACGACACCATGCGGGAAGTACCTGAATTGCGCGGTCGGCTGTCAGAACGCCGCATGTCTCACGCAGTGTCGAAACACCATGTCCGCCGGGGCCACCACCTACGACGCGCTGGCGACCTGTCAGTGCGGGGGGATGTGCGCGGCCGCCTGCACACAGGACCCGGTATGCGGATCGCTGTCGCCCAAGCCTCCCATGTTGAAGTGCGGCGGCCTCACCGACTCGCGGCCGGCGTGCCTGTCATGCATCACGGGCACCTGCTGCACCGAGGCCGCCACATGCGCGGCTGACCCATCGTGCGCCGCCTGCCAGCGGCAGCCGTCAGCGGCGTGCAACTACCAGACGACTTTCAATACCCTGAAGACGTGCCTGGCCAAGTGCACGGGCGCCCCGTGCGCCGTTTCGACGACCGGTCCGGGGGCGACGCCCGACGGGGGAGCGACGCCCGACGCAGGCGCGACGTCCGACGCGGGCGCGCCGGGTCTCGGACCGTCCGACACCAGCTCGGGTTGCGCTTGCGCGACTTCGGGCGCGGATCCGACGTCTGGCTGGGGCGTGTTCGCCCTCGGCGCGCTGGGCATGATCGTGCTCCGGTTGCGGCGCCGCGTCGGATAGCCTGACCAACTGCTTTCGCCATGATCGGCGACACAAGGCGCGCTGTTAAGCGTCTCTTCATGCACCGACGAGCAAGCTGAACCAAAATGGCGGAATGAATGGACATACCTTTGAGATCCTGATCGCCGCCTTGATTGTCGCTGGATCTCAGCTCGGTTGCGGTGGCAGCTCCGGCGGCTCCCAAGGGAGCTGCGGCAAGGTCTACCCGTGCGGAGGCAACATCGTCGGGCGCTGGAAAATAACCGACACATGCTTCCCGTCATCCGGGTCGGCGTCGGTTAGCTGTCCCGAGTCCACCCTGGATTCGACGAGCTTGAAGTTCGCCGGAACCCTAACGTACACCGCCGACATGAAGTACAGCGCCATGGCGTCGTTGACTGGATCGTTGCAGGTTGCCTACCCGATCAGCTGCTTGATGAACGGCTCCCTCAACCTCACCTGCGCCGAGTTCGAGGCCCTGCAGAGACAGGGTATGGCGCAGGATCCGAAGACGACGTTCCAATCCATCACCTGCGCGACCAAAGGTGCGACCTGTGCTTGCACCCTGGTCACGTCGGCGGACAGCAACGTGGCCGGGACGTACGTCGTCGATGGGACCAAGCTAACGGAAACCGAGACCGGGAAACCGCCCAGCGACAACAACTACTGCGTTCAGGGAAACCAGCTCCACATCGTCGAGCTGAACATGGCCGTGCCGATGCCCACGATGAGCACGAACAAGATCATCGTCGACGTCGTCCTCGACAAGCAATAGACCGAAGGGCTCGGCGCCGGGAATGATAGTCTCTGCAGGGCGTGGGTCGCAGTGCGGGAATTCTGCTGATTGTCGCCGTCGGCGTGGCAGCCTGGGACTGTGGCGGGGCAGAGACGTTTCGCGGCGGGCGGGATGCTGGCGCGGCCGGATCGCTGTCGGGGTCGGGCGGGTTTGGCGGCAGCGGCCTCGCCGTTGATGCCGCCGGCGGTGTCTCGGGTGCTGGTGGCGGCGGTGGCGCGACAGATGCGGCAGCTCCTGGCGACGTAAATCCGGCCGTTGATGCCGCCGACGCGGCGGACGTGCGGGATGCGGCCGTCGGCGGCGACGTCGCTGATACTTCCGCCGCCGACGCGCGAGACGCGACGGACGCTCGGGACACGGCGGTCGAGGCCGACGCCGGAGTGCCAGCATGCGCCGCGGGGACGCAGTGTACCTGCGCGACCTCCATGATATGCACCTCCGACTGTGCGGGGACGGGTTGCATGTTCGGTTGTGGGATCAGCGGCACGTGCAATTTTGCATGCGCCGGGGGCGGCTGCACGTTCACCTGCAACACGTCCTCGAAATGCCAGAACACGTGTGCGGGAGGAAATTGCACGCTGGCCTGCGGAAATTCCGCGACCTGCACCTTGACGTGCGCAGGGGCGCGGGCGGCCAGCAGTTGTGGCAACGGTCGCTTCGTATGCGATCGCGCCTGCTGATAGCGGATGACGGACGGACCGACCTACGGGCCCTGTCCTCCGAACGTACGGCTCGCGATCAGGGTAATGGTCGCAGGCGACGAGAGCGATCCTGGCGCTTCCGGTCCGGAAACGATGTGACGGTAGATCGCCGTCCGAACCGTCGCCGAAATGGTGGTGGCTCCGATGGGGTAGATAAGAGAGAGGCCTGCTAGCAGTTCGGTCCTGCCAAGGTTGCCGTCCTGCTGAATCGTCCCCTCCCAACGTTCGGGTGCGTCGTACACAAGGTCGCTGCCGACCATCGCCGCCAGCTTTCCGAACGTACGCCCGCCGATTTGCGCTCCGACGAGATATTGGTTCCCCGCCTGAAAGCCGTGTCCATTCCGATACAACGTGACATGCGCCTGGCTATAGCCATTGACGCTCAGACTGCCGAATGTCCTCGCAAGATCGACTCCGAGAATCGGATCCAAGGTCCCGTTGCCCAGCTGGATGTGTTCGTGCGCCAAACCCATCTCGCCGAGCGCGAAGGGATTTTCCACCGTGTGACCAAGTGGGATCGAAACACCAGCGCGGGCGGATAGCCACCAGCGCGATAGCAGCGTCGTCACGCGCGCAAGCAGCCATGGGTCCGCGATGCCCGATATCGTCTCGTTGCGGTGATGAATGCCGGCATCCAAGGGGAGGTAGGGAGCCCCCTCCGGCGTTGTGTATCGAATGGTCGTGGCGACCATGCGGAACGGAACGTGGAATTCCAGACCCAAAGCTCGAGTAAGGCCCAGTTCCAGCATCGGCCTCAGCTCCACCGGATGAAGCATCTGGTTGTGTAGATGGAGCGGCTGCACCGGGACCTCGGCGCAGTTCCCAAGATCGTGACAGCCCGCTTCGTGAACGACGTTGATCGAGGTTGCCGCAACAGCGAGGGTGGTGCGGATCTCGCCGGATGCGAGAAATGGGGTGCTGAGGCGCGTGATTGGAAGGTTCGGA
>DASRQT010000441.1:0-9536 GCA_035696485.1 Polyangia bacterium | reverse complement strand
TCCGGTGAAGGTCTTCCAGTAACGGTAGGGGACGTTGCAGCGCTCTTCCGCGTAATGAATCAATGACGCCGGCTGCAGCGAAACCCCGAACAGCAGCAATTTCGCCTGCAGGGTCAGCATCAGATGAAAAGGCCCGTCGATGCCGTAAGCCGATTCGGTATCCCGGGAGCAGATGGCGGCTGCGTGACGCCCGATGGCGGCGACTGACTGTATGGGATGAGCGCCAAAGTGTGCCCCGCTGGCGGTGCGAATCGCCTCGGCCAGATTGCCCATCCCCTCGGACGGCGTGTTCTGGCGATCAAACGGTGCGCCACGGCAAAATCCGAAGTTGAAGGTAGGGGCGACCAGGGTCCCCTCGCCGCCAAGATGACCGAGAATCGCGGCGATGATCGCGCGCGGAACGTCCGTCGCCGTGGAAGAATCGAAGCGCCCCAGCGTCAGCAGGGACGCGTGGATGAGGACGACGTCGCCGCGACGAATCCCGACCTGATCGAGGCTTCGGATGATGTCTTCACGCGTATACGTCTTCAGGACAGTCTGCTCCCTTCGACGATCTCGATCGCACCGTCACCGTCCTTGTCTCCGGTGATGATCTTGCCGCGGCTGTCGCGACAGCGAGAGATGATCAGCGCACGTCCGTCGCCTGCCGCGACGGTAATTGCACCTGCCACGATGCTGATGACCTGGCCGGGCTCAGCGGCCTGGCGCAGCTCGGTAGCCTCCGCCTTGTGAACCGACAGCGTCTCGGCTCCCAGATGAGTCGTCGGTGTGTAGGTTGGGCAGACAAGCGGGCTGTAGTCCGCTGCCCGCACGAAACGTTCAATCGCCAGTGCGCTCTGCCGCCAGTCGATGGTGCCGTCGCGGGCGTCAACCGCGCGGTAGAGGTGCCGGCGGGTCAGATCCTGCGGAAGCCGTGGCAGCGGTGTTCCGGCGGCGATGTGCTCGAGCGCCTGGGTGACCAACCCGGCGCCGGCGCTGAGGCATTTGAGGAACAGCGAGATGCCGGTCTCCTTGGCTTTGACCGGGAAGGTCTTGATGAACGCGATGTCCCCCGCGTCCAGCGTCTCGGTCATCCAGTGCAGAGTGGCGGCGAATTCGATCTCGCCGTTGCGGATGGCCCACTGGTGCGTGTGCAGGCCGGCGTAGTCGGGCAGACGTCCCGGATGCATGTTCAGCGCCCCGGCGCGCGGGCGGCGCAGGACCTCGGGCGAAAAAATCACGGTCGAATTCACGCTGAAGAACCAGTCATGGTCTGGAACCGACGCATTCACCGCCGACGAGCGCAACAGCTTGATGTCCGCGGTCGTAAAGCCTCGCTTGTCGCAAAAACGGACGATATTGGCGTCTGTCACCAGGTCGGTGAAGACACGGGCGATGGTGACGTTGGTCAGCGTGACGGCGGCCTCCAGCACCTTCTGCAGGGGCATGCCGCCGCCGGCGAACACCACCACGCTCATCAGGTTCCTTTGGCGTGTGAACCCAGGACCACCGCCGTCAAGCCGGCGATGGTCGTAAAGGCCTCGGGATCGAGATCGCCGAAGTCCAGCTCGACGGAAAATTCGCTTTCGAGGGCGCCCACCAGGTTCAAGAATCCCAGTGAATCAATCACGCCGTCCGCGATCAGGTTGTTCTCCGGAGACAGATCGGGAGCCGAGCCGGGCGCCGCCTGTTCCTTGATCCAGCCGGCAATGAATTCGTGTACACCCGATTCGGACGGGGTCATGCGTTTGTCGCCTCCATCAATGCGGCGCGGTTGATCTTCCCGTTGACGTTCAACGGTAGATGCTCGACGAACCGGACGTCGCGCGGAACCATATATTCAGGAAGGATCTGCTTGCAGTGGTCCATCACGGATTGCGCGAGCACATCGTCCCTGTGGCCCTGGACAAAGGCGCAGACCGCGTCAGCGCGGCCCTGCTCCAATCCCAGCGGGACGCTGACAGCCAGGTCGGTCCCGGCCGCCTCGCGGATGGCCCGGTCGATCTCCTGCAGCTCGATTCGGTAACCGCGGATCTTGATCTGATCGTCGACCCGACCGAGGTAGTAGATACAGCCACGGGGATCCTGCCTGGCCAGGTCACCGGTCTTGTACCAGAGCGTGGTCGGATCATCGGGCAACCGGACGAATCGCTCTGCCGTCTTGTCGGGATCACGAAAATAGCCGGTGGTGACCTGCGGTCCTGCAAGAAGCAGCTCGCCATCCGCGACCGTGCTCTCCTTCTGGTCCACCAGCCGTACGCGATGTCCGGGATAAGGCCACCCGATCGGAACAATCTCGTTAATGCATTCGGCGGGCGACGTCTCGGGATTCCAGCGGTAGTTGGTGATGGCGATGGTGGCCTCAGTCGGGCCGTAGATGTTCTCGATGATCGAGTTCGGGGCCGCGTCTTGCCAGAGCTGGACGCTCCGCAAGGGCAGCGCCTCGCCGCAGAACAGGCTAAGGCGGAGGGTGGGAAAGCGATCCGGTCTCAGCATGCGCATCTTGCTCATGAACATCGCCACCGACGGGACCGAGAAGTAGATCGTGCATCTTCGCTCGGCGATGAACTTGGCGGGGCTCATGACCGCTGACTCGGGCACCACACACAAGCAAGCGCCCGCGATAAAGGTCACGAAGATGTCGTGGACGCTGAGATCGAACGTCAGATCGAACATCTGCGTCAGGCGATCCGCGGTTGTGACCTGATAACGGTCGATCGTCGTGCGCAGGTAGTCGCAGACGTTCGCATGGGACACCGCAACTCCCTTCGGTACACCCGTGCTGCCTGAGGTGAAGAGCAGATACGCCGGTTTGTCAGGCGTCGCAGGGCGGCCGGCGGTTTCGGGCGGCGAAGAACCATCAAGAAACACGTACCGATGTTCAGGGCGAAGTGTCGCCAGCTCCCGGCAGCGGTCTCCGGGTTCGGGGCAGATCACGGTCAGAGATTGAACGTCGCCGGCGGCGCGCGCGAAGACGCCTGCACACTCTTCGTAAAGGACCAGCGTCTTGCACGTCGACCGAGTCAAGATTGCCTTCAGGCGCTCGGCCGGAAAATTCGGATTCAGGGGTACGTAGGCGTTACCGGAGAGAACGATCCCGACGATCCCCGCGTACACGCCAACCGTGCGATAGCCGAACACCGCGACGAATTCATCCGATGGGGCCTGATGCCGAACGATGGCCTGGCAGACTGCGTAGGCGCGCCCTGCTAGCTCTCGATAGGATGTGGTTTTGCCGTCCACCTCCAGGGCCGCGCCGGCCCCGTTCCCAGCCAGGGAACGACGGAGCAGCCCCTGCAACGTGCTGAAGTCAAAGGCCATCGGCGAGGGCGACTATATCATGCAGCGCGGTGCCGCCCGGACGCACACCCACGCCGCGTAACGGGATTCGCGGGACGGCAGAGAATTCTCGCGCACTGGCGCGCCCAGCACCACCTGCTGCTCGCCACCGGGTACGCGGCCACCCGGCCCCAGAGCGCGCCGCCGCCGCCGGCCGATGACGATGCGCGCGCGCTGGCCGCTGCCCAGGCCCAGATGACGTTGCGCGCCGCCGAGCTCGATCGTCTCACCATCGGCGTTCAAAAGATCGACTGCGGGCAGGCCGCCACCCTGAGCGACAACATCTGCGCTCTCGCTGATCGCATCTGTGTGCTGGCCGCGCGCACCCCTGCCGATCCGCACAGCCCCGCGCCCTGCGAGGACGCGCGCGCCCGCTGCCGCGCCGCCGCGAACGGGTCGCGGTGGTATGCCCCTGGCGCCCGCTGCCTCCCCGGGCAACACCCGCAATACCGGAATTGCCCGGGGGTCAAAACTGGACGGCGGTTTGTGAATCGATACAGTCGGATGCGTAGTAAAGCCCCCCAAAAAAAAGGAGATGACTGCATGAAACTTGTATTATTTAGCGCACTTGCGATGGCATCCACGCTTTCGGGCGTCGCCTTCGCCCAGGTCGCCCCCGCCACCCCTCCGGTAGAGACCGCCCCGGCCGCGGGTGTCGTGGCCGCGGGTGGGGCCGATCTGGCGGCCGGCTTTGGCGTGCTCGGCCAGCTGGTCGTTAGTGACGACATCGCGCTCAGCTTCATTCACCAGAGCCAGGGCAACGCGAGTGGCTGGAACATTAACGTTCAACCGGCGCTGGACTTCTTCATCGCGCCCAATATCTCGGTCGGCGGCGCAATCGCCATCGTGCATGGCTCGTCGTCGCAGAGCGGCGTCTCGGGCACCGACGTCACGCTGATCGGGATCGCGGCACGGGCCGGCTACGCCCTTCGCCTCACGGAGATGTTGTCGCTGTGGGCGCGGCTAAGCCTGGGTTACGCGCATACCAGCTTCAGCCTGGGCTCCATGAGCTTTTCCGGTTACGAGATCCCGTTGCAGATCTTTGCTCCAATCCTGTTTCACCCGGTGCAGCACTTCTTCATCGGCGTCGGCCCGATATTCTCGTTCCAGCTGGCCAACAAGGTGGAGGGTATGAGCGCCGACAAGCAGACCAACATCGGCCTTCAGTCGACCATCGGCGGCTACTGGGGCAAGTAGCCCCGACCCGGTAACGCAGGAATCTGAACTACAACCCGCCGCGCTCGGCCTGTTCGAGCGCGGCGTTTTCATTGCGCTCCACGGCCCGCGGAGGCCTCCGCCCGGAAATCCTGGCAGCGTTTACCGGGCGGAAACACAGGCCTAAACCCGCTCTGATAAACTGCCGATGCCACGCGCAATGAATGAGGCCCGAGTGAGAGAACCCGGCACAGAGTCCCACACGCAGGTCCGGCGCGGCGCCACCATTGGTCGCTACGTGGTTTTGGGCTGGGTTGGAAACGGCGCCATGGGCGACGTTTATAGCGCGTACGATCCCGATCTCGATCGGAAGCTCGCGATCAAACTCCTGCGCGTAAAGCGCGGCAGCAGCGTCGGCGGCCTGGACGGCAAGACGCGGCTCTTGCGCGAGGCGCAGGCGATCGCGAAGCTGTCGCATCCGAACGTGGTCGTCGTGCACGACGTCGGCACGTTCGAGGATCGCGTGTTCATCGCGATGGAGTTCATCGAGGGTGGAACACTCAGCTTCTGGTTGCACGCCCAGCAGCGAACCTGGCGCGAGATCTTGCGAGTGTTCATCGCCGCCGGTGGCGGCCTGCAGCACGCGCACGAAGCCAACCTGGTCCACCGCGACTTCAAGCCGGACAACGTGATGGTTCGCGTTGACGGCGACGTTCGCGTCATGGATTTCGGACTGGTTCGTTACATCGACGTGATCGACAACGAGACCGAGGCCGACGTCGATCCCAATTCTCCGCTGGCCAACCTACCGATGGGCCCTGAACAGCCGGTCCGCGGCGCGTTCGCGCTGGACGCGACCGTCGACCTGGCCAAGCCGCCTCCCCTGCCTGCTGTTGCCGCCCAGGCGGTTCAGACGAAGTTGACCCAGACCGGCGTCGTGCTGGGAACGCCGGCGTACATGGCGCCGGAACAGTTCGTCGGGCAGACAGTGGACGCTCGCACCGATCAGTTCTCCTTCTGCGTCGCCCTCTACGAGGCGCTGTTCGGCGTGCGGCCGTTTGACGGCGCCACGATGAGCGAGCTGACCGGCAACGTGCTGGCAGGCCACGTCAAACCGACACCTCAACGCAGCCAGGTTCCGCTGGCCGTGTCGCGCGCCCTGCGCCGCGGGCTGTCCGTCGCGCCGGCTGACCGTTACCCGTCGATGACCGGGCTCCTGGCCGATCTGGAGCGATATGCCCGCCCGCGCGCAAATGTCGTGATGGGGATGGCCGCCGGATTCGTGGTGCTGGCTGCCCTGGTCGGCGGGCTGGTGTGGCGCGAGATCGATCGTGAGTCGCTGTGCGCGGTGCCGGCGGACCGCTTCGAAGGCGTCTGGGAGACCTCGGGACGGAACGGGTCCAGAAGGGCCGCCATCGAGTTCATGTTTCGTACCGCCGGCCAGGAGAATGCACGGACCCTCAGCACCGGTCGGTCCACCTCGTGGGGCTGGGCCAACAACCGGAGTCGCGTCAGCTTCACCAGCGCGGCTCACATGCTGGACAAATACGTCGGCGATTGGCTGTCCACGTACAAGGATGCCTGCGAGGCGACCAACTATCGTAAGGATCAGTCAGCCCAGGTATTGGACCTGCGCATGTCGTGTTTGAACGACCGCTTCAATGAGCTGCGTGGGCTGTCGGAGATGCTGGTGGCGCCCAGCAGCCATTTGATCGAGAACGCCGGCGAGGCCGTCGCGGCGCTGGGACCGATTGACAAGTGCTCCAACGTCGACGTTCTGCGAAGCACGTCGCGATCGCCGTCGAAGTAGCCCTATGTGAATTTGGCGTTTATCGCCAAACTAGCGCATCGTATTGACCGCGTTTGAGTAAACGGTGTTTCGGACGATGAGGAAGGCTATGAAGGCGCACTGTGCCGGATTGGCCATTTTGCTCGCGGCGACGCTGGCTTGGCCGGCGCGCGTGGCCCAGGCCAGGGAGGACGCCGGCACCGTGTCGGTCCAGCCTATCGACGGCGCCAATACCGAGCCCTTGCGCCGCGAGATCGTGCGTCTCTTGCGGACGCGCGGGTTTGAGGTGGTGACGTCCATTCCCCGGGTGGACGACGAGGCCCAGTATCTGACGCTCGCGCGTGAGCACAAGCTGACCGCCTTCGTGACTGGCAAAGTGGAGACGCGCAAGCGCGGACGCAAGACGACCCGCACCGCCACCTTCGTGGTCGTCAACGGTGATACCGGTTCGGCGCTGGGCCGCTGGTCGGCGACCGCCCCGCCGGCGCGGCTACCCGCGGCCATCACGCGGGGTTTCTTGAAAAATGTCGGCCGCGCTCTGGACGACGTGTCGCCGCCGCCGCCGGCACCGGAGAAGGAGCCGGCGCCGCCGACCGCCGCGACCGGCGCCGGGACCCGCCCCGCCGCGGTGGAGCAGCCGCCGCCGGCCGCAGAGCTCGGCAAGCAGATTGCCGAGACCCACAAATTGGTGCTCAGCGGCCAGACCGCCCTCAACATCGTCTGGACCCTGTTGTGCGGCTTCCTGGTCATGTTCATGCAGGCGGGCTTCGCCCTGATCGAGACCGGCCTCACGCGGCGCAAGAACATGGCGCACACCATGGGCATGAACTTCCTGGTCTACTCGGTTGGCATCATCGGGTACTGGGCGACCGGGTTCGCGCTGCAGATGGGGGGCATCGGAGGGCTGTCGACCTTCGGCGGCGACCCCACGCTGAGCAGCGAATTCGTGCTGACCCTGGGCGGCAAGGACTTTGGCCTGTTCGGCATGCGCGGGTTCTTTCTGCCGCCCGAGGTCTACACCGCGCCGGTCGCGGCGCTGTTTCTGTTCCAGATGGTGTTCATGGACACCACCGCCACCGTCCCCACCGGGGCCATGGCCGAGCGCTGGCGGTTCACCTCGTTCGTGCTTTTCACGCTGCTGATCTCCGGCTTCACGTATCCCGTCTTCGGCAACTGGGTCTGGGGCGGCGGTTGGCTGTCGCAGCTTGGCCACAACTTCAATCTTGGCCACGGCCACGTCGATTTCGCCGGCAGCTCGGTCGTGCACATGGTGGGCGGCGTGGCCGCGCTGGTGGGCGCCAAGATGCTGGGCCCGCGCATCGGCAAGTACGATGCCGCCGGTAACCCCCGGGTGATCCCCGGGCACAACATGATGATGGTGGCGCTGGGAACGTTCATCCTGGCGTTCGGGTGGTTCGGTTTCAACGCGGGTTCGACGCTGGCCGGATCCGACACGCACATCGCTGTCATCGCGGTCAACACCATGCTGGCCTCGGCCGCCGGCGCCTTCAGCGCGTACCTGTACCTGAAGCTTCGCTTCGGCGCCCCCGATCTCGGCATGATGTGCAACGGGATGCTGGCCGGCCTGGTCGCCATCACCGCCCCGTGCGCCTTCGTCACCGCCCCCGCGGCGATGCTGATCGGCGCCATCGCCGGCATCCTCGTGATTTTCTCGGTCGGGTTCGTCGAGAGCAAGCTGAAGATCGACGACCCGGCAGGCGCGGTCTCCGTCCACGCCACGTGCGGCGCCTGGGGCATCCTGGCGCTGGGGCTGTTCGCCGACGGGCGCTACGGCGAGGGCTGGAACGGCGTTCCGGGAACCGTGCGCGGGCTGTTCTACGGAGATCCTTCACAGCTTGCCGCGTCGATCATCGGCATCGTGGTCTGCTTCCTGTGGACGGGGACCGTCACCTACTTCGGCTTCACGCTGATCGACAAGTTGGTCGGCAACCGTTCGTCGGCGCGCGACGAGGTCCAGGGGCTGGACATGCCTGATCTCGCCGTCCTGGGCTACGCCGACGACGAACCGCATTCCAAGTGAGCGTCGCCGCGCCTCCGATCAGTTAGGCGATGGCGGGCAGGTCATTCCCGCGTCGGGATGGCTGAGCAACTGCAACGCGTCCCGGATCAACGCGGCCGACTTCCCGGCGGCGTCGAGCGAGCCGTCCATCTCGATCAGCAAGGCCTGCAGCACCTGGCGCCGTTCAGACAGCGTCAGCCGATCGTCGCAGGCGATCTCGCGCAAGCGACGCGGCAGATCAGCGGCGCTGCGTTGCAAGTCCTCGGCATGGGCCCGCCCGGCCATGCGCGCGCGCAGCTCGCTGGTGGCGGTCAGGAAACGCGCCTTCTGGTAGCGATAGGGATCCTGGCCGTGAAAACGCGTGATGGCGTCGCTGACGTCCAGCCCAAAGGTGACGCCGACCAGCACGACCGACGCCGCGAAGAAGCAGCTGCGCGGGTACTGGCACGCGTCGCGCGCGTCGGGCCGGTAACGGGACGTGGTGTTGGCGGCCACCAGCGGATCGTCCAGCGTGGAATCGTGCGTGCTGGGCGGCGGCCTGGGCGCCTTTCGCCCCCACGCCCGGATGACGCCTTCCAGGGTCGGCACGCCGGGCGGGGGTGGTCCGGGCCAAAATGGCAACAGGCTCAGCACGGTGACGTTCTTGTCGCGCAAGCGAACCGATCCGTCGCGGCTGATGCGCGCGCTGAAGGCCGTCGCATCGTAGAGCAGGTCGCCGCTGCCGTCTTTCGCCCGTACCAGCCGGTAATCAGGGGGCTGTTGTGCTGGCTGCTGCGGGGATGGCAATGGCGGCATCACGGGCGGGCCCGGCGGCGCCGTTCCGCCGTCGGCCGCCGTCATCACTGTCGTCAGTGCCGCGACAACCGCCGTCATCATGGTCCGTGCTCACTGCATGAGTTGCTGCTTGAGATAGATGAACTCGATCGCGCTGATGTGGGCCCGCTGCGGGTTGTTGGCCGCGCCGCCGTGACCACCTTCGATGTTCTCGTAGTAGAGCAGATCGTGACCTTGCTCCAGCATGCGGGCCACCATTTTCCGGGCGTGGCCCGGGTGAACCCGATCGTCGCGGGTCGATGTGGTGAAGAGCACACGTGGATACTTCACGTCCGCCTTCACGTTCTGGTAAGGCGAGTACTTGGCGATGGCCGCCCAGTCGTCGGGCTTGTCGGGATCGCCGTACTCGCCCATCCATGACGCGCCGGCCAGTAGCTTGCCGTACCGCTTCATATCCAGCAGGGGAACGCTGCAGACGAC
>DASRQT010000440.1:0-2757 GCA_035696485.1 Polyangia bacterium | reverse complement strand
GCCGTCGCCGCTGGGGAAAACCGCCGCCATCAAGCTGGAGATCGTCCGCGGCGGGACCACCGTGTTCGCGGGCGACACCACGTTGGCGCAGCTCAAGCGCGAACCGGATCTGCTGGTCGCCTTTCTCACCCGTGAGACCAGCTTTCCCGACGGGGCGTTCCTCATGACCGGAACCGGGATCGTCCCCCCCAACGATTTCACGCTGCGCGCGGGCGACGAGATTCGCATCGACATCACCGATGTCGGCCGCCTCGTCAACGTGGTGGCGCCCTCATGACCGTCGCCTCCTGCAACCGCCGCTGCGCCTGATCATTGACATGGGGGATCTAGACGCCGACGATCGCTCTGTCTACGAGGTTCGCACCAAGGCGCCCGGTCCCGCCGGTGCGTTGCCCATCACCGCCGACGATCTGATCCGGCGCCCCAGCGGCGATCTGTTCGGCTTCACGCAGGACGTCGGCATGGGCTGGGCTCCGTCGGAGCTGGGACGTCCGGAGGTGCTGCTGCTGGGAACGGCCGGCGGCATCCGCGCCCCCGACGGACAGCCGATCGCGCTTGGCTATCACACGGGGCACTGGGAGATCGCGCTTCTGATGGAAGAGGCGGCGCGCGCGCTGCGCCGCCACGGCTGCATCCCGTTCGCCGGATTTTGTAGCGACCCGTGTGACGGCCGCACGCAGGGGACGGCGGGGATGCTGGACAGCCTGCCCTACCGCAACGACGCGGCCATCGTGCTGCGGCGACTGATTCGCTCGCTGCCCAGGCGCAAGGCCGTCATCGGCGTCGCGACCTGTGACAAGGGGCTGCCGGCGATGATGATGGCGGTGGCCGGGGTCGGCAGCACGCGCATCCCGGTGGCGTTGATCCCCGGCGGCGTCACGCTGCCGGCCAGCGACGGCGAGGACGCCGGAAAATCGCAGACCATCGGCACGCGCTTCGCCCACGGACAGCTCACGTTGAAGGAGGCGGCGGAGATCGGTTGCCGCGCGTGCGCGACGCCGGGCGGGGGCTGTCAGTTCCTGGGGACCGCCGCCACGGCGCAGGTGGTGGCGGAGGCGCTGGGCCTGGCGGTGCTGCACAGCGCGCTGACGCCGTCCGGTCAGCCGATCTGGCGCGAAGCGGCGCGCCGCACCGTCGACGCGGTGCTGGGGCAGGGGGCGCAGGGACTGTGCGGCAAGGACATCCTCACCGACCGCTCCGTGCGCAATGCCATGGCGGTGTTCGCGGCCTTCGGTGGATCCACGAATCTCCTGCTGCACCTGCCCGCCGTGGCGCACGCGGCGGGGCTATCGATACCGACGATAGAAGAGTGGACGCAGCTCAATCCCCGGGTGCCCCGCCTGGTCGACGCGTTGCCGACCGGGCCGCATCCCACCATCCGGGTCTTTCTGGCCGGCGCCGTTCCGGAGGTGATGCTGCATCTGAGGGATCTCGGCCTTCTGGACCTGAACGTGCTGACCGCCACCGGCGTGCCGCTGGACGCTGCCCTGGACGCGTGGAAGGTCTCGGAGCGCCGCAAGCGGCTGCGGGACCGGTTGTTTGCTGAAGACGGCGTCGACCCCGACAAGGTCATCATGAGCCCGGCCGCCGCCAAGGCCGCCGAGATGCACAGCACCTTCACCTTCGTGCGCGGAAACCTGGCGCCCGAGGGCGCCGTCATCAAGAGCACCGCCATCGATCGTTCGGCGCTGAACGATGAGGGTGTGTACAAATTGGTCGGGCGCGCCCGCGTCTTCACCAGCGAGACGGGGGCGATGGAGGCCATCAAGGCCCACGGCGACGCGGGCATCAAATCGGGCGACGTGGTGGTGCTGGCCTGCCGTGGTCCGCTCGGGGCCGGGATGGAAGAATCGTATCAGGTGACGGCGGCGCTGAAGTATCTGCCGCACGCGCGCCACGTCCCGCTCATCACCGACGCGCGATTTTCCGGTGTGTCGACGGGACCGTGCATCGGGCACGTCAGCCCCGAAGCCCTGGCGGGGGGACCCATCGGCAAGCTGCGTGACGGTGATCCGGTGCGCGTCATCATCGACACCGGCAAGTTGCACGGAACCATCGATCTCGTCAGGCAACAACCT
The DNA here is from genome assembly GCA_035696485.1 of Polyangia bacterium. Taxonomy (GTDB): domain Bacteria; phylum Myxococcota_A; class Polyangia; order Fen-1088; family Fen-1088; genus DASRQT01. The sequence continues at coordinate 679 of DASRQT010000440.1, read as the reverse complement.
GGCGGTACCGGCGATGCCGCCTGGGTCCCCGACGATGCCGAGCTCGGCCGCCGCACGTCGCGCTCCGACCTCACCACCGATCCGATGTTGCCCGACGACACGCGGCTGTGGGCTGCGCTGCAGACGGTCAGCGGCGGCGTGTGGCGCGGAGCGGTCTATGACGTCGACCGTATCTTGAGGGTCCTCGACGCCGGCACGCGCGCGCTCGATGCCGCCGATCCGGTCCCCTCGCGCCCGAAAGCGGGAGAAGGTTAGGGAGGTTAGGGAGAGGGGACCGCGTCAGCTGCCCAGCAGCCGTTCGATGAACGCGTGCAGCTCGGGCAACGGCGCGGCGAGGAAGCCCTCGCCGATGCGGGCGGCCAGGCGGGCCAGCGGCGGACCGCTGTTCGCGGCACGTTCCAGCCCCTTCTTCGCCTCCGCCGTGTCGGGCCCCGTCTGAGCCTTGACGACCAGCGCCTCCAGCGCGACGAACCGCCGCGGGCTGTCGGCTTCGGCGTCGATCAGGGCGTCGGTCAGCTCTTGCGGCGTCTGCTTGCGCGCCCAGGCCAGCGCCAGGCCGGGGATGGCGGCGCTGCGGACATCGTAAGAGGAATCGCGCACGGCGCGTTCGAGGTGCGGCAAGGCAAAGTCGGGTTCGCGTTCGGCCAGCCGCCCCAGCGCGCGGGCCGCGGCCGTACGC
>DASRQT010000439.1:0-11630 GCA_035696485.1 Polyangia bacterium | reverse complement strand
GTTCGAAGCCCTCGACGCCGAACGCCTTGGCTTTGAACACCTCGGCCATCCCCCCGACGTTGATCCGTTCCAGGAGGTAGTACTTGCCGAAGGGAATGGGCTTCTTCAATGAGATTCGACCCTTGCAGGAGACTGGGGGGGAACTATTTATCGGGCCTAACCATCGGAAATGTCAAATGGATTGTACGCGCGCTGCCCGTGCGCGCCTGCTGTCAAGACAGGTTTCCTTTTTCGGCTGCAGCAGGCGCCGCAGCGCCTGTAGCAACCGATACAGCCTTCGGCACGGGAGCCGCCGCAGCCGCAGCTTTGGCCGCCTTCCTCTGCGCCTTTGCTTCAGCCTTGGTTTCGGTTTCCAGAAAAACCAGGGTGGCGCCCACCGCCGCAAAGGGGGGCGCCACTAGGAAGGCCAGCGGCACCAGATAAAGCAGCATCGACCCGAAGCCATAGCCGAGTGCCAGCCCCGGGTGACGCAGCAGGTAACCCCACTTTGCGCCAAACCCCTTGCCCCGGCGCGCCAACGGATAGTCGAAGCCGTCGTAGGCCAGAAAAATGGCCCCCAGCGCGACACCCACCAGGCTCCCGAGGCCAGTGACCGCCGTCAGGGCGAGACCGATCAGCAGCGCCAGACCGTAGAAGACAAGCTTGAGCAGGCCGTGAACCAGCGCCCAGCCCGTCGATGCCAAGAACGGGGCGCGCGGCGCGCTGCCGCGAACCTTGACCTCCACCTTCTCCGCCAGGCGATCATTGAACACCGCGCCGACGAGGGGCTGCAGCAGCACGAACAGCACGATGCCGGCCAGGGCCGTGATCACGACCAGAAAGATCCACGCGATCACCGGGGACGTCGCCAGGTGCGTCGACAATTCCTGCTGCCAGTAGCGGGCAGCCATCCACAGGGTCCCGACCCCGAGCGCGATGTTCACCACGACCGGCAGCACCAGGTACCGCCACAGCCGGTGACGGGCCACGAAGACCCCGCCACGAAACGGCGCCAGGAAGCCACGAACGAACCCCACGCCCAGGGATTTTACACGCCTCCCGCGCAACTGCCCGCTCCGCGCACCGATACCCCTCCCAGGAGGCTCGTATGACCACGATGCGTATAAAGTCCGAACCGGGTCCGCTGGCAGTCGAGGGGACGCGCGAGCGTCCGACGACAGCGCCGGGCTCACCATTCCGAAGGGCTCTTGCCGTGCGCGAAGCCGCCGAAAATCGTCGCTTCACGACGGTCTCCAGTGTCATGTGGGCCAATCACGCCACCGCCAACGCGGCGGTCGGGACCATTCGCGCGTGACGTGCTAGTGTGATGGCGGCGAGTCGATGAAAGTCACCGGACCCAATACCGGGACGCCGGACGCAACGCCGGCGGCGGACAGCAGCGGGCCTTCCCAGGGGGCCAAGCCCGATCAGACCGGCGCTACCGGCAAGGCATTCTCCGAACGGCTGTCCGATCCGGCCGCCGTACGCGACACGTCGGCAGCGGGCGCGGCAGCAAAAGCCGGCGGCATTTCAGGCATCACGTCGGATATCGCGGCCGAACTCAAGGCGGGCAAGCTGCAGCCCCGGGCGGCGGTTGAACAGGTGATGGAGCGCCTGCTTCAACAGCACCTTACCGCCGACGCGCCGCCCGCTGTCCGCGAAAAACTGCGCGCCGCGTTGCAGGAGACCATCGACAGCGACCCCTTCATCGCCGAAAAGCTCCGCAGCCTCGGCGAATAGTCGCGCTCGGCGCAGAGCTCACGGACGCGTTCGTTGTAAACGGCGGCTACGCTTTGCGCTTGGCCTGGATGGCTTCGCGGATCTGCGGCGGCAAATAGACGGCGTCGGTATCAAAGCCGGCCAACGCCTCGACCAGGACGGCGACGCGGTCCGACGGCGGGGTCTTGCGGTCGATGATCACGCACCACTCGCCCTTGATCTTGCACAGCCCGCCACCACCGGCCGTCTCACCGGTCATCGTCTCGTAGCGGACGCGAACCCCTACGTGGGCCGCGGCCTGCTCCAGTGCCTCGGTGATTTGCTCCGGCTTCATGACGTCCGTCCTTTGTACTCGGTTAAAGCCCGGCCGGGAAGTTTTAGGGAAGTTTGGGGAAGTCCTAGGTCTTTGGCGGGGGGTCGCCTTCGCGGGCTGAACGGTCGAGGTCGATGATCTGGGCACCGCCGACATACGATTTTGTCTCGTAACGCGTCAGGCTGCCGAGTTGGCGAACGATGCCGGCCATGCGTTCGGCTTCGTTCAAGATGGTCTCGACCAGCGGCACGTGTGAATCGTGGCGCGGCAGCTTCCGGATCAGCATCTGCGCATAGCCCATGACGGACGTCAGCGGCTGGTTCAGCTCGTGCGCGGCGGCGCCCGCCAGCTCGATGGCGACCGCCTGTTTCTCCGACACCGCCAGCTTTTCCTGGGCGTTGGCCAGGCGCTCCTCCATGCGCAACCGTTCGCGCAGGTCGGAGAAGATTCCGACGGTGGCGATCTCTCGCGCGGCGGCGTCGAACACCAGCGCCGCCGAGATCGACACCGGGATCAGCTCCCCGCCGGCGCTGAGCAGATCGCGGCGCACGGGTTCGAGGCGCCCTCCCCCGCCGTGTTCAGCCGAACGGATCAGGCGCATCACCTCCTGCGCGACGCCGGCCGGGTACAGCGCCATCACGGACATCACGCCGATCACGTCGGCGGCGCGATATCCGCAGATGCGTTCCGCGCCTTGATTGAACAGCAGCACCTGGCCGCGCATGTCGGCGGCGATGATGCCGTCGACGGTCGAGTTCAGGATTCGTTCGAGGAACTCGGTCGTCCGCCGCAGCTCCCGTTCCAGCTCCCGGGCCAGTGTGACGTCGCGGAACGCGAAGATGGCCGCCTCGTACTCGGACAGGATGCCGATCGAGGCGACGGATACGACGATGTGATCGCCGGACGTGGTGATCAGCTCCAGATCGAAGTTGTCGATCGGTTCGGAGCGGGTGGCGCGGCCGATCTCGTGCTCCAGGCGCGCCTGGTGGCTCTCGGGGACAATGTGGCTCAGCTGCCGTCCGGCCAGCCCGTCACGCGCGTAGCCGGTCACCTCTTCGGCCGCGCGGTTCAGATAGAGGACGCGCCCCGCCGAATCCAGCACCACGATGCCGTCGGAGGCGCTGTCGATGAAGGCGCGGTACCGTTCGATGGCGCGCACCCTCTTCTCTTCGTGAAAGTCCTGCAGCGTGATCTTGCGCGGGCGCTCCCGGATCGACTCCAGCGCCTTGGCGTTGCGGAGGATCATGGCGAACAGACCGGCGGCCAGCTTGCCCAGGCTGATGACCGACTCCGGCAGCGCGGAGGCAGGAGGGACAGACCCCTCATGCGGAAATCGCGCCAGCAGCGCGCCCAGCGGCTTGCGGCCCACGACCACCGGGAACACGGCCGAGATCTCGGCGGCCAGCGGCTGACCGGCACCGGCACCGCTGAACGTGACGTCGCCGGTGTCGAGGGCCCGGCGGATGTGGGGATACTGGGCCAGCGGCAGGCGGACACGGCCGGTGTCGACCTCGTCGCTGTCGGCCACGATGAAGGCGCTGTCCGGATCGGACACCACGGCCAGGATGGTGACCGATGAGGCGCCGAGAGCGTGAGTGATGTGCTCGGCGGCCGCGTGCAGCTGGCTGTCGCCGGTACCAACGGCCAGCACATGGGCGGCCTTGGACAGACCTTCGTCAAGCACGCGGCGCAGGTCATCACTCACGACGATCGTCTCCCGGACGAGCGGCGCGGCTTACGGCCGGGCGCCGCCTCGAGGAAACGTTGCGACTCGGCGACGGCGGAAGCCATGACGGCGCGGACCGGCACGCCCGCCTTCGCGGCCAGACGTCGGCAGTCATCGAACTCTGGATGAGCGCCGATCACCTCGCCGTCCAGGGCAGCCAGCTTGACGCGGATACGGCCGTGTCGGGTCTGGACGGTCGCGACGGATCGCGCCAGCACCACGCGGTCGACCGCGCGCACCCGCAGGCCCAGCGTGGTCGAGTTGCGAAAGAACGCGCGCTCGACGGCGGTGACCGCGCTGCCGGGCGCCAGCGCGGCAACCTGCAAGGCGGGGCGCCCCTTCTTCATGAGGATGGGCGCGGACCAGACGTCGACGGCTCCGGCGGCGATCAGCGCCTCGTAAAGCGGCGTGACCAGCTCCGGGCTCATGTCGTCGACGTTCGACTCCATGAGAAAAACCGAGGACGACGCGCCCCTGTCGCGCTGACCGATCGTCTCGCCGATGGGTTCGCCGATGATGGCGCGCAAAACGTTCGGGCGATCGGTTAGCTCGCGGGTACCGGCGCCGTAACCCACGCTGCGGATCACCATCGGCGGTGCCGACCCGAACGAATCAACCACCGTCGCCAGGATGGCGGCGCCGGTCGGCGTGGTCAGCTCGCCCACCCCCTCGGCGACCATGGGAATCCCGCGCAGCAGCGCGGTGGTCGCGGGGGCCGGCACCGGGACCACGCCGTGCGCGATGTCCACCGTGCCGGTGCCCACGACGGGGGGCGAGGATCCGACGGCGCTGGGCGCCAGCCAGGCGATGGCCGCCGAAACGCCGACGATGTCAGCGATGGAATCGTAGGCACCGACCTCGTGAAAGGTGACGCGGTCGACGGACATCCCATGAAGTTTGGCCTCGACCTCGGCCACGCGCGCAAACATCTCGCCCGCCAGTGCCCGGGCGTCGGTGTCCAAGCGCGCGCGCTTGAGTAGCCGGCGAATCTCGCCGTAGTCCCGGTGTCCGTGCGCCTGCGCGTGGTCGTGCGCGTGGTCGTGCGCGTGGTCGTGGTCGTGGTCGTGGTCGTGGTCGTGGTCGTGTCTGCCCTTGGCCGCGCGCGAATGGTCGTGGCTGTGACCGTGGGCCTGGCGCGGCGCCTTCGGGAAGGTCACGACAAAGCCGCGACCCACGTACGCACCGCGAGTGCGGCGTACAAACGACGTGCGCAGGCCTGGAACGCCCATACCGGTCACAGCCTCGCTGACCACCTTGGCGGGAACGCCGGCGTCGACCAGCGCTGCGACAGCCATGTCGCCGGCGATGCCCGAGGTCGGATCCAGGTGCAGGTACAGGCCTCGCAGGGTGTCGCTCATGCCGGCCGCTTCCGATTCAACTGCGCGGCGATGTGGCCGGCGCCAAAGCCATTGTCGATGTTGACGACGGCGATGCCGGCGGCGCACGAGGTCAACATCGACATCAGCGCCGCCAGCCCACCCAGGCTGGCGCCATACCCGACGCTGGTCGGGACGGCGATTACCGGGCGCGCGAACAGCCCGCCGACCACGCTGGGCAGTGCGCCTTCCATCCCGGCGACAACGATGACTATCTCGGCGGCCTCAACGATGTCCCGGTGGGCCAGCAAGCGATGCAGCCCCGCGACGCCGACGTCGTAGATCCGGTTGACGTGGTTGCCGGCCAGCTCCGCGGTCAGCGCCGCCTCCTCGGCAACCGGCACGTCCGAGGTACCGGCCGTGACCACGACGATGGGGCCGCGACCGCGATCGGGCGCCGGCATGGGACCCACCACCACGGCGCGCGGTACCGGTAGATAGCGCGCGCCCGACACGGCCGCGACCACGTGCGCGGCGGTGTCCTCATCGACCCGCGTCGCCATCACCGTCGATCCCCCGCGCGCAAGCTCGCTCAAGATCGCCGCGATTTGCTCGGGTGTCTTCCCCTGGCCCAGCACCACCTCGGGAAATCCGGTTCGCAGGTGGCGGTGCGTGTCGGGGTGGGCGAAGCCGAGCGATCGAAACGGCAGTTCGCGCAGCGCGCGCAAGGCCTCGTCGACGGGCAGGCTTCCGGCCTGGACCTCCTCCAGCAGGGCTTTTACCCGGTCCGGGTCCATGGCCCTGAGATTACCATCACGACATTTACCCCAGTCGCAAGATGATCTCGTCGTCCTCGTCGTAAAAGCCGATGCCGTCGCACTGGACCAGACCGTCGGCCTGCGAGACGAACAGGTTCATCAGCCAACCGTTGCACTCGTACCCGGACGCGGAGGCGCCCGAGGGCGGGAACTCGACCACGATTACAAATCGTGACGCCTGCAGATGCGCCGCGACGCGATCGCGTTCCGGGCTGGGCGGCAGCTCGGTCAGATCGTCGACAAAATCGGCGACCTCTGCGCGCAGCGCTGCCGCGCCGCTGGTGTCGCCGGTGCGATGGCAGCGAATGGTCAACGGGTCGGAGCCGTCTTCGTAGCCGAGCGCCACCTCGGTCCAGTCGAGCGACAGCAGGTCTCGCGAGGACGCGCCCCCCACGATCATCGCTGACTGGCCGTTCTGTCGCAGGTGAACCAGCAGCTCCGACAGCGACGGCGCGATGGCGCCGCGGCAAAAGACGCGCGTGCAAAACGCCATCGTGCCTCAGAACTCGCCCATCAAACCAAAACTGGGATAGACCAGAAACGTGGACAGGGTCGTGGTCCGCGTGGGTGGATTGAGGCCAATCGAGGTGACATTGGCGCTGCCGCTTGCGCTGGCCAGGGTCAGCTCGAAGGCCAGGAACAGGCTGCGATAGCCGATCGCGAAGCCGGCCTGGCCACCGACGTAATAGGCCGTTCCGTCGAGCATCGCGACCGGGCGTTCGGACGGCAGGGCCAGCGCCATTCGCGTGTCGAACCAGGTGAGCAGCAGCTTGGGCCCACCCCAGACCCGGAACCAGTCGCGCGAGGTGCCGATCAGCAGAGGTATGTCCACCTGCCAGCGGGAGAAGTCCTCGATCTTGATAATCTCGATCTGGGGAATCGGGAACTCGAATGAATAGTGCGACGCACCCACGCCCAGCACGACGTCGAAGGGACCACCGGTCGCGCGAGAGACCAGCTGATAGCGACCACCGAACCGCAGCGCGGTGCCGGCGTAGCGGAGATTCAGCTCGAACCGCGGCAGCAGCGTGTAGGCCACGCCAAAGTGCGGTCCCACCGACGGGGCGTTCAGCACCAGATTGATCCCGGCGTCGAACAGGCGCCACTTCTCGTCGTCGGTCAACGTCTGGCCAGCCGCCGCCTTGTTGGCCAGCGTCTTACCGGCGTCGATAACGTCGGACAGCGCGCCGACGGAGATGGCGGCCTCGAGCCCCATCGAAACCTGAACGTGACCCTGGGGCGCGACGTGCGCCGGCTGGAACGTCGACAGGGTCGGCGCGCACGCCGCAACGCCAAGCGCCAACACCACCGCCGCCGCTGCGGCGTACCCCCGTCTGGTCGACATCCGGCGGACGGTATCACGGCGGTTCGGCGCAGCTAATTTGACGCGTTCGCAGTTTCGCCGCCTCACCTTCCCGGACAAATAAATGGAAAGACGTATTTTATTGTGACGAGATACTATTCCCCGCCGCGGCTTCATTGGCCCATACTGCCGTGCGACAGCTGACGTCGGGATTAGACCTGACAGAACTGTGACCAAGACATGGCTACGCGGTGACAGGCATCACGGTACACCAGTAGCATGGAGCTCACGTCTGGCGCGATACAGTCGGTAGATTCGACAGTTGCATCGCCACATCTGGCCAATGAACGGGGATGGCGTTCGTACTTCCGGGTCACAACCATGCTGTTCTGGGGCGTCCACGTGGCCGCGCTGGCCGGCATCGTCTATCTGGGATGGTCCTGGAGCGGCTTCGTACTGGCGATTACATCCTATTTCATCAGGATGATCGTCGTGACCGCGGGGTACCACCGCTACTTTTCGCACCGGGCGTTCAAGACCTCGCGCCTTTTCCAGTTCATCCTGGCGCTGGGCGCGCAATCGGCGGCGCAAAAGGGTGTCCTGTGGTGGGCCGGACATCACCGCTGGCACCACAAATATTCCGACCTGCCCCAGGACGTTCACTCGGCCAAGCTGCGCGGGTTCTTCTACTCGCACGTGGGCTGGGTGCTCAGCTCCGACTGGAACGAGACCGATCACAAGTCGGTCGGCGATCTGGCCCGGTTCCCCGAGCTGCGCTTCCTGAATCGCACCGAGATTCAGCTGTTGCCGACGGTGGCCCTGGCGCTGGTTTTCCTGGGCATTGGCGGCCTTCACGCTTTGACGTGGGGATTCTTCGCCTCGACCGTGTTGCTCTGGCACGGGTCGTTTTCAATCAACTCGCTGGCTCACCTGTTCGGAAGCCGCCCGTACGCGACCACCGATGACTCGCGCAACAACTGGTTGCTGGCGCTGCTCACGACCGGCGAGGGCTGGCACAACAACCACCACCACTATCAGAGCTCTGCCAATCAAGGGTTCCGCTGGTGGGAGGTCGACGTCACCTACTACGTGCTGCGCGTGCTCGAGATGTGCGGGCTGGTGTGGGACTTGCGGCGCCCGCCGCCGGAGACCGTCGCGGCGCGTGTGTCCGACGCGGATGAGGCAGCCCCCTCGGCGCTTTCGACCCCGTCCCCGATAGCGGCGCAAGCCCCGTCAGCGCCCGGCTAGCGGGCGCCCGGATCGGCGCCCGGTCCTTGGGGCCTGCGGCGCGGTCGATTTCCTGGCACACTTGAGGACGGTGAGACTTCGCTCGCCCGCCTCCGTGCTTCTCCGACGCGCTCAGCTCATCTTCATGGTGACTGCGTTGATTCCGACTGTCTTCATGACGCTGATCGGCATCATCCTGCTGGCGACGGGGGGATCGAAGTCGGTCGCCATCGTCTCGGGGATCCTGGTGGTCTCCTTCTGCGCCACCTCGTTGATTGGCTACGTCCTCGGGACCATCTTCGTGACCCGGGGCGCCGGCCTGGCCGCCATCCAGAACGAGTTTCTGGCCGCGGTCTCGCATGAGCTGCGGACGCCGCTGACCTCCATCAGCCTCTTCATCGACACCCTGCGCGAAGAACGGATCTCCGACCCCGCCGAGAAACAGCGCTGTCTGTCGATGGTCAGCCAGGAGATCACGCGCCTCGACAGCCTGGTCGGCAAGCTGATCGAGCTGTCCAAGCTGGAATCACAGCGGGCCGCCTTCGAACGCCGCCCTGTTCCCGTGGGCGAGATCATCGACGAGGCCCTGGTGGCCTTCAAGGCCATCACCGTCGGCACCGACGTCGACCTGCGGGTCAACGTCCAGCCCGACCTGATCGTGTTCGGCGATCGCGGGGCGCTGGGGCAGGCGGTCGCGAACCTCCTGACCAACTCGTGGAAATACACCGGCGCGGAAGGGAAACGGATTCACATCAGCGCCGGCGCGGACCCCAAGCACGTCTGGATCATCGTCAGCGACAACGGCATCGGCATCCCCCGCCACGAGCAGAAGGTCATCTTCGAGAAGTTCGAGCGCGGCGCCGACGCCGTCAACGGCGGCAGAGCGGGCAGCGGCCTGGGCCTGGCGGTCGTGCAAGCCATCGTGTCGGCCCATCGAGGATCGGTCGACGTCCGTTCCGAGCCGCAGCAGGGCGCGCGCTTTCGCATCACACTGCCGCGCTGGCGGGGAGCGTCGGCGTGACCGTCGCCGCGAGCCCCGGGCAGCTGGTCACCATCGTCGAGGACGACGCCGCGATCGCCGCCGGCCTGGCCCTCAACCTCAAGCTGCAGGGCTATCGAATCGACGTTGTCGGTGACGGTGAAACCGCCTGGAATCGCATCCGGACCGAGGCGCCAGATCTGGTCCTGCTGGACATCTCGCTGCCGAAACAGAGCGGGCTGTGGGTCCTGGAACAACTTCGCGGCGTGGACAATCACGTGCCGGTCATCGTCTTGTCGGCGCGCCAGGACGAGTTCGACAAGGTCGCGGCGCTGAAGCTGGGCGCCGACGACTACGTCACCAAGCCGTTCGCGCTGGCCGAGCTCTTGGCGCGGGTGGCCGCGGTGCTGCGGCGGGCGCGCATCGGCGGCGGCCGGCCGGTCGAGGCGCCGGCGGGCGACGCGACCGGGAGTCAGCCCGCGGGGCGCGGGACCGACAGCCAGCGCCTGCTGACGTTCGGCGACTTCGTGGTCGATCTGGACGCGCGCACGGTGACTCACCGGGGCGAGACGGTGAAGTTGACCCACCTCGAGTTCGAGCTGTTGAGCTTCTTTTGCCGCAGCCGATCGCGCGTGTTCTCGCGGGAAGAGCTGGTCCGCGCGGTCTGGGGGATGGAGCACAATTGCACCCTGCGCACCGTCGACAACTTCGTCGGCCAGCTTCGTGCCAAGCTGGAGGTCGACCCGGATCATCCGAAATATCTGGTCACCGTACGCGGCAGCGGTTACCGCTTTAACCCCGAGTGACCGCGCACCCCCGCAAGACAAAGTCCCGAACAACGACGGCCGCGCTGCAGCTGGTGGTTTCGTCGACCCTGTTTGCGCTGATGGCGTTCGGCACCAAGGTGGTGTCGGCGCGAATCCCGGGCTCTCAGGCCGTCGCCGTGCGCTTCGCGACCGGCGTGGCCGTGACCGGAATCGGATGGATGCTGGGTCGGATCGTGCTGCGGCCGCAGCGGTGGAAGTGGCTGGTGCTTCGCGGCCTGTTCGGGGGGACGGCGGCGCTGCTGTACTTCATGTCGATCGAACGGGTGCCGGTGGGGGTGGCGACGCTACTGAATCAAACCCAGCCGATCTACACCCTGATCTTCGGCTGGCTACTGCTGCGCGAACACCCGACCCGCGCGGCGGTGCTGGCGCTGCCGCTGACCCTGTCGGGCGTCGTCTTGATCGTCGGGGTGCGGATGAACCAGTTTCACCTCGGTAGCGGCGAGGCGCTGGGGATCCTGTCGGCGGTGCTGTCCGGCGTCGCGGTCACCGCCATCCGCGCCGCTCGCCGCGACGCCAGCGACGGCCAGCCGGGCGACACCACCTGGTCGGTGTTTTTTTCGTTCACGCTGTTCGGGCTGGTGGTGACCGCCCCGCTGGTGCTGCCCCCGCTCGGACACTGGGTCGCGCCAACGCCGCGCGAGTGGGCCTGGCTGCTGGGTCTGGGGCTGGCGGGCGTCAGCGCCCAGATCGTCATGACCCATGCCCTGCGCCACATCGGCGGCGCGACCGCCGGCATCATCGCCCAGCTGGTGGTCTTGTTGACCATCGCGGGCGGGGTCGCCTTCCTGGACGACCACATCACCCTCGCCTTCCTCGCGGGAGGGGCCTTGACCCTGGCCGGGGTGGTGCTGGCGGTGCAGAGCGCGTCGCCGCGACAGCCGCCGCCGGTCAGCGTCGACTGAGGGCTAGGGTGCGCAGCGGGGATCCGCGGTGCCAGCGCAGACAACACAGCTGTAGTTGAGACGCGCGTCCACAGGCGGGGCCGCCCCTGCCCGTTCCACCTTGATCTCGAGCGACTCCGCCGCGCGCGCTGGCGGGCACTGGGCCGGATTTTGCTGCAGGAACCAGCATGGCGCCGTCCGGCCGTTGTGATCGCAGCCGGGGATCACGGTCTCGACCGGACTGTCGGCGCCGCGCGGGACCACCTCGGTGACGGCGCAATCCGGTTGCACGCCCGCGGCCGTGCGGTCCACGTCGACCAACCGCTGCTCAATGCAGGCGCTCTGAGGCGCCGCGATGATCCCCGCGATGTCGCGCATGACAACCGCGAAATCTTCGGTGCAGATGCTGCGCTCGATACCATTTGCTGCGAACGCGCCGACAAAGTCGTGGATGCGAACCGCCGGGGCCGCGTCGCTCTGGACGTCTTTGATCTTGATGCTGCATGCCGGGGCGACCTCCAGCACCTTCTCATTGTTGG
>DASRQT010000438.1:0-5694 GCA_035696485.1 Polyangia bacterium | reverse complement strand
CGGACAGGACGAGGTTGCTGGTTGTGGTAATTAGACGAACATTCGTTATCCAATCGACAGCACTCTGGTGGGTGATGCCGCAAAGAGGGGAGGGAGACATCTGTTGAATCGACGGAGCGGCCGAATCGACCCATAGGTCGACCGTGGCGCTCGGACCAGTGGTGGCACTTTCGTCGGTCACGTCGACGCGAAGTTGGGTGGGGGTAACCAACGTGCCGTCCGCCTGCTCCGCACTCTCCGGAAGCGTCGCATTGGTAAAGCGAGCGACCCCTCCGAAACCGGCGGGGCAATTGTCAGTGGTCTGCGCAGCAGCCAGTGGCACGGCCGCTCCGATGGCGGCCAGCGTCCCTCCCGTTTGCCCGCCGAACAGCCGCGCCGTTCCCGTGGTCTTGTCAGAGCATGCGACAACGGTGAATTGCGCCCCGGCCGCGCCCGAAACCTGATCCTTCACGGCCTGCATCGACGACGCCGACAGCAAGTGCTTAGTCGCATCGGCGAACGGCGCGCTATCGCCGAGCGGCGAGACGATTTGCACTGATGGAAGCTTCGATGTGCAGCTGACGCCCGTGATCTTCTTGGTCAGTGGGTTACCGGCCCCGTCCTTGAGGGTGACGTTCAGGTCGAAGGCGGCGCCGCCCGGGCACATAACGTCGACGCAGACGATGCCGGCGGCGGGCATGGGGGCGTGGATGGAGTCGGTCTGCATGCCGACTCCAACCTGGAAATTGTTCTGTGCAGCGCCCAGCGTTGCCGGCAGATCCTTGGCGTCAGCCGCCATCGTCGCGCCGCACACCTTGAACGCGCCGTTGGTGAGGTCGGTGGGATTGAAGTGTTTTCCATTGACGGGCTCGGTGACCGTCAAATCGGGCGCGGTGGTGTCGACCGGGTACGTCCCGATGGTCGATTTTCCGGCGACGCCTGCGGCGTTTGTGCAGGTGGCCTGCACGGTGAAGTCTCCGTCCGGCACGAGGGTGACGCCGGCGACCGACGCCTTCCCCGCCAGCGCGTTGGCGTTTACCGTCGTGAATGAGTTCGGGTTTGCTGCCTGGGCGACGCGCAGGGAGACAGGACGGCCGTCCTCGATGTTGGTCGTGACCTCGAAGGAAACTTGATAGGGTGAGCCCGCCGAGCTGGCGCGATCGCCGCCCGCCACCTCCGCGACCCCATTCAACTTGGGGTGCATCGCCGAGATCACTGGCGCGGTCACGTTGCAGGTCGGGACCATGCAGTTGACCATCACGCTCGCCTTGACCTTGCACGTGTCGTCCGTCCCGAACTGAACGGTCAGTTCCACCGGACCCTGCGCATTCAACGTCGCACCCGCGAAGGTGACGGTCGCCCCGGTCACCATCTGGGCCATACCCACCTGGGTGGCGTTGGCGAACAGCGTAGCGCTGGTTCCGGCCGGCGCGTTGGTCGCGATCGTGACGTCGTACTGGAATCCGTTCACGCAGGAGTCGCCGTCCTTGTCGTCGGCTGCGGTCAGCATGGCATCGGCCAGCGGCTTGACGAAGGTGCCGGTCGGGCAGATCACCGGGGCGTCCATCCCGGTGTCGCCGGCATCCGGAACGTCGACCTTCACGTCACCGCCGTTCGTGTCGATCGGCGCGTCGGTCTTCGTCGTGGCCGCGGGACTGTCGTCCCCGCAACCCGCAAAAACGCCGAACAGCAACGTGATAGTCGAAATCGAAGCAATTCCAAGGCGCGCTGCCCGTACCATTGAGGCCTCCGGCGGTATGTCTGGCAAGGATCGCTACTTCTATGTTTCTGAGGAAAAAGCTGGAAAATCTTAGTCGCGTTGTCGGCTCGAAGCCAGATTTATCGGTGGCGTGTCCTACAGGAGGCGGGTGGAGACTTTTTCCAGGGGAGTGGCCACGTGGGACCGGGCAAGCCGACACCTCGTCGGGCCACGCTGACGCCCCCCTCGGCCGACGAGGCGCCGGCGCTGCGAAATGAACCCGGTCTGCCTACGCTGGCCATGACGATGGTCCCGTTCACGGTTGACTGGCCATCCGAATTCATCGATGAACGGGACGCCGATGAATTCGAAGCTCCTCCGCGCGGCAGGCCTTGCCGCTATCGTGGCCCACCCACTGCTCTATTGCCTGCATTTCGCGGGCGACGCGCAAGTCCACCTGGTATTCGCTGAGGCCGCGGCGCGCGGTCGTTTCTTCGAATTCAACCCGGGTGAGATCACGCCAGGGGTGACTAGCCCAGGGTACATGCTGGTGCTGGCCCTGTTATTTCGTGCCCTGCCCATCACCGTGGTGCCAATCGCCGTCAAGCTGCTCAACCTGGCGGCCTGGTACGTCTTCTGCTGGTTCGTCTACCGTATCGCCGCGATCGTGACCCGCGATAAGCGCTGGGCATTCGCGGTTTTGTTGGTCACGGCTCTGATGCCCGGGTCTGCCTACAACGCAAACGTCGGGATGGAGAACGGGCTGTTCGCTGCTGTTCTTTGGGGCTGGCTTGTGGGCGCCACCCGTTGGCAGTGGTTTGACTCCGGGAGATTGGACGAATCAGCCAACGGCCAACGGGTGCTGCTGACGGAGGTGGTTCTGGGAACGCTGCTGGGGATTGGGTGCTGGTTGCGCCCGGAAGGGTTTGTTGTCGCGACCATCGCTCACCTGGTCCGGTTAAGCCGGGGGCGGCCCGCCTTTTCCGTAGCACGCATCTTGGGAATCCTGGTTTTGTTGGTTCTTGCGGGCGGAGTACTGCTTTTCCATTGGAGGTTTACCGGGCACTGGATCCCGACGTCGGCTCTATCACGCGTGACCATCATGGCCTCCCGTCGCTGGGGCGGGGACTTCTTCGCATTCTATCCAGGGTTTTCGCTGCGACTGCTGGCCTATCTACCGATCACCATCTTCTTCCTGATCGGCTGCCATCGGGTGGTCGTCTCGCGATCGCGCGATCCGATTGTTCTGTTCGCGATGGCTTCGTTCTGGGTGTTCTTCGTCGCGTACAGCGTCGTGTTGGGTTCGGCGCATCTCGCGCGCTATGTCCTTTTTGTGATGCCGATGATGATCGTCATCGCAGCGATTGGCGCGCAGTCAGTGTGCGCCGCGACCCTGGGTGGGGACGTCAAGCGTCGCAACCGTCGCGATCGTTGGCTGCTGAGCGGAGCGGCCCTTCTGGCGTGCGTCTACGTCGTCGAAGCGGGATACCGCTGGCAGACCAATCCACGAGAGAGTCTGCTGGAGGCCATGCGAGCTCCCGCGCAGCGGCACGCGTACAGCGATGCTCTTTTGGCCAGACTTGGGGAAACCCGTTCCCTCCCAGTTTCTCTCGGGTGCGAATCGGTTCAGATTCGCTACCAGGTCGACGAGCGTTTTGTGATTCGCTCCCTCGACGGCCGAGTTGACCCAGTGCTGCTTGACTACGTACGCAATGGCCAGGTGGACCATATCGGTTACATCAAGCACCGTCACATCGACTTCCTGGTGGAACAACCATCCTATAACCCACGTGCCGATGTCTGGTCGTTGCGCGATCTGAGGAAATTGGCACCGGGTGCCTCCATGCAGCGCGAAGGGGTTCGGTTTCGGCGCCATGACTCGACGTCTATTTATGCGGTCGACCTAGGTCAGGGGCCCACCGCCGACGGTCCTCTCCACTAGTCCGCGGACACGCGCAACAGCCGCGCTGCCGCCTCCGCCACCACCGCCGGCGCTTCGATCGGCGTCAGGTGCCCGACGCCCGCCAGCGTGACGATCTCTCCCGGCCGCCCCGCCACCGGCGCCACCACCCGGTCGTCCGCGCCATCCAACCAGACGATCGGGCAGCGCAGCTCGCCCAGGCGTGAAGAAAGGTCCGCAGCCGCTACGGATTCATAGTCCGCCAACGTCGTCTCCCGCGCCGCCGCCGTTCCCGCCGCCACGAACCCGCGACGGACCGCCGCCTTCGTCCCCGGCGACAGCGCCCGCTCCGCGATCCACGCCGGAAACCGCGCGTAGTCATCCCGAACCACCCGCAGCAATTCGTCGCTGACCGGCAGCCGCGGCGCCGCCCCGCACAGCACCAAGCCCGTCACCTTGTCCGGCCAGGCCAGCGCCGCCTCCACCGCCACCAGAGCCCCCATGGAATGCCCCACCAGCAGCGACGGTCCCAGGCACAACGCCGCCGCCAGCAGGCCGCTCGCGTCCCGATAGCGCTCGATCGACAGCGCACCACCGTCCCCCTGCGGCGACGGCCCATGCCCCGGTAGATCGATCGCCACCGCCCGCGTGACCCGCCCCAGACGCGCCAATACCATCATCCAAATAGCGGACGACGCGCCCGCACCGTGGATCATCAAAACCGGCGCCGCGCCGTCCCGCCGCTCGCCGCGTTCGGCGTAGTGGAGGCGGCCGGCGTGTGGTGATTGCGCGAACGGCAGCTCTCGTCTCCTCTGCCCGACGCCCGACGCCCGACGGCGCGCGCCTAGCCGCTGGCCTTCAGCTTCTTGACCTCGGCGATCAGCGCCGGTATCGCGGTCTCCCAGGTGGCGACCAGGCCGTAGTCGGCGACCTGGAAGATGGGCGCCTCCCCGTCCTTGTTGATCGCGACGATCACCTTCGAGCCCTTCATCCCGGCCAGGTGCTGGATTGCGCCTGAAATCGCGACCGCGATGTAAAGCTGGGGCGCGACCACCTTGCCGGTCTGGCCGACCTGCAGATCGTTCGGCACCATGCCGGCGTCGCAGGCGGCGCGGCTGGCGCCCAGGGCCCCGCCCAGCAGGTCGGTCAGCTGTTCGAGGATCTTGAAGTTCTCGCCGGCCTTCATCCCGCGGCCGCCCGAGACCACCACCTTGGCCTCGCCCAGGTCGGGGCGGGCGCTCTTGGTCGCGTGCAGGCCGATCACCTCGGCGCCCAGGGCGTCCACGGTGCCGGCAGGCGCGTTTTCAACCTGGCCGGCGGTCGCGGCCGGCGCCGCCGCCGGGAACTCGGTCTGGCGCACGCTGGCGACGACGATGGCGCCGCCCAGCTCGACCTCTTCCAGGGCGTTGCCGGCGTAGGCCGGGCGGCGAAATCGGTTGGCCCCGGCGACCGCCATGATGTCGGACGCCATGCCGGCGCCCAGCAGCGCCGCCGCGCGCGGCAGGATGTCCTTGCCGCTGGAGGTGGCCGTGCCCAGCAGCGCCCCGGCGCCCGCGCGCTTGACCGCGTCGGCCAGCAAGGGCGCGTAGGTCTCGGCCAGCGGCGCGCCGAGCTTGGCGTCGTCGTAGGCCAGCACCTTGGCAGCGTACCTGGCGGCGTCGGCGGCGGCGGCGCCAATCCCTGAACCGATCACCACCGCCGTCACGGGGCCCTTGTGAAACTCGGCCAGCCGGGCCGCGGCCGTCAGCGCCGGCAGCGAGGCCGAACGGATGCCCTTGTCGGTCGTCTCGCAGAACACCACCACGCCGGGCATCAGATCGCCTTCGCTTCGTTGTGGAGTTTCGCGACCAGCTCCTCGACCGAGGCCACCTTCACGCCGGCCTTGCGCGTGGGCGGCGCCTGGTAGGACACGACCTTCATCAGCGGCGCGGGCGAGACCCCCAGGTCGGCCACGGCCACGTCGCGGATCTCCTTCTTTTTGGCCGCCATGATCCCCTTGAGCGAGGCGTAGCGCTGCGTCTCTTCCCACTCGGCGTCGGCGGGGGCCAGCCCCTCGTTGCGCACGGCCTTCTTGCCGATGATGCGTAGATCGACGGTCAGGACCGCCGGCAGGCGC
>DASRQT010000437.1:0-3847 GCA_035696485.1 Polyangia bacterium | reverse complement strand
CGTTACCGAACGTCGCCCGCCATGCTGGAGGTCGACACGACCCTGAACGGTGCCGGACTGGGCACGTCATTGCTGCTATCGACGCAGAACGGATATCACTCCGAGGTCATGCTGGGCATCGAGCCATGGACGGTGCGGCAGCTCGACATGGCGGCGGGTGTCGGCACCACGTGGGTCATGCAATCGGCGGCTGGTCTCCT
Source organism: Polyangia bacterium (assembly GCA_035696485.1). GTDB lineage: Bacteria > Myxococcota_A > Polyangia > Fen-1088 > Fen-1088 > DASRQT01. Next base: position 3,647 of record DASRQT010000437.1, on the reverse strand, counting down.
GTTCGGCAAGGAGTGGGCCTTTGGCAGTCACGACGAGCCACCGTCCGGGCGCTGGCAGCTCTCGGCAGCGGTTGGCGCCGATGGTCGTGTGGTCACGCGCAACCATCCGTGGTTCCCGTTTCTGATTCCGGAGCACGCGCTCTTGTGGCGCGTCGGACCGACGGCGCGCCTGCGTCTGACCTTCTTCCAGCGCCTGACCGCCGGCATCAGCGCGACCTATTGGCCGGATGATTGCGCGGGCAACAACGCGTGCAAATGGGCCACGAATAGCGCCAGCGGCCTTTACCCTGTGGTCTCCGATCGATTCCGCGTGGGGCTGTTCCTCGGCTGGCGTTTTCTGGACCTCTGGGGGCTCTGAGTGCGCTAAACAGCACCTCGCTCCTCAGTGACCGAGCTGATCCTTCATCCAGCGGATCTCGTCGGGCTGGGCTTGCAGGGCGGTCGTCCACTCCTCGTCGGTGAGGCGCTGGAATCCGGTGGTGACCTTTTCGAAGTAGGACGAGGCGAGGCCCACGTAGGCCCGCGGGCCCAGGCAGGTCTCGGCCGTCATGACCATCAGGCGCGGGACGCCGGTGGCCGCGTGCAGCACCTGGGCGTCGACCGGATTGGTGTGGACATCGGCGATCGTGGGCGCGGTCTGGGTGACGTCGCCCGCGTTGAAGAACAGGTTGACGTACCAGCCCTCCGGGACCTCCCGGGTCGTGCAGCCGACCTGCACGGTCTTGAGCGTGACCACCTCGTTGACCCACGCCAGCTGATCGACCGAAAAGGGCTGTCCAGTGAGCTGCCGCCGCGCCATGTCCTCGAGGCGGGCCGCCACCGTACCGAGGTTCGCGAAGTAGCTCGCCGCCTGCGTGCGGTAGGCGTCGGGGAGCTGGCGCACGAGGGCCGTCCCGCGCGCCGCGTAGCGCCCCAGCGCCGCCCAGAGCTCGGGGTAGGGATCGACGTAAGCATCGGGGTACTCGCACACCGGGAAGCCCGAGTACGACTGCTTGGCGTAAAGCAGCGTGTCGTGGCGCAGCTCGGCCCACGAGGCGAGCTGCGTGTTGAGCACGCGCCGCGACCAGGCCTCGGTGCGGGCAACCGCCGGCAGGCCCATCGTCGCCGCGGCCAGATCTGTGGCCGGCGACATTGCGCGCAGCGCCCCCAGCCAGTCGTGGTAGAGGCTCCCGTCCCAGAACGCCGGCTCGTGTGCGTCCGCCAGCAGGCGCGCCCGGTGCAGGGCCGCGGGGTAGTTCTTGTACTTCGCCAGATCGCCGGCCAGCAGCGGCGCGGCGTGGGTGTTGCCCATCGCCGCGAAGGCGATGTCCAGCGGATCGGGCAGCAAGCGCTGCGGCCCGCCGGCGGGGAGCACGCGGTCGAACACCACGCTCGACAGCACCTCCGAATCCAGGATGTACCGCTGGCCGAACAGCAGGAAGACGCGATCGAGCGGCGCGTTCAACCCGTCAGGCGGAACGAACAGGATCTGGCTGGCGATGCGCTGGATCCCGAAGCCACCATCGGTCAGGGCCTGCGCGAGCTCGCCATCGCTTCGCTTGACGAGCTCGGCGGGCGTGGCGGCGCCGAGGGTCGTGCGCAGCGTCTCCAGGTCGAGCACCGTCATGTTGTCGGACTCGCCGACAAACCCACGCAGGAGGTCGTCCATGCCGCGCCAGGTGCTCCGGCGCGCCTCGTCCAGAAGCGACGCCAGCGCCACGGCGGCCTCGAACTGGCGGCGCACGAAGTGCGGCTGGCCGCTGAAGTCGTGCCAGATGAACCGCAGGTCGGTGCGGCCGAGCCAGATCATCGCGCGGAAGTAGGCCTCGAAGAATGGGTCGCCCACGTAGTGGCCCCGCGGCTTGAACTGCGAATAGTCCACCGTGCGGCCCGGATCGCCGAACAGCGGCTCCTTTCGCAAGCCCTCGGCTGCGATCGCGTGCGCCACGATGTCGTCCACCTGCGCGGCCGACGCGCCCGCCACCGGCACGGGCAGTGGCTGACCCTGCGACAAGTACTCGACCGTCGGTCGCAGCAGCCGGCGCGCCACGCTCAGGTAGAGGTCCGCGTCCCGGCGGGCCGTCGCGGGCAGCCCGGCCGCGCCGCCGGCCGCCAGCTCGCCGTGCATGCCCTCGAGGAGGCTGCGCAGGTCAGGGAGCAGGGAGGCGTTCTCCGCGACCTTGAGGATCGCGTCGTACGAGCGGTGGACCGTATGGAGAATCGAATCGGCCGAGATGAAGACCGGCAGATCGTCCGCGTAGACCGCCTTGTACCCGTAGAAGAAGGACGGGAAGGCCTGGCGCGCGGTGGTCACGAAGCCGTTCTTGCCCAGCAGGGCGAGCTCGCCGTCGTTTAGCTTGAGGTGCGACGCCTGGACGGCGTCGAGGCGGAGCGCCTTGAGCGGGTCGTAGCCGAGCGAAGCTGCGTACGACGGCTTCCAGCGCGCGGCGAACGAGGCCGCGTCGGTGGGCGCGCCCTGATCGAGCTGCGACTGCAGCGCGGTCAGCGCCGCCGTGCGCGCCGGCGGCACCTTGGGCGAGACGGCGCTGCCCGGGTCAACCATGCCGGTGGCGGGAGCGCCGTCGGCGCCGGACTGCCCGGCGGCGCCCATCGACCCAGCTTGCCCGGCCGCTCCAGTCGTCGCCGCGTCGGGCCCGTCGCCGCCCGATCCGGTGCCGAAGCTGCCCGCGACACCGGTTCCCACGCCGGTCGCGGATCCGGCACCGGGCTTCCGCGAGCCGCAGCCGAGCGCGGCGGCCAGCGCCAGGACGGTCGCGCCGGCAAGGAACCACACGGGCGGCGCGTTCGGGGAGGCGGGCCAGGATCGTTTCATCGTCAAGCTCCTCGACGAGCTAGAGCCTGGAGCGTGACCGCACCTTCGAGGGCCGTCAACACCCCGGTCGTTTACGGATGCAACACGTCGACCGGAACTCAGAGCACGACGACGGAACACTGGGCAGGCCGTGCCGCCGGTAGCCAACGCCGCCATTGACCGTATCGCCAGACTAGTGCAATAACGCTGGCGCGCGGCGATTTTTTCGCACGCTATCCCCGGCCCCAACTGAGAAAGCAAACATATTCTAAGTAGCTGAAACCACGAGCGGTCGTGGCGGAACTGGTAGACGCGCCAGATTCAGGTTCTGGTGATCGTAAGATTGTGGGAGTTCGACTCTCCCCGACCGCACTGAAGCATTACCCGGACTTATCTTTCCTCTCAGATTCTGGTGTCGCTGGCGGGTCGGTCCCGTCCCCCACTTGGCCAGTGACGGACCTCATCACGATGTCGCCCGCCACTACGGGACCTGTTGGACGCAGGTGAGCACGCCGTCCGACGGGCCTCGGCAGATGTGCGAGGCCGCGCAGAGGGAGGAAGCGCACGCGCAGGTAACCGTCCCGTTGCAGCCGGACGGGATCGGCATGCAGGCGTAGCTGAGATCGTTCGTGCAGAGGCTGCCAATGCCCGTGGCGTGAGTTCCCGAGGGGCAGACGCCGGCGTCGTTGGCTACTTTGATCGCGCCGCCTTCGGTGCCGGTTCCCACGCAGATCGATCCCGCGCCGCAGCCAGGGCTGCAGGTCATGCCGCCGTCCGCGCCCGCCGTGCCGCCGTCCGCCCCCGCCGCGCCGCCGTCCGCCCCCGCCGCGCCGCCGTCCGCCCCCGCCGCGCCGCC
>DASRQT010000436.1:0-35563 GCA_035696485.1 Polyangia bacterium | reverse complement strand
CGATCCCGAGGCGCGCAAGGAGGTCGAACGGCTTGAAGACCTGTTCGACGACAAACTGGGACCGGCGACGCGCCGGTGGGCGTACTTTCATTTGCTTCCTGACAACGAGGCCACGGTCCGCACGCTTCGTCTGACGGTGGGCCGGGTGGCGGGCGCGGCGTTGCCGGTCCTGCTCCCGTTCATGCGTCGGCTGATTGGCAGGCTGTACCGGATCAACCCGCAGTCGGCGGCCCGGTCTCATCAGCGTATCCAGGACGTCTTCGGGCAAGTGAACGATCTTTTGAAAGACGGGCGGGCCTATCTTGTGGGCGGGCGCTTTTCAGCCGCCGACCTCACCTTCGCATCGCTATCGATGCCCATGATCTTTCCCGACGGCTACGGCGTGCCGATGCCTCGCCTCGCAGAGCTGCCGGCCGAGATGGTCCGTATCATCGAATCGTTCCGGCAGACACCCGCAGGGGATTTTGCCCAGCGCATGTACCGGGAGCACCGCCGCTAGTAACGGATGTCGACCAGCGTCTTCTTGCGCAGCTCGGTCAGGTACGACTTGGTCTGGCGCTCCATCTCCTTCTGGCGGAGCTGCATGCGCACGTCATCCCTGACCTCATCCAGAGGCTTGGCGTCCTTGGTCCGCCGATCGACCAGCTTGATGACGTGAAAACCTCGGTCGGCGCGCACGGGCCCGCGGATCTCACCGACCTTCATCGCGAACACCATCTCCTCGATCGCCTTGGGCAGCATGTCCTTGCCGAAAAAGCCAAGGTCGCCGCCTTCGCCGCGCGTGGCCGGATCGTCGGACAGCTCCTTGGCCATCTTGGCGAAGTCTTCCCCGGCTTTGGCGCGCGCCAGCACCTTGTTGGCCTGCGCCTGCTTGTCGGCGACGACGCTGGGGTCTGCGTTCTCCGGGATCGCGATGAAGATGTGGCTGGCCCGCACCTGCGTGTTGGATCCGGTCTTCATGTGCCGGTCGTAGTAGCTCTTGACGTCTTCGTCCGAGATGGTGACCCGCGACCCGACGGCGATGTTGATGACGCGAAAGCGCAGCAGCTGCCGTTTGAGGTCGGCGCGGTAGCTCGGCATGCTCATTCCCTGCGCCTTCAGGGCCTCGCGCAGCTGATCGTCGTCGATGTTGTTCTGTCGCTTGATCTCGGCGATGGACGAATCGACCTGTTCGCTGGTGATGGTCAGCTTCAGATCGACGGCCTGTTGCAGGATCAGCTCGTCGTCGATCAGGCGTTCCAGCACCTCGTGGCGCAGCGCCGCCGCCCGCGTCTCGCGCTTGCCCGGTTCCGGCAGGCGCGCGACGTCGGCCAGCATCGGCGCCGCCTTCTCCTCGACCTCGCTGGCCAGGATGACGCTGTCACCCACGACCGCCGCGATCTTCTCGACGACGCGTCCCTCGGCCGGGACGGAGCCGCACAGCACGGCGGCCACGGACAGGCCCAGGGTGGCGGCGGTGGTGCGATTTTTCATCGGCGGGGCAATCTCCTACGGTCGCGGCGGCGGCGGCGTGGTCTTGCGCGGCGGCGTCGGAACCTCGATCGCGGCCTTCGGGACGGCGCCACCGGGGCTCATGCCGGGATGATCCATTCCCATCATGCCCGGCCCCTTGTCGTTGCCGAGGCCGCTGTCGATGACCACCTTGGCCAGCTTGTCCTCCTGGACCTCGATGGTCGTCTTCTTCTTCATCTCGGCGTAAAAATCGTCCAGCGCCTTGGTCCGCAGATCGCGGAACAGCCGCTGCTGGATCTGCCGCTTGACCTCCGCCAGCGGCCGGCTGAACCCGGGGCGCTTCTGGGTGAGCTTGAGGATGTGAAAACCCTTGTCGGTCTTGATCGGCGCCGACACGTCCCCAACCTCCTTCAGCGCGAACGACGCCTCGACGATCGGCTTGGGATAAAGGGGGGTGTCCTTGTCAAAGAACGTCAGATCGCCGCCGCGCGGCTTGGAGTCCTCGTCCTCGGAGTACTTGGTGACCATGTCGCGGAACGCCTTCTGGTCGGCGGCCGCGTCCTTGGGTAGCGCGCGCGCCTCGGCCGCGATCTTGTCGGCCTTCGACTTCTCCTTCACGACGATCTGGCTGACCCGCACCTGGTCCTTCTGGTTGAACTCTTCGGGATGGGCGTTGTAGTACTTCTCGACCTCGGGGTCCGGCACGTCCTCGACCTTCAACTTGGATTCGAAGTCCTTCTGCAGGAACTTCGAGATCATCTGCTGCTTCATGACCCGGATCACCTCGGGATCCTTGTCATAGCCGCGCTTCTGAGCCTCCTTGGCCATGACCTCGAAGCGAATCAGGTTGTCCAGGAACTCTTTCTTCTTGTCGACGGTCGTGTACCGCGCCCTGATGAAGGGGGACTGCTTGTTGATGCGTTCCTGAACGTCCCCCACGGTGATCACAGCGTCGTCTACCTTTGCGACTGTCTGTGACAGATCCGAGTTGTCCTGGACGGGTTTGCTCTTGTTCGATTTGCAGGCTCCGAGCGCCAGGGCGGCCGTGCCGGCGAGCAGAAGTAGGGGGGCCCATTGCGGGGGACGCCCATGGCGGGGGCAATAGTGTCGGGCAGGCGTTAGCATTCCGCAGAGATTACACACCCGAGGCCGCTGTGCAACGCCCACTGCTGCGGCCGTGCAATGCAAGACGCCGAAGGCGTGACTGACGACCGGCGTTACGGTCGAGTCAAACCCAGCGTGTCGGGCCGGGGGAATTGGTCAGGGCCTGGGCGTGCATGGCCCAGTAGAAGACGGCGTTGACCAGCGTGATGACCGCGGAGGACAGCAGCAGCCCGCCGGCGGTCTCGACCTCGAACCCCTTGAGCAACTTGTCGGTCAGCCACAGCAGGACGAGGTTGACGATGAACGGGATGAAGAGGAACAGAATCCCCAGCGTCAGCACCGCCGGAACGAACAGCACCGCCTGGATCAGCCAGCCCAGGAAAAAATTCAGGACGCTGAAGACGACCGCGACCAGCACGGCGGTGGCGATGCTCTTGATGCGAACGCCAGGAAGGAGCCAGGACAAGACCAGTACGGTCAACGTCAACGCACCGAGATGTAACAGCGTATACATGGCGTGATGGTACCCAATTCCTGACTTTTTTCACGCCACCAGGCAGGCCTTGACGTCCAGCAGCCGGGCGCGCGCCGCGCCCAGGCGGTCGGCGCGTTCGTGCTCGGTGAAACTGTAGGAAAGTCGCATGTCGGGGCCAAGTTTCCAGCGGCTGCCGCGGGTCTGCACCAGCTTGAGGACGCGCGCCGGGTCGAGGCGCGTGTCGCTGCCCAGGGCCAGGACCAGGCGCATGGAGCCGAGCTCGTACGCCAGCGCGCCCAGGGTGCGGACGAGGGTCTTGTCGATCATGACCTCGCCCAGAAGCTGCGCCTCGTCGGGGAGGCGGCCGTAGCGGTCTTCCAGTTCGGCGAGGGTGCCGCGGACGTCGTCCTCATCGTGCGCCTGCGCCAGACGCCGGTAAAAGTCCAGGCGCTGCCCGGTGTCGGGGACGTAGTCGTCGGGCAAGAAGGCGGGGACGTCGACGGTGATCTCGGGATCGAACTCGCGCTTGATGGGCTGGCCGCGCAGCTCGGCCACGGCCTCCTCCAGAATCTTCGCGTAGGTCTCGAAACCGACCGCGGCCACCGCGCCGTGTTGCTTCTCCCCCAGCAGCTCGCCCGCGCCGCGGATCTCGAGATCGTGCGTCGCCACCTGAAATCCGGCGCCCAGCTCGGTGAAGCGCTGCAGGACCGCCAGCCGCTGCTTGGCCTCCGCGGTCATGCGCGTCTCCTCGGGGACCACCAGGTAACAGAACGCGCGTTCGGCGGCGCGCCCGATGCGGCCGCGCAGCTGATAGAGCTGGGCCAGGCCAAAACGATCGGCGCGGTTGACGATCATGGTGTTGGCGCGCGGGATGTCCAGCCCCGACTCGATGATGGTCGTGCAAACAAGAATGTCGTGTCGCCCGTCGACGAAGTCGACCATGACCTTCTCCAGCTCGCCGTCGGGCATCTGGCCGTGACCGACGGCGATGCGCGTGCCGGGCGGCGCCAGCTCGCGCACCTTGTCGGCCCATTGCCCGATGTCCTCGACGCGGTTGTGGACGAAGAAGACCTGCCCGCCGCGCGCCAGCTCCTTGCGGATGGCGTCGCCCAGGATCTCGGGATCGAAACGGCAGACGAAGGTGCGAATGGCCAGCCGATCGGCGGGCGGCGTGGCGATGATCGAGATCTCACGCAACCCGCCCATGGCCATCTGCAGGGTGCGGGGTATCGGTGTCGCCGTCAGTGTGAGCACGTCGACCTGCGTGCGCAGCTCCTTGAGGCGCTCCTTGTGGGCGACACCGAAACGCTGCTCCTCGTCGATCACCACCAGGCCCAGGTTCTTGAAGCGGACGTCCTTGGACAGAATGCGATGCGTCCCGACCACGATGTCCAGGCTGCCGTCGGCCAGCGCGGCGACGGTCTTTTGCTGTTCTGGCTTGGCGCGGAAGCGGGACAGGCCGGCCACCTTCACGGGGAAATCGCCCAGCCGTTCGGAGAAGGTCACGAAGTGCTGTTCGGCCAGTACCGTCGTGGGCGCCAGCACCGCCACCTGCTTGCCGCCCAGGACCGCCAGCAGGGCCGCCCGCAGCGCGACCTCGGTCTTGCCGTAGCCGACGTCGCCGCAGATGAGGCGGTCCATGGGGACCCCCTTCTGCATGTCGTCCAGCACGGTCTCGATGGCGGTGGCCTGGTCGGGCGTCTCGTCGAACGGGAAGGTCTCCTCGAATTCGCGAAACACGACGTCGGGGGCGGGAAAAGCATGACCGGCCAGCGCGGCGCGCTGCGCGTAGAGCTGCAGCAGCTCTTCGGCCACCTTGCGCGCCTCGGCCGAGACGCGCCGGCGTTTCTCCAGCCAGGTCTTGCCGCCCAGCTTGTCCAGGCGAACGTCGTCGGATTCGCCGCCGCTGTAGCGGTGAACCAGACCGATGCGGTAGACCGGGACGTAGACCGAACCGCCGTCGTATTCCAGGTGCATGAAGTCCTGGAACACACCGCGCAATTCGAGCTTCTTGAGGCCGCGATATCGGCCGACGCCGTGCTCGTCGTGGACGACCGCGTCGCCCTCGGCGATCTCGCCCAGCTCGCCCAGGCCGGGCGTGGTGGCCGGGCGGGCCTCGCGGTGCGAACGCGGGCCGAAGATCTCCTCCTCGGCGACCAGCACCAGGCGGTCGGCCGGCAGGCGAAAGCCGTGCGCCAGCGGCCCGTGCAGGATCGCCAGCGCCCCGGCGCCGGAGCCGCCCTCGAAGAGGTCGAAGATCTCGGCGCCCCCGCCCTTGACCACCGTGGCCGGATGTCCCCAGGCGCCCAGCAGCGCGGCCAGACGTTCGGCGTGAGTTCGATTGGGCGCCACCAGACGGATCCGGTGCCCTTCGCCTATCCATGTCCGCAGGCGGTCGCGCAGCGGTTTGCCCAGGTCCTCGTCGCGGGCGGCGTCGGCGCGCGCGCGCTGCAGCTCGCTGCGCAGGGTGGCGTTCGATTCGGAGACCAGGCGCACGCGCGGCGGTCCCGCCGCCTCGGCTGCGGCGCTGCGTTCGATTTCCACGCCGCGCAGCTCGACGCGCCTCTGCCCCTCCAGCGCCGCGTGGGCGTCGTCTTCCAGCAGCACGAACTGGCCGGCGGGGAGGGCCAGCCTGTGCTCGTGGCGGCGGCTGGCGGCGGTCTCGCGCAGCTTGGACGCGTGCCGCCGGGCCTCGTCCAGTACGGCCTCCGGCTCCTCGACCACGAACAGCGCATCGGGCGGCAGATAGTCGAAGAACGGGACCATGCTGGCGTGAAAGGCCGGCGCCAGCGCTTCGATTCCGAAGAAGACCTCGCCCTCGTCGATCTGCTCCAGCAAGAGGCGCGTCTTCGACGACGGATAGGTGGCGGCGTCGGCGGCCGCCAGCAGCTTGGCGCGCGGATCCGAGCCCTCGGTGCGGATGGTCTCGCGCACCGGGTGGATGTACACCGACTCGAGCGGGCGCAGCGTCCGCTGAGACGCGGCGTCGTACAGGCGTATGGATTCGATCTCGTCGCCGAACAGTTCGATGCGGATCGGGTGCTTGTAGACCGGCGGAAAGACGTCGATGACGGCGCCGCGGACGGCGAAGGTCCCCGGATCCTCGACCACCGCCGCGCGCGAGAACCCCGCCCGCAGCAGCATCCGCAGCGTGGCGTCGCGATCCAGCACCGATCTTGTGGTGATGACGTTGCACAGCGCATCGAACGCGCGGCGCGGGATCACACGGCGAAACAGCGCCGAGGACGAGGCCACCAGCACCGACGGCGTGAACCCCTGCGACAGCCTGAAGAGCAGGGCCATGCGCGCCAGGTTGCTGCGGCGGTCGGGCTGCATCTCGGCATACGGAGACGCGTCGGGGGCGGTCAGCTGTAACACCGACGGTGGCGCCAGCGGATCGTCGCCGCCGCCCGGCGCCGGCAGGAAGAACCCCAGGTCACCGGTCCGCGCCTCGGCGACGTCCTCGTCCGCCACCACGTACACCAGTGGCCGGGCGCGGTCGCCCGCCACCGATGATCCCAGGGTGGCCAGGCGCGCCGCCAGCGCTGGTCCCAGCGATCCCATGGCGCCGTACAGCTCGACGACGCGCGGGCCCGCCTGCGCCGGGACGCCCAGATGGTGCGCAATTTCGCGCACGACCTCGACCGCACTTCGGCGGTCGGGGGCGCGAAGGCGCGACAAAGGGCCCGGAAGATCCGACAGCGTCATTTGAACGACCCCGGTATTTACCTCAAACTCGCGCTGATGGCTGTGGCTCTTGCGCGAATTGCCGCCATGGCGGTCCCGTTGCTGGCGGTCAGCGCCGAACCACTTGTCACCGACGCCGTGCTGGGCGACGAAGCCGACATCCTGCTCCGGTCGCTGGGGCAATTGCGCGGCATCCCTGCACGCGGGGCGTTGCCCCGCCAGCTGCTCGGGCCTGCGGAGCTGCGTGCCGAGATGAACGCCATCGTCGCCAGGCATGATTTCCCGGCCGAGCGCGAGACCACCCGATTGATCGGGGCACGACTGGGCCTCCTGCCCGCCGGCAGCGGCTACAGCCCGCTGCTCGCCGACGCCCTCGGCGCACAGCCGGGCAGTTTCTACGATCCGCTGTCCCGCCGCCTGTACGTGCCCAACTGGATCGACCTGCCGAACCAGCGCATCGCGCTGGCGCACGAGCTGGCCCACGCGCTGTGCGACCAGCGGTTCGGTCTGCGGCGGGTGCTGGGCCTCGATGATGGTGCCCGCCCCGGCCGCGAGAGCAACAGCGATCGCCGGCGCGCGCGCCAGGCGCTGATCGAAGGCGACGCCGCGACGCTGACCCTGGAGCTGTTTGATCCCAAGGGTGCGCTGCTATCCGCGCGGGAATTGAGCGCCCTGGTCCAGCGCCTGCGCGTCGCGGCCGCCGCCGCGCCGCCCGCGGCCGCCGCCACGGACGCCGGCCCGCCGCCACCGCCACCGCTGGTCCGGCAGCTGCTGGCCTTTCCGGCCGTGGAGGGGTTGGCGTTTGTCGGCCGGGTGCGCAACCGCCAGCCGTGGACAGCCATCGACGCGATCTGGGCGCGCCCGCCCGATTCGACCGAGCAGATCCTTCATCCGGAGAAATACGACAGGGGTGAGCCGCCGGTCATCATCGAGGTGGCGCCCCTGCCCGCGCTGGCACCCGGCCATCGCCTGGCCGGCACCGACACGCTGGGCGAGCTGATGGTGCGCCTGTGGTTGGCGCGCAGCACATCCGCCGCGGTCGCCGAGCGCGCCGCCGAAGGCTGGGCCGGCGATCGCATCGCGGTGTACGTCCCCGCTGGCGCCGCGTCGGCGACCTCCAAGGCCGCCACGCCGACCGAGGCCGTGCTGGCCTGGCTGACGGTGTGGGACTCCGCCGCCGATGCCGAGGACTTCGCGATCACCGCCGCCGAGGTTCTGGCCGCCCTTTCCAGTCCCACCACGCCCCCCAGCCAAGACACCGAACCGCAGTCATCATCACCTGTCGTATTTCGTGACGCCGACGGCAAACTGTTCGCTCTGGCTCGCCGCGCGGATCGTGTCGCCTTGCTCCTGGGCGCGCCCGAGCCTGCCGTCGCCGCTCTCGATCAGATGTTGACCCAGTGGCGCGTGCCGGGACCCCCACAGGCGCCAGCCAAGCTCAAACCCCCCGCCCCCGCCCCCACCAAACCACCGCCCCGTCCGCGCCCCCGCCGCTGATCCGATGAACCCTCTCCCGCTTGCGGGAGAGGCCTGGGAGAGGGAAAACCTTGCTAGAGGCAAGCGCGCCGCTCGAGAAAGGCGGCCCCCTCTCCCTGACGGGGCGAGGGAAGAAGATTCCGATCCGATCGCGCGCTTACGTCGGTTGCTACGGCAGCGCCCCCGGCCTCGGCGCCGTCGCCGCCAGGTGGTCGCCGATGGTCCGCAGCTCCGCCACGTTGTCGACGTCGTGATCCAGAAGCGGCACTTCCATGATGGCGATGCCCGGCGCGCTGTGCGCCAGCCGCCCCAGCTCGCGCCGCTCCGATTCCCACAGCGCGTGTCCCTGTCGCGCCTGCGACGCCAGCCGATCGGCCGCCTCCTCAATGGTGGCATCGGGCACGGTGGCCAGCACCGCCTGCGCGCGCAGGTGCTCGGCGACCGCTGCTCGATCGCGCAGGCCAGGCTGCGCGTGGACGCGATTGGCGATGAATCCTCCCAGCGGAATGGCGGCATCGCGCAAGCGGTGGTGGAAATACAGCGCTTCATCGACGGCCGGCAGATCCGGCGCCAGCACCAGCAGAAAGGACACCGCCCGACTGCGCAGCAGCTGGTCGATCTGTTCGGCCCGGGTCAGAAAACCACCCAGCACGACCTGGAAATCGACCAGGAACGCGCCGATATCATCGAGAAACTGGCTGCCGACGAACTTCGCCAGGCGGCGCAACACCAGCGCGCTCCCGGAGCGCAGGCGCTGCAACGAAAACCGACCGCCGCGCTCGACCGGCCGCGCGAACCACTGCAGGGCAGGGCTCGAGACCGCCGCCGCGATCCGGCGCGGCGCCTCCAGAAAATCCAGCGCGTTCGCCGTCGGCGGCGTGTCCAGCACGATCATGTCCCAACCGCCGTCCTTGACCAGCTGATACAGAGCCAGCGTCGCCGCGTACTCCTGCGATCCGGACAGCTTGGTCGTGATCTGCCGGTAGATGCTGTTGGCGAAGATGCGACGGCGCATCTCGGGATCCGGCGCCTGCTCCTCGACCAGCGCCGCGAACGCGCGCTCGGTGTCGAGCCGCACCGCCGACAGCAGGCCATCGCTGGTGATCCCCAGCGCCCGGCTGGCCGCAGGCGGTACCGGTCGCGGCACGCCCGAGAGCTGACCCATGCCCAGCGCATCGGCCAGCCGCGGCGCCGGATCGATCGTGCACACCAGCGTGCGCCGACCCTGCCGCGCCGCCAGCGCCCCCAGCGCCGCCGCGGTCGTCGTCTTTCCGACCCCGCCCGGTCCCACACACACCAGGACGGCCTTGTCGCGCAGCGCGTCCGCGATCAACCGACGCGCACCAGGACCGCCGTGATGTTGTCGGGTCCTCCGGCCTCGTTGGCGGCGTCGATCAGCAGCTGACAGGCCGCCTCGATGTCGCCGGTCGAACGCAGGATCGCCGTGATCTTGTCGTCAGGCACCATCGTCCACAGACCGTCGCTGCACAGCAGGTAGACGTCGCCCGGCGCCAGCGTGTTCACGTACAGCGTCGGTTCAATCTCTTCCTTGCTGCCGAGCGACTTGGTCACGACGTTCCGGTGCGCGAACGCCGCGACCTCGGCCGCGTCCATGTCCGGCCGCGCCGCCAGCATCTCCTCCAGGATGGAGTGATCACGCGTGAGGCGCTTGAGCTCGCCGCCGCGCAGTCGATAGGCGCGGCTGTCGCCGGCGTGGGAGATGGTCAGCTGCGCGTCGCCGATCGCCATGGCTACCACCGTCGATCCCATGCGCGCCCGCGCCCGGTCCTCAGCCGCCGCGGCGCGGACCCTGTCGTTGGCTACCTTGATGCCCACCCGCAGCAGGTTCGCCCCCAGCGACAGCGTGCGGTCGATCGGGTGCGGCCAGCTTTGCCGGGGGTCGACGTGGTAGCTGCGGAAAAATGTCTCCAGGGCATCGACCGCCATGAGGCTGGCGAACTCGCCCGCGTTGTGCCCGCCCATCCCGTCGGCGACGATGAACAGTCGTTCCTCGACGAAGCTACCGAACGAGTCCTCGTTCTCTTCACGTTGACGGCCGGGGTGCGAAAAGCCGCACGCGGTCAAAGGGGGCCTCTCCGAGACCGGCGGCGTTGACATAGGGCATTAACGTTCGCAAGAACCTCTGCTGTCGATCAAGCACTTTCGGCACGCCGCCGGAACTTTCGGCGCCGTCATCCATGCCGTTACGCCCGGGCGACGGCGGACTGCCAGCGCGCGACCATCTCGTCGCGGACGGCCGGCGGCATCGATGGCGTAAAGATCGTCATCTTCGTGGTCTGGCCGCCGCTGTTGGTGGGCGCAAGGCCGATCCCGCGCGCGGCCAGCTTGGCCGCCCCCAGCGCCGTCGACTCCACCATCTCGGGCCGGAAGATCTGAACCCCCAGCAGGTCGGACTGGATCTGCAGCAGCAGGTTGTTGGCCGACGCGCCACCGTCGACCCGCAGGCTGTTGATCTCCAGGCCCGAGTCGGCCACCATCGCCTTGACCAGGTCGACGTTCTGCAGCGCGATCGCCTCCAGCGCCGCGCGCGCCAGGTGTGCCCGTGTTGTCCCGCGCGTGATTCCGGTGATGAGCCCGCGCGCCTGCGGCCGCCAGTGCGGCGCGCCCAGCCCGACCAGCGCCGGCACGATGGTCACCCCGCCCGAGTCGGCCACGCCGCGCGCCAGGTCTTCCACGTCGGGCGTCTTGCTGATGATGCCGAGGCCGTCCCGCAACCACTGCACCAGCGCGCCGGCGACGAACGTGCTTCCTTCCAGCGCGTACGCGCTCTCGGCCCCGGCCGCCCCGTCGTCCAGCGTCCACGCCATGGTGGTCAGCAATCCGTGGCGCGACGGCGTTGGTTCCGGCCCGACGTTCATCAACAGGAACGCGCCGGTGCCGTACGTGCATTTGGCGTCACCGGGCACGATGCAGTCCTGCCCGTAGAGCGCCGCCTGCTGGTCCCCGGCCACACCCGAGATCGGGATGCCGTCCGGCAGCCCCGGCATGCCGCGTGTCACGGCCACCAGGCCGGCGGAGCTGCGCACCTCCGGGAGGATCGCGCGGGGCACGCCGAACAGCTGGCACAGGTCGTCGGCAAAGCGCTGCTGGCGCAGGTCAAACAGCAGCGTCCGCGACGCGTTGGTGACGTCGGTGGCGTGCACGCGTCCTCCCGACAGTCGCCAGATCAGGAAGCTGTCGACGGTGCCGAACGCCAGATCGCCATTTTCGGCGCGCGCCCGCAGGCCGGTGACGTTGTCCAGCAGCCACTTGATCTTGGTCGCCGAAAAATACGGATCCAGCACTAAACCGGTACGCGCGCGCACCAGCTCCTCGTGCCCCTGCTGCTTGAGCGCGGCGCAAATATCAGCAGTCCGGCGATCCTGCCAGACGATCGCGTTGGCCACCGGCTTGCCGGTCTCGCGCTCCCACAGCAGCGTCGTCTCGCGCTGGTTGGTGATGCCGATCGCGGCGATGCGCGCCGGGTTGATGTCCTCCAGCGCCTCCTCCATGGCCGCCGCGACCGAATCCCAGATCGCCTCGGGGTCGTGCTCGACCTCCCCCGGACGCGGATAGATCTGCGCGAACTCCCGATACCCGCGGGCCCGCATCGTCATGTTCTGATCCACGATCAGCACCGTCGTGCCGGTCGTCCCCTGGTCGATGGCAAGAATGAGATCCTTCACGACGGGGGGAGATTATCTCGAATACAAGACCTGTTGTTGTGGTCATTTCATCGAGAAAATGGCAGATCCGGCGCAGGGGGGATCGGATGCGCCGCGAGCGACCGGTTGCGCAATTTCTAGGACGGCTGATCGATCAGGGGACCGGGCACGTGACCACGGCCCCGCTCGCCGACGGGCTCAGGAAACGCATTCGCCTCACCAACGGTCTGTCGCTGTTCGGCGCCGTGGTGATGTTTGGCAGCATTCCCTGGGACATCGCCGAGGCGCCGCGCTGGATGCTGGCCGAGGACATCGTCGGGGGCCTCGCGTACCTCGGCCTTCCCCTGGTCAACCGCCTCGGATATCTGACCGCGTCACGCCTGCTCTGCATCACCATCTCCAACCTGATTGTTCTCGGCAACGCCATCTTCCTGGGGCATGACTCGGGCGCCGAGCTGGTGCTGCTGGCGCTGGTCGCGATCCCGTTTTCATTGTTCGATCTCACCGAGACGGCTGCGCTGGTGTTCGGCGCGGCTCTGGCGATCGCGGGCCTGTCAATTGCGCACCTCGACGCCGTGCACGCCCTTCGCAACCCGTCCGAGGGGTTCTCGTCGGCCAGCTACCACGGGTATTCGGCGGTTGTCGCGCTGGTCGGGCTGCTGTTCACGCTGTTTCAGACCAGCCTGCTCAATGCGCGCGCCGAACGCGCGCTGCGCGAGGACATCAAGGAGCGGCAGCGCGCCGAGCGTGAGCTGGAGCTGACCCGGCAGACCTCGGTCTACTCCGCCAAGATGGCGGCGCTGGGCGAGATGAGCGGTAACATCGCGCACGAGGTCAACAACCCGCTGGCCGCGATCCTGCTGCGCGCGCAGGGTCTTCGCCGCCTCATCGACAAGGATCGGCTGGACACCGCCGCTGTCAGCAAGGCCGCCACCGACATCGAGACCATCGTGCATCGCATCAAGGGGATCGTCGACGCGCTTCGTTCGTTCGCGCGCGACGCCCAGCAGGATCCGCTGCAGCCGGGCAGCGTCCGCCAGATCGTGCGCGACACGGTCGAGCTGTGCGCGCAGCGATTTTCGCAGCACTCTATTGAGCTGTCGGTGGGCCCCATCCCCGAAGATCTCTACGTCGACTGTCGCGGCGTTCAGATCTCGCAGATCCTGCTGAACCTGCTCGGCAACGCGCACGACGCGGTCGAGAACCGTCCGACCCGCTGGGTGCGCATCGGCGCCGAGGCGGACGAACGTCAGGTGCGGATCGCCGTCGTCGACAGCGGGCCCGGGATCTCCCCGGAGGTCGCGACCCGCATCATGGAGCCGTTCTTCACCACCAAGGAGATCGGCAAGGGGACCGGGCTTGGCCTCAGCGTCTCCAAGGGCATCGCCGAATCCCACGGTGGCCGCCTGACCTACGACCCAACCCCCGCCAACACCCGCTTCGTGCTGACGCTGAGGCGCACCCGCCCGACGGAGAGAGATCTGCTCGGCTCCGGCCCCATCAAGCGCGCGACCTGACCAGCTCGACCTCGATCTCGATGTCGACCTTGTCGCCGACCAGGACGCCGCCGGTCTCGAGGCCCACGTTCCAGACCAGGCCGAAGTCCTTGCGGTTCAGGCTGGCGCGTGCGGTGGCGCCGCGCTTGACGTTGCCCCAGGGGTCGGACACCGGGGCAGACAGCGGATCGACCTCCAGCGTGATCGGTCGGGTGACGTCGCGGACGGTGAGGTCGCCGGTGACCTGCAGGCCGCCGTCCCTGGCCGCGCGCACCGATGTCGATCGGAACGCGACCTCCGGGTAGCGGGCGACGTCGAGGAAGTCGGCGCTGCGCAGGTGCTCGTCCCGCTTGGCGTCGCGCGTGTCGAGCTGGCGCGCGTCGATGCGAACGTCGACCCGCGAGCGCGAGGCGTCCTGCTCGTCGAGCTGCAGGTTGCCGGTGACGGCCCCGAGCTGGCCGCGCACGTGCGACACCATGAGATGCCGCACCCTGAACAGGGTGCTGGTGTGCGCGGTGTCGATATCCCAAGAAGTAGCGCCGGAAGCAGCGCTGGCGGTGGCGACGTCCTGTACGTTGCTTGCGATGGCGGCTGTGGTTGACATTGAAGGCTCCTTTGTTGGTTCGCCGGCCTTTGGTGAGGTTGAAGCGGCCGACACCAAGCAAGATGCGCCTGGCCAATACATTTGAGAAATGGATTGATAGTATGAAAAGTATTCGTATGGTGAATAGATAGGCGCCATCGTGAACAACCCTTCTCCCAACCTGGCCGGCCTGAACCTCAACCTGCTGGTGATCCTGGACGCGCTGCTGGCCGAAAAACACGTCAGCCGCGCCGCCGCGCGCGTGGGCCTCTCGCAGCCGGCAGTCAGCAATGCGCTGGCGCAGCTACGGCGCCTCCTGGGCGATCCGCTGCTGGTGCGCAGCGGCCGAACCATGGTCGCGACCGAACGCGCACAGGCGCTGGCGGTGTCATTGCGGGCCGGGCTGGCCGCGCTGGAGGGCGCCCTGACCCCGCCCGAGTTCGATCCGGCCACGGCCGAACGCACGTTCGTCATCGCCGCCACCGACTTCGTCGAGTTCGTGCTGCTACCCAGGCTGCTGTCCCGGCTGGCCCGGACCGCCCCCGGGCTGCGCCTGCAGCTGCGCGCCTATCCCCAGCACCGCGTCAGCACGCTGCTCGAGACCGGTGACGCCGACCTGCAGATCGGCTTTTACGCCGAAGTCCCGCCCTCGCACCACACGCAGACGCTGTTCGATGACGGGTTCGTGTGCATCATCCGCCGCGACCACCCGCGCGTCGGCAAGCGCCTGACCCTCAAGACCTACGCGTCCCTGCAGCACATCCTGGTCACGTCAGAGTCCACCGGCCCCGGCGTGGTCGACATCGCGCTCCACAAGCTCGGCCTGCAGCGGACGGTTGGCCTGCGCACCTCGCATTTTCTGATGGTGCCCGCCATCGTCGCCGAGACCGACTTCGTCGCAGCCATCAGCCTCCGCGTCGCCGACACCTTCGTCACCCACCTCCCGCTGCGGGTCTTGCCGCCGCCGCTACCGCTGCCACGCGGCAGCGTCGGTCAGGTCTGGCACGAACGCACCCAGCACTCTCCCGCCCACAGGTTCTTGCGCCAGCTCATCGCCGACGTGGCAAGGGACGTCTGACGCGGGAATAAACCGCATCACGTGTCGTTAGAAAGTGGGGGCGACGCCAATGACGACCTCACCTTGGTTTGCGATCGCGTTCATCGCTATCGTTCCGGTTGCCTGCTCGGGCGAGCAGGTGGCGCTCAACGAACGTCTCTTCGCGCTTCCGTCGATGGAGCCGATGGGCGGTGGTTGCACCCTGTTTGAGCTGGGAGGGGCTGCCCCGCAATCCACCGAGACCAGCGCGCTCGATCTTGTCGTCCGGCAAAAATTCGCGAGCAATGCCGCCATCGTTGACGTGGAGGAGGGCGACCGCGTTGTGGTCGAGCGCCAGTACGATCAGTCGTTCTTTCAGTCGGGCACGGTTGACGAATTCGTGGCGCAATCCAATACCGGCGGCCAGTTGCTGTTGCGATACTGGGGAGCCTTCCATCCCGACGGCACGGCCGGCTGCGCGGAACTCAGTGATGACGGAGCGCGGTAGGCGCAAACCAGCTGGATCGATCACCACCCCGCGTGGCGGGCCAGGAACTTCGAGATGGCGTCGATGACCAGCGAGCGTTCGATGTCCAGCGTCACGATGTGGAAGGACTTGTCCAGCCACAGGCGTTCGATCACGTCGGAGCCCAGGCTACCGGTTAGCTCCAGCGAATCGTCCATCGGCACGGTGTGATCCTGGCGTCCGTGGATCACCAGCGTCGGGGCGTGGATGTTGGGCAGGTCGGGGCGCACGTTGTCCATGAGATCCAGCAGGCTCTCCAGCGCTGCCAGGGGGAAGGCCGGCAGGCCGGGATTCTGGGCGCGCACGGCCGGGTCCGAGATGTCCGACCCGTTGAGCTTGGGGACACAGATCTTGGGGAACGCCCGGTAGTCGACCGGCAGCGCGCATAACGCGCGGATCCCGCGCACCTGAAACCGCCGCAGGCGCAGCGGCGCCGCGATGATCACCAGGGCCGACACCAAAGCGGGGTAAAGGCGCGCCAGCCGCAGGGCCAGGAGCCCGCCCATCGAAAACCCGACGATGGCGACCGGTTTGCCGCCCGAACCGGCGGCCAGCGCGTGCAGGTGCTCGTCGGCGGTTCGCAGCCAGTCGGGCCAGCGCGTGACCGCCAGGTCGCGCAGCGTTCCCCCGTGTCCCGCCAGCAGTGGCGCCTCCACCCGGCAGCCGGCGCGCCCCAGCGCTTCGGCCACGGGCCTGACCTCATAGGGCGTGCCAGTGACGCCGTGGAGGCACAACACCGCCCGCCCGTCGCCCGACAGAGACAGAGGGGACTTGTCGCCAGCCCCCTCACGAAATAGCGGGAACATCGCTACAGTCTAACGTGCCTGGGCGCCAGGCGCGTCGGACCGGGTAGTGGCGCTACTTGCAGCGGTCGTCGTTGATGCCGGCAATACAGATGGCGCACTCGACGCGCGTGTTCAAGTCCGACGGCGCCATCATGCCACCGCGATTGACCTGAAGCAGCTTCGAGCCTGCGCAGTTGGGGCTGTCGACCAGCGCCCAGCACGGCGGCGTATTGCCGTTATCGGCGCACCCAGGGACGGGCGTTTCGATCAGGGTGCCGCCGGCATTGGGAGCGCGATCGGCGACCTGACAGTCTGGCTGGATGCCGGGGGTGGCAAGGTCGTTGTCGACCAGCTTGCCGGTGACGCACTTGGGGCCGATGACCTTCCCGATCTCCTGGGCGATGCGGGCCAGCGCCGGTGCGAAGCTGTCGACGCAGATCGGCAGGAAAACGCCGTTGTTGCCGAAAGCGTCGACCCACTCCTTGATCCGGATCGACGGGTCGGCGTATTCGCCGTTGTTCAGCATGCACGAATGCACGATGCCGGGCTGATCCTCCATGATGCCGCCGGCCCCATTCGCGGGGGTCATCTTTACAATGTAGGGCGTAACGGGACCGGTGATGGCGGCGACCAGGATCTTGGTCGGGTCGATCTTGAGCGCCTTGGTTCTGGCAATGGCCTCGGAGACCCTCAACAGCCGGCCATCCTCGGCCGAGGTGCAGTTGGCGGCCGTCAGATCGGCGGCCATGCGCGGTGGCTTCATGCCATTGCAAAGATGGCCGAATTCGTTGCACCGGTAGGAAGCCAGCGGCCCCAGCGGGTCCATAACCAGGCGCGAGCTGGGGTCGAACAGATCGGAGTCGGGCGGCGCCGAGCAGTCGTCCTCGTTGGTGATGAGGATGATGGACAGGAACGCGTTCGGTCGCAGGAAGCCATTGGCCATATTGGGCGCTTCCAGCGCCTTGAGCACAGAGGCGAGCTGATGCTCGAACCCGCACCCGGTGTCGCCGAGGCGCGCCATGCAGGTGAATACGTCGGCGATGTCACCGGTGAAGTTCGCCATACCGTTGACCGACTGGATGAAACTCTGGCCGGGCATCAATCCTGACGTCATGCAGGGCGCACGGGGCGCCGTCTGGAACGCGCCCTGGTCGCCACCCTGGCGGCACATCGAGACGCCGTCAGCCCGGCCCGCGCCCAGATCCGACGACACGATGCCGATGTGCACGTTCGGCAGGCCGCCCGGCAGCGTCTTGAGCACGTTCATGAAGGCTGGGAAGTTGGTCGCCAGCTTGCCCTGCAGAGGCTGCATGGACTGGGAGTTGTCGACCATGAAGAGGATGTCGACGTCGCGGTTGACCGTCTCCTGAAAGACGTTGTCGAAGGTCCGTGTCGGACGAGGGTTCGGCTCTACCAGTCGCCGTGAGTTACACGCCCACACCAGGGGAAGCGCGGCGGCGACGACGGCCCAGCGTGCATGACGCCAGCGAACTGGCAACAGACCCTTCATATCGAACCTCCTGGGGGAACGGTGACGCGCTAGCGGTGCGGGGCCGAAACTCGGCGATTATAGGGACTGCCTATTTCCAATCAAACCCTATTCAACGGGATTCAATAGTAAGGGAATAGCAAGCCGAAGGCCATCGCCGGGCCGCGGGATCGCGGCGCCCACGGGCCCAGATTGCCAACAGAGTTGGCGAAAGTCCAAACATCGTTGGTCATTGAGGGCGCATCAGCGCGACGACACCCGCGCGATGCCGCACAGCATCTCCCCGGCGAAGTAGCGCGCTTCGGGCGGGTCGCTGATCTTTTTCGAGCGCAAAAAGCTGTTCAGAATCTCACCCTGGCCGTCCTTGTCTCTGCGAGCCAGCGGCTGTGAGGGCGTGACGTAGCTGGTACGCATGGTTCCGCCGCGCGCCTCGACGAAGGTGATGCGGCCGCTGGCGTCGACCTTCTGGACCACGCCGACGTGGTCGGCACATTCGGGCTCGGCGTTGGCGCCCCCGCGGGTGTCGAAGAAGACGAAGTCACCGGGGCGGGTATGGGGTGGCGAGACGACGTCGTGGGTGGTGCTCAAATAACCCCACAGCGCGCGGGTGCTGCCGTCGGTGCCGAAGCGCAGGCCGGCCTTGTGCAGGCTGGCCGCCACCACCGCTGCGCTCTCGTCGCGGTTGGCCTGGGGCATCGGGGGGCGGCGTCGCGCCGCGCGCAGGCCGTCGTGCTGCATCGACCGGAACACCGACGGCATCCGACGCGTGCGGCCCGGCGAGGCGCATCCCAGCGCGCAAAGGCCAATCACGGCGACGACGGTCACCACGACCTCCAGCAGGCGTGGGTTGCGCGATTCCCCGGGCAGCAATAGGGCCATGAAGGCGATTGTAGTACATGTAGGCTAAGAGTCTACCTTTGACTCGCCGTCCCTGAGCGCTTTCGCGGGCTTGACGCGCTATCATTCGGCGCATGCGAGACGTGGTGATCATTGGAGCGGCGCGCACGCCCATCGGCTCATTTCAAGGTGACCTGGCCAGTTTTTCAGCGCCCAAGCTGGGCGCGGCGGCCATCAAGGCCGCCCTGCAACGGGCCGCGGTTTCGGCCGATGCCGTCGGCGAGGTTTACATGGGATGCGTCCTGGCCGCAGGCCTCGGGCAGGCGCCGGCGCGGCAAGCGTCCATCGCCGCCGGGCTTCCGCCGTCGGTGGGCGCCGTGACCGTCAACAAGATGTGCGGCTCCGGGCTGGAGGCGGTGGTGCTGGGCCGCAATGCGATTGCCGTCGGCGAACACGACACCGTCGTGGCCGGCGGCATGGAATCGATGACCAATGCCCCGTACCTCTTGCCGAAGGCGCGCGAGGGGCTGCGCCTCGGGCATGCGCAGGTGATCGATTCGGTGATTCAGGACGGGCTGTGGGACGCTTACGGCAACGTCCACATGGGTGACTGCGCTGAGCTGTGCGCGCGGGAAAAGAGCATCACGCGCAAGGATCAAGACGACTTCGCCGCCGAGTCCTACCGGCGCGCGCTGCGCGCGCAGGCCGACGGGAAGTTCCGCGCCGAGATCGTTCCGGTCGAGGTGGCTTCGCGCAAGGGTCCGCCCAGGGTGATCAGCGATGACGAAGAGCCAAAACGCGGCGACATCGAGAAACTGCCCAGCTTGCGCCCTGCGTTTCAGAAGGAAGGGACGGTCACCGCCGGCAACGCGTCGTCGATCAACGACGGGGCGGCGGCGCTGGTGTTGGCGGCGGCCGACGTGGCGGCGGCGCGCGGCTGGAAGCCGATCGCGCGCATCGTTGGGTCGGCGGGCCACGCCCAGGCCCCGGAGTGGTTCACGACCGCGCCGGCCGGCGCGATCGAAACCCTGCTGAAGAAAGTTGGCTGGAAGGCCGCAGATGTGGATCTCTGGGAGATCAATGAGGCGTTCGCGGTGGTTTCGCTCATCAACAACAAGATGCTGGGGTTGGACCCGTCGCGGGTCAACGTGTGGGGCGGGGCCGTCGCGCTGGGCCACCCGATCGGCGCCAGTGGGGCGCGCGTGCTGGTGACGCTGTTGTCGGCGCTGCGCGAGCGGGGCAAACGCCGCGGGGTCGCTTCCCTGTGTATCGGCGGCGGCGAGGGAATCGCGATGGCCGTCGAGATGTCGACGTGACGCCGACGCCGATCGAGCATTTGGGCGTGGTCGGGGCCGGCCAGATGGGGCGTGGGATCGCGCAGCTGGCGGCGCAACACGGGCTGCAGGTGACGCTGGTCGACAGCGCGCGCGGCATCGCCGACAAGGGGCGCGCCACCATCGCGGCGCAGCTGGACAAGCTGGTCGAGAAAAAGAAGCTGTCTCCCGAAGATCGCGACGCGACCATGGCGCGTATCAGGCCGGCCGATCTCTACGGCGGCGACATGGAGGCGGTTGATTTCGTCGTCGAGGCGGCGACCGAACGGTTCGACGTCAAGCGCGAGATCTTCGGCGCGCTGGACCAGTGCTGTCGCGCGGGCGTGATCCTGGCGACCAACACCTCGTCGATCAGCATCACCGCCATCGGCGGGGCCGTGACGCGGCCCGATCGCGTGATCGGCATGCACTTCATGAACCCGCCGCCGTTGATGAAGCTGGTCGAGATCATCCGCGGCCTGCCGACGTCGGACGCCACGTACGCGGTGACGCGGGCGCTGGCCGAACGCCTGGGCAAGACCACGGTGTTGTCGCGTGACATCCCCGGCTTCGTCGTCAACCGCATCCTGATGCCGCTCTTGAACGAGGCCTGCTTCGCGCTGTACGAGGGCATCGCCGTCGAGAAGGACATCGACGTCGCCGTCCAGCTGGGCCTCAACCATCCCATGGGGCCGTGCGCGCTGATGGATCTCATCGGTCTCGACACCACGCTGATGATCCTGGAGGTGTTGCACCGCGAGCTCGGCGATCCGAAGTATCGGCCGTGCCCGCTCTTGCGGCAGTACGTCGCCGCGGGCTGGCTGGGGCGCAAGACCGGGCGTGGCTTTTACGAATATCCGCCCGACGGCGCCGCCAGCAAGAGCGATCCCGGGCGCGCCGAGGACTCGCGGTGACCGACGAGCCGCGGGTCCTGATCGACAGCGACGGCGGTGTCACGACGCTGACCGTGAACCGGCCCAGGGCGCTGAACGCGCTGGACGCCGCCACCTTGCGCGCGCTGTCGGAGGCGCTGTCCGGAGCGGCCTTGTCGTCGGGGCTGCGCTGCCTGATCCTGACCGGCGCCGGTGACAAGGCGTTCGTCGCCGGCGCTGACATCACCGCGATGGCGCAGCTGACGCAGCGGCAGGCGCGCGATTTTGCGGAGCTGGGACACGCTCTCGGCGATGCCCTCGAGGCGCTGTCGGTCCCGGTGATCGCGGCAGTCAACGGCTTCGCGCTGGGGGGAGGCTGCGAGCTGGCCCTGGCCTGCGACTTCATCTACGCGGCGCGGACGGCGAAGTTCGGCCAGCCGGAGGTGAACCTGGGCGTCATCCCCGGTTTCGGAGGGACGCAGCGGCTGCCGCGGCGGATCGGCATCGCGCGCGCCCGCGAGCTTATCTACACCGGTGAGCTCATCAGCGCCGAGGAGGCCCTGCGCATTGGCCTCGTGAACCGTGTCTTCGAGCCGGCCGAGCTGCTGCCGCGCACGCGCGCCGCCGCGGCGGTGATCGCCAACAAGGGACCGCTGGCGGTGGCCGACGCCAAACGCGCCCTGCGGCGTGGCGCCGACATTCCGCTGGCGGCGGCGCACGAGCTGGAACGGCAGCTGTTCGCCGGTTTGTTTGCCAGCGAAGATCAACGCGAGGGGATGGCGGCCTTCACGGAAAAACGGGCGCCGATCTTCCGTGGACGCTGAAGCCACGACGGGCGCGGCAGTCGAGGTAAGATAGAAGCTGCATGGATCTCGAGCTGACAGCCGAACAGACCCTCCTGCGCGACACCGCGCGGGAGCTGGCCACCAAGGAGATCTTGCCCGCGGCGGCCCAGATCGATCGCGAGCACCGTTTCCCCAAGGAGATCGTCGCCCGGATGGGCGAGATGGGCCTGCTGGGTGTGGCGGTGCCCGAGGACTTCGGCGGGTCCGGCATGGACACAGTCAGCTACGCGCTGGCGCTGGAGGAGATCTCGCGCGCGTGCGCGTCGACCGGCGTCATCATGTCGGTGCAGAACTCGCTGGTCTGCGATCCCATCCTGGGCTTCGGGACCGACGCGCAGAAGAAGCGCTGGCTGCCACGGCTGGCGGCGGGCAAGGCCCTGGGCTGTTTCGCGCTCTCGGAGCCGGACGCCGGATCGGACGCGGCCGCGCAGCGGACCACGGCCGTGCGGGACGGCGAGCGGTGGGTGCTAAACGGCACCAAGAACTTCATCACCAACGGACCGGTCGCCGACGTCGTGGTGCTGTTCGCCATTGGTGGACAAGACGCGCACGGCCAGGATGGGCGCGCCATCTCGGCGTTCCTGATTCCCACCGACACGCCGGGGCTGAAGCTGGGCCCGGTCGACGACAAGCTGGGGATCCGGGGGGCGCCGTCGTCGCAGATTTTTCTGGAGGACTGCGCCGTGCCGGCCGGCGCGTTGCTGGGACAGCCGGGGCAGGGGTTCAAGATCGCGATGCGGACGCTGGACGGCGGGCGCATCGGCATCGGCGCGCAGGCGGTCGGGATCGCGCGCGCGGCGTTCGAGGACGCGACCAACTATGCCCTTCAGCGCAAGACCTTCGGCCAGCCCATCGCCGAGCACCAGGCGATCCAGTTCAAGCTGGCGGACATGTGCACCGAGATCGACGCGGCGCGATTGCTGGTCTGGCGCGCGGCGGTGAAGAAGGACGCCGGCCTTCGCCACACCACGGAATCGTCGATGGCCAAGCTGTTCGCGTCGGAGGTCGCCAACCGGGCCGCCAAGGAGGCGGTCCAGGTGTTCGGCGGCTACGGCTATCTGACCGATTTCCCCGTCGAGCGGCACTTCCGCGACGCGAAAATCACCGAGATTTATGAAGGAACCAGCGAGATTCAACGTCTGGTGATCGCTTCGGCCTTGCTGAAGGCGTAAGCCGGACGGTAAGTTGCAAGCCGGCGGGCCGGACCGAAGCGGTTCGAAATCTCACCAAGAGGGGGTTCGATGAATTTCACAAAACTGGCCACGAAGCTGCTCGGCTTGGCTCTTGTCTCGACGCTGGCGATCGCGTGCGCGGAGACTCAGTCGGGGGAACAGAGGGTCCAGATCATCCGGAACCAGGAGGTCGCGGCGCCGACGGGTGGCATCCCCCCGGACAAACAGGCCGAGATCCAGCTGGTGCTGCAGCAGCGCGACACCTCGACGCTGAAGTGCTACCAGGAAGTGCTGAACGAAAAGCACGACCGGAACTTCAAGGGGTCGATGTTCGTGATGTTGACCGTCGAGCCCAGCGGCCGCGCGTCCGACGTGCGCGTCGTCGGTGGGTCGCTGAACAGCCCCGAGGTCGGGCAATGCCTGGTCGAGAAGATCAAGGAGTTCGAGTTCCCGCCGGTGCCCAACACCGGCTCCATGCAGTACGAATACCGCTTCCAGCCTGCGTATTAATGGGGGCCTGGCTCGCTGCCGCTCGCAGGCCCCCAAACCCCCCTCGGTCGGCGCGGCAAAGCCGCACCGACCTCGCCTGGGGGTTGGACGTCGGCTAGGGCTCGCCGGGGCCCCTCGCCTGGGGGGTTGGACGTCGGCTTGGGCGGCTCGCCTGGGCTCGCCCGCCCTTTGGCCCTCGGTATGCGGGCAAGTGACAAAAGCGGGGTTCATTTGACCCGAAGGGCCCTCTGAGCACCCCCCTGGGGGTGGAGATGTGGAGGGCCCCCCTCATCGGTTCTTGCCTTCGGGAGGCCGGTTGTTAAACAATAGGGGCCGGTCGCAGTGCGTGGTATTTTCCTCGTGTTCTGCATTACACTCCTGAATTGAGGTAATGAATGAAGGCAGTTGCGCTCATTCTAGCTTTCGTAACGGGAGTGGCGTGCGTGACCGACGGTGAGGGGAAGCGAGAGGAAGCATCGGTGTCGAAGAAGATCCGCCGGCGGCCGGGTACGGGCCCGGGGGGGGCGGGGTTAGCCGACGGGATGAAGGTCGACAACGAGCTGGGGGTGGTCGACGTCGCCGACGTCGAAGCTGTCTTGCAAGACAACTTTGGCCGGATCACCGGCTGCTACAACCGGGCGGGCAAGGCGCAAAAGTACGCCCAGGGGCAGGTGCTGCTCCGTTTTGTGCTGGCCGGCGACGGCCGCACCGATGACGTGCTGGTGGTCGAATCGGACCTGGGCAACTACGAGGTCGAACGCTGCCTGGTGGAGGTGGGCCGCAAGCTGGTCTTCCGGGCGCCGGAAGGCCGCAAGTCGACCACGTTCGACTACCCGGTCGAGTTCCGCCCGTCGGGCCACATGGCCGTTCTCGACATCGACGGCTTGAAGATCGATCGCGATCTGGCGACGCTGGCGCCGCAGCTGTCCATCTGTGGCCCGCTTGGGAAGGATCCGGTCGCCGCCATCATGTACATCGAACCGAACGGCTCCGTCGGATCGGTGGGGCTGACCTCATCGTCGACGCTGGATGAAGACGTCGGGGACTGTGTCGTGCAGACGATGCGGGGCTGGCACCTCACCACGACGCTGCCGGGCCGGGTGTTGCGCTGTAACTTCGTGGTGCCGAACGTCGCGGTCGCCACTGATGGGCCGCGGCGATCCAGCTTGCGCGTCGTCGCGCGTCGGCGAACACGGTAGGCGCGGCGGACCCCTCTCCCTAACCCTCTCCCCGCTTTCGCGGGGCGAGGGGACCGGATCTGGGCGAGGGACCGGATCTGACGTTACGGTTTGGGTTTGTCTTCGGCTTTGGGTTTGGCGGCGGGGCGTTTCTCGCTGCTGCCGGCTGCGGACTTGTTGCGCTGCTTCCGGTCGGCCTCGGCGGCCTTGCGGGTTTCCGCGGCGACTTCCCTCTCGATCTCCTTGGCGCGTTTCTCGTCGCAGCCCTTGGGCTCGCATTCGCCGGGGCAGACGCACTTGCCCTTTTTTCCGCAGAAGCAGGCGCCCTGCGAATCGCGATAGCAGCCGCACGCGTTGACCTCTTTGTTGATGGTCGCCGCTGGTGTCGGGCTCGCCTTTTTCTTGGCAGCGAAGGCGGCGGGCGTCAACACGGCAAGACAGACCCAGGCTCCCAGTACGGCCAGCACAGCTCCAGATCGTTTCGGCATGACGTCTCCTGCGCAGACGATTCTCTCACGTTCCGCAGGGCCTGTGTGTCGTTCGACGTCCGGGACGCTAGGGCGGATTCACCAGCAAGAGGGTGCGGCGACTCCATGAGGTGCCGCCGCGTTCGTCGCGGGCCACGATCCAGAACGTAACCTGCGGATTTTCGGGCATGACCGCAGGCGCGGTATATCGGGATTCAAGGTGGATGCGCTCGGTCGGGCCGAAGATGGGCAAGGGTTCGGTGCTGGTGGTCGGGGGCGCGAACTTCCCCGCGCTGGCAAAGAAGGCAAAGCGCAGCGTCTCGCGCGGAATCTGTTCGACGATGATGCTGGGCATCGAACCGCGCGTCAGCACGGGTGTGTAGTAGCTCTCGGCGGCGGCGCCTCGTGGTTCGATCCAGACGCTGCGTCCCAGCGGCACCATCAAGACAGGCGGCGGTTCGGGCATCGTGGGATCGGCCGGCGGCAGTGGTTGTTCGTCGATGGGCATGCCGGCGGCGTCGCGCTCCCGGTAGCTGACGACCTGGGTAATCTCGGGGTTGGCGTTGGGTGGTTGGTCGGGGTGTCCGGCCGGCGGGATGGAAAACACCACGCGCTTGATCGCGGTTTCGCTCTCCGCCCCGGCCGAGATCGTCAACTGGAAGATGATCGCCGACGGAAATCCGAGCGCCGCGAAGGGATCCAGCATCAGCGCCCGTTCCAGCAAGTCGCGCGGAAATGCAAAATCGGGGAGGACGATCTGGTGCTCGGGGCCCGCGCCGGGCGCTGTCATGGCCGGACCGCCGGCGGCAGTGACCGGGACCGAACGGTCGACCTCGGCGGAATTCGGGTCATACGGTTTGCAGATCGCGCCGGCGCGCCCGGTGGCGGCGGTGACGGTGTCGAGCTCGCGCGGGCAGGCGATCACCTCGTAGCTGACCGGGCGGCCTGCGCCGGCTGGATCCATCACCAGCGCGGTCAGCGTCGCCGAGTACGGCGCATCCGGCTGGTTGAGGTCGATCTGGATCTCGGGCTTGGCGGCCTTGATGGCCACGGTGCGAAGATCGATGACCGTCGTCACATCTTCGAAATTGCCACACCCCAGGAAGGTGACGGAGACGGCGACGGCGACGGCGACCAGCAGTAGCGGGGCAAACAAGGTGGTGCGGATCATCAGAATCTCCCCCTCACGCCCAGCACGGGCAGCAGAGGCAGCCCGCGCACGGGGGCCGAAGCCCGGTAGCGATAGTCGTAGATGGTCGCCTCGGGGTTCTGCGCGTTGTACACGTTCTGCACGTCCAGGTAGACGCCCAGCCGCCAGGTGTCGCGCGTCCAGGTCTTCTCGATACGCAGGTCCAGCTGGTGAAAGGTCTGCCGGCGTATGGAATTGGTCGGACCCTCGACCGGGCGATAGGTGGAATAGTCGGAATCGTAGATCGCGCCGTTGATCGGCGTCTCGGGAATGCCGGTGACGACGCGGAAGCGGGTTCCGAACTCCCACGCGCGCAGCCGGTAACTGGCCACCAGGATGAAGTTGTGAAGCTGATCGAACGGGGTCGGGTAGTAGGCGGCCTTGGTCGTGGACGTGATGCCGTTGCTGCCGTCGGACTGGTTGCCGACGGTCTCGACCGTCTGCTCGGAACGGGACAGCGTGTACGAGATCCAGCCGAAGAAGTTGCGCGTGATCTCGTGGCGCAGCAAGACCTCCAGACCATAGCCGCGGCCGCGCCCCTCGTTGTTGAAATTGAGCTTGGGATCGCGCACCGCGAGGTTGTGTCGCCGCAGAAAATAGGCGGTCGCGTCCAGCGTGATGGCGTCGCTGAACCGCCGCTCGAACCCGAGGTGATATTGATCGGCCCAGATCAGCGGCAGGTTGGGATTTCCGAATTCGCTGTCGAGGATCTGCGGTTCGTGCGGCTGGTGGTAGACGCCCACCCCGCCCTTGAACGCCAGCCGCGGCGTGATCGCCCAGCGCGCCACCAGGCGCGGATCCAGGCTGTAGCGATCGGTCTTGTTGTAGTGGAACTGGTCAAAGCGCAGGCCGGGGACCACGCGCAGCCGCGGATGGATGTCCCACAGCGCCTCGAAGTACGCGGCGGTGCCGATGTTGGCGATGTCGCGGTTGACGTCGCCCAGCGCCGGCGCCGTGCGGCCGAAGGTTCGCGCCCGGCGGGGGATCGGGATGTGAAACCTCAGGTCGTCCAATCGCGTCTGAAAATCAAGTCCCGCCATCAGCTTCAGTGACGGCGTCACCACCCGGCTGAGATCTTCGCGCAGCCCGAACACGTGCGAGCCGGTCTGGACCGCGACCTGGCCGGCCCCGAACGAGACGATGTCGTAGCCGTACGACGGCGACAGCCGCGAGACCCATGAACCGGCGGTTGCTGTCCATGTTGCGATCAGGCGGTGAAAGCCGATGCGCGTGCCGAGATCCAGATCACCGCGCGCCGGATCCTGCGACACGACGTGCAGCGTGTCGTCGCTGCCGAAGGCGAAGAACGACAGGCGCCCGAAGCGTCCCAGCTCCTTGTCGACGCGCGCCTGGTAGTCCCAGTAGATCGGCGTGGTCAGCACGGTGGTCGACCCGCTGCTGGACGGTACAAAGTAAGGAAGCAAGAGGTCGATGTACGAGCGCCGGGCGGCGACCGCGCCCGAGACCCCGTGGCCGAGCGGTCCCTCGACGTACGCCGACGAATCCAGCAGGTTCACGTCGGCGGCGCCGTGGAGCTGGGTTGACGGTTCGGTGCGGGTGGTGACGTCGAGGATGCCGGCGGTGACACGGCCATAGTGAACGCCGAACCCGCCCGGATAAAAGTCGATCTTCTCCAGCAGATTGGGCGTCAGCACCGACGGGCCGCCCAGGAAGTGGTACAGGATCGGGACCTTCTGGCCGTTGACGAACGCGCCCGAATCCTGGGGAGCGGCCCCGCGCACGATCAGCTGGCCCAGGCCATAGGGCATGCGCGCCACGCCCGGCAGGTTCAGGATGACGCGCAGGGGATCGCCGAAGGTGCCGGGGACGGTGGTCATCTCGTCCTTTGACAGGGTGTGGCGCGTGACCTCCTCGCCCTCGCGCGGGACGCGCAGGCGCGTCTCGTACTGTCCGCCTGTGCGCAGCGCCTGATAGCAGCTGACCTGCGGGACCACGTTGCCGCTCAACTGTTCGGGCCGCAGGTCGCGAATGCACGGTTCGTGATCGGAATCACCGATGATGAGTCGCACGCCGGCCGGGGCGGTGCCGCGCACCTCGAAGCGGCCTTCCGCGTCGGTGGTGGTGACCACCTCGGCGGGCTGGTCGGGGGTCGCGTCCGCGAACGCCTTCCAGACCACGGCGACGTCGGCGCCCCGAATTGGCTCGCGCGTCCCCTTCTCCTGCATCCGGCCGCGCAGCAGGACGGGCGCGGGGGGTGTGGGCGGCGGCGGCGCGGCTGGCTCCGGGGACGGTGGTGCCGGCGGCGGCTGCGGCGCGGCGACCGGAGGGCGAAAGTGGATCACGTATTCGATGCGGATCTTTCCCGGCTTGCCGTCGATCTCGGCGGGGGAGAACTCCATCTCGGTGGCGGCTGCCGTCGCGGCCTCGTCGAAACCGCCCCCGGCGGGTTTCGTCACCTGCACGTTGGTGACGTGGCCCTCGGCGTCGATGTCGATCTGCAGGGTGACATCGGCGGAGACTTTTTCGGCCAGCGCGGCCGGTGGATAGGTGGGTTGCACCGGTTTCAGCAGCACCGGGGGCCTGGTCAATTTTGGTGCAGCCGGCGCGGGGGCCGGCGCCGCCGGCGGCACAAATGGCTGATCGTAGCTTTGTGCTTGCGCGCGCGCGGGAGCGACCGCGACAGCCAGCAGCAGCGCGACCAGCGCCCGGGAGATCGGGACCAAAACCGGGGAGTGCAAGCCCACGTGGCGCATTAGGTTAGGGCGTCGATGCACGCGAGGCGAGGGGTTAGTTCTGGAGGTTAGTTGCTATAGTCCGGCCGATGCCTTCCCCGAATTTGACCCGCTACGACCTGCAAAGGTTGGCTGACCAGGTCGGCACGCCATTTTATCTGTACGACGCCGGCATCCTGCGCGCGCGGCTGGCGGAGCTGCAGGCGCTGACCGACGGTGCCGCCCTGCAGGCGCGCTATGCCATGAAGGCCAACTCCGCGGCCAAGGTCCTGGACATGATTCGCGGCGCCGGCCTGTGGATAGATGCGGTCAGCGGCAACGAGGTCCTGCGCGCGCGTCGCGCCGGGTTTTCCATGGGAGCCACGCCGCCCATCGTGATGTTGACCGCCGACGTGTTTCGCGACAACGCGCTGACCGTGGTGCTGGAGCACAACGTGCTTCCCAACGTCGGATCGCCCGGCATGGTCAGCGATCTGCGCGGCGCGGGCTATCGCGGGCCGCTGGCGGTGCGTCTCAACCCCGGCTTCGGTCATGGGCACGTCCAGTCGTGCGACACCGGCGGGCCGTCGTCCAAGCACGGGATCTGGCATGAAGCGCTGGCGGAGGTGCGGACGCGCGCCGCCGACGCCAAGCTTCCGATTGTCGCCCTGCACGCGCACATCGGAACCGGGCCCCAGGTCCGCGAGTTCGACCAGAACATGCGCGCGCTGACCGATCTGTTCGCGGCGCTGTTGCCGGATTTTCCCGACGTCGGGGCGGTGAACTTCGGCGGCGGCATACCACACCCCTATCGGCCCGACGCCGCGCCCTACGATCTGGCCTGGTTCCGTCCGGTGCTGACCGACGCCGCGCAGCGCCTGGAGAAGGCCGCGGGGCGGCCGATCCGCATCGAGATCGAACCGGGGCGTTATCCGGTGGCCGGGATGGGCGTGCTGGTGGCGCGCGTGAAGGACATCAAGCAGACGCAGGGCAACGCCAAGGGCCCCGGACACCGCTTCATCATGGTCGACGCGGGATTCGCGGATCTCATCAGACCCGCGATGTACGGCGCCTATCATCACATCTCGATCGTCGGCGCCGGCGCCGAACGGCCACCCGAGCCCTTCGTCGTCGCCGGCCCGCTGTGCGAGAGCGGCGACGTCTTCACGCGCGACGACCGCGAGCTCCTGGTGCCGCGCCCGCTGGGGCGGCCCGACGTCGGCGATCTGCTGGTGCTGCACGACGCGGGCGCGTACGGCGCGGCGATGAGCTCGAACTACGTGTCGCTGGGGCGCGTGCCCCAGATCTGGTGGGACGACGGCAAGGCCAGCGTCATCGCCCGCCGCGAGTCCCTGGACGACATCGTCCGCCTGGAAACCGACGAACCGATTTGAGCGTGCGAGGGGCGGGCAACGGCCGCGCTGGCGCGGGTCTGGTCATCGCCGCGGTGGCGCTGTCCGCCTGTGCGCCGTCGCTGCGCCAGCAAGGCCAGCGGGTGGGCCCGCCCGGCGAAAGCAGCGACCTCTCCGGGCAGGGCGGCGCGTCGACTGATGCCGCCGCCGCGGCACCGCGCGCGCCCAGCAACCCGCGCCTCGACGGAACCCAGCCGATCGCGGAACGGCCCGAGTGGATGCGGACGCTGCAGATGCCGGACATTCCGCTGCGCTGGTATCCGCGCGTCACGCAGTTCCTGGAGCAGTATCGCAGCGAACCGCGGTCGCGCGAGATCATGCGTGGTTGGCTGCGTCGTTTCACCGCGCACCGGGCGGTGATGGAGGCGGCGCTGGCGCGAGAAGGGCTGCCGAGGGGACTGACCTTCGTCGCCATGATCGAAAGCGGGTTCACGTCGTCGGCGATGTCGTCGCGCGGGGCCGGCGGGTTCTGGCAGTTTCGCCCGGCGGTCGCGCGCGCCTACGGCCTCGAGGTCAGCTTCTGGGTCGACGAGCGCCGCGATCTCGAGAAGAGCACGGCCGCGGCGGCGAAGTACCTCGCCGATCTGCATCACCGCTTCGGTACCTGGGAGCTGGCGCTGGCCGGATACAACGCCGGGCCGTTCGCCATCCTGCAGTCGATCACCCGCTTCAACACCAACGACTACGGGACCCTGTGCCGGGTCGAGTCCGGGTTGCCGTGGGAGACGACGGAGTACGTCCCCAAGGTGCTGGCAGTCGCGATCGTCGAGAAGAATCGGCGCGCGTTTGCTTTCGACGAGGCGGGGGCAGGCGGTGAGGCTGGCGGCCCTGCCGCCTTCGAGGCGGCGTCGGTCCCGCCGGCGACCAGCTTCGAGACGCTGGCGGCCCGCACCGGCGTCAAAGCCGACGAGCTGGCGCAGCTCAATCCGGCCTACCTTCGCGGAAGAACGCCCCCCGATCGCGAGCCGGTTGTGTTGCGTTTTCCCCCGGGGAAGGCGCCGCGCCTGACCACCGCCGCGTTGACGGCGCAGAACGCGGACGTGGCCCTGACCCGGGTGCGCGAGGGCGAGACGCTGGTGCGGCTGGCCAGGGCCAAGAAGATCTCCGCCGACAGGCTGCGGCATCTCAACGGGGTGCTTGATGATAGCGACGTGACGCCGGGGACGATGATCCTCGTGCCGCGAACGCGCGCAGCGCGGCCGACAGAACCAGCAGCGCCGTTGAAAGGCAGGCGATCTCCCCCATGACCGCGACCACGCCGAACAGAAACAGCGCGTGGTTCTTGGCCAGCAGCAACGACGAATAGCCGATGATTGTGGTCAGTGAACACAACGTCACCGCGCGCGCCGTCGAGGCCAGTCCCTCGTCGAGGCTCGCGCCCGCGGCTCCCGGTGGCCCGGTCGCGGCCTTCTGCGCCTGGCGGTAGCGCGCCATGATGTTGACCGCGTAGTCGACGCCGATGCCGAACGTGATGGGAAACGCCGCGAAGTTGACGTAGTTGATCTTGAGGCCCAGGAGCAGCGTGGCGCCGATCATCCACGTGATGGCCAGCAGCAGCGACCCCAACACCAGGAAGCCGCTGCCGCTGCCGCGGAAGATGGCCAGCACCACCGCCGTCACGGCGGCCAGCGCCAACAGGCTGGCCATGGGGCCGTCGCGCCGCAACGACCGGGTGATGTCCGCCGCCAGCGGCAGGTAGCCGGCAACGCGCCCGGGCTGCGCGCCCGGCGGCACCGCCTCGGCCGCGACCCGTCGCAGCCCGCCGATGAACGACTCCAGCATTCCGGTCTGCCACATCCGTTTGGTCAGCACCGGGAAGACCAGCACCGTGCGACCGAGCGTCCCGTCACGTTCGCGCAGGCCCGCCATCAGCGACGGCGGCAGATCCTCGAACCGGACCGGCCGCAGGGTCGTCAGGTCCCGGTCCAAAAACCGTTCCACCAGCGCCAGCTGTTCTGGCGTCAGCTGCGCGCGAACCGTCGGCGTGAACAGCCGTCGCAACTGTTTCAGGTCCTCGATCTTCTTCGGCTGGTCGGGAGGCAAGAGGTCATCCAGGGCGCGGATCTTCTCGACCAGGCCGCCGAGCGGTGGCTGATCGGCGGCCGCGCGCAGTGCCGTGGCGACCGCGGAGGCCTCCTGCCGACTGTTGGTCAGGACGACGGTGGGCGTGAGATTGCCTCCGACCAGGCGATCCATTTTTCGCCCCCAGTAACCTTCGCCCGAGGTCCAGGTGTCACGGCGGCGCAGCCGCGAAAAATCTGATTCGATGTGTCCGGTGTTGAGCGAGCGCAGCTCGAACAGCGCCCCCGCCGTGATGACGGCGGCGATCAGAAGGACGCTGTTTCGTCGCTGCAAGAGCGCGTGGATGACGGTCGTCGCCAGCCGCGGCCGCGGCGCCGCCGGGCGGCGGCTACCGTGCTTGCGTTCAAACCGCGCCTCGACCCAGGCCACCAGCGGCGGCGCCAGCAGATAGGTCATTCCCCAGCAGGCGATCATGCCGACCGCGCCGATGGCGCCGAACTGATTGAAGCCGCGAAATTGCGTGACCATCAGCGACGCGTACGAGGTCGCCGCCGCCACCGCCGCGACGATGGTGCCGGGGAACGCGCCCCACACCGCCTCCGCCAGCGCGGTCTCGACCGTCGCCGCGCGCCGCCGGGCCTCGGCGTAACGGGCCAGCCAGATCACACCGAAGTTGATGCCGTTGCCGACGACGATCGATCCCAGAAAACCCGTGCTGGAGTTGAGGCGCTGCACGCCGAACGGCGGCAGGCTGACGACGCCGAAGGCGAGCACGGTCGCGATGCCGAGCGGCAGGAACAAGATCGGAATCGCCGACCACCAGCGAAAGTAAAGGACGATGACGGCCAGCACGGCCAGGATCACCAGCACCGACGAAACCCCCAG
The DNA here is from genome assembly GCA_035696485.1 of Polyangia bacterium. Lineage (GTDB taxonomy): Bacteria > Myxococcota_A > Polyangia > Fen-1088 > Fen-1088 > DASRQT01. The sequence goes on along the minus strand of DASRQT010000436.1, from coordinate 2,436 downwards.
GTCCTGCGCCAGCGCCGACAGCTCCTCGGACGACACCGCCACGTTGCCGGAAAAGCCGACCCGCATCCCGGGGGCGTAGTGCTGCGGCCCGCCCAGCGCCGCGATGTCGGCCTTGACCCGCGACAAGAGCTCGGCGGGGACGCGCGCGCTGCTGGCGAATTCGGTCGCCTCGACCAGCACCATGCTCAGCGCTTCCCTGGGATTTTCCTGGGCGAGGGAGAAGCGCCCGCTGGCAGACGCCTTGCTGCCGAGGTAGCGCTTCTCGTACTTCTGCAAGATCTCCGACACCTGCAGCGGCGGAGGCTGGGGATCGTCGAACGTGATGCCCAGTCGGTGGCGCGTCTCCCAGCTACGGCGGCCCTCGAGCTGGCGCCGGATCTCGACCAGATCGCGCTGTCCAATGAACAGGGGGCCGAACCGGTCGAAGAACTGCTTCTCCTCGTGGCGGCCGGTCCTCACCGCGCGGACCAGCCGGCTGGGATAGGCGCGGATTCGTGCCGCCAGGGCGTCGAGAAATTGCTCCGCCGCCGGCAGCTTTGACGGCTCGCCCGCGTCAACCACGATGCCCAGGGTCGCAAGCCCCGGTAACCGCGCCCGCAGCTCCTCGAGCGCGCGTACGCTGGGCGCTTCGCGCGGCAGGAGCTCGTCGATGTCGCTGCTCAGGTTCCGGTAAAGGTTGACCATCGCGACCCCGGCCGGCACCGCCACCGCCAGCGCGATGAGCCACAGCAGGGCACCGTGCCGCAGCGTCCACCGTACGTAGCGACGTGTGCGCTGGCCGGGTCCGGTCTGCGAAGGGTGATCTTGGGAACTCATGCGCGTCATTCACCTAAAGATGGGGGGCGCCTTTGACGAGACACATCCAGGGCACTGCTGAAATCCGTATGACGAAGAGGGAGAGAACGCCGCTGAGGTACAGGACGCACGGAATTGCGCTGGTGGTGATTGTCTGCGCCGGGGCTCTGCCGGCGCCGCAAGGGGCGCGCGGCGGCACCGCCATCGACTGGAGCGTGGCGGCGCGTTCGACACCGCTGGACGCCGCCGAAGAGGCAAGCTCGGCCGTGGTCGCGCTGGCGCGACGTTTCAACCCGGCGATGGCGCTTCCCGACCGGGATGCCCCCTGGCCGGTCTCGGTCAGCTACACCTGGAGCGCGGGCGCCGACGTCAGGGCGCGGGCCATGGCGCCCGACGGATCGCCGGTGTCGGACCAGGTCGCCGTTCCCAGCGCGCAACTCGGCACGGCACCCTGGGATCGGCTGCCGTCGCAGGACGGACAGGGCCATCGCCTGGAATACTGGATCGACGTCCCTGGCGACGACCGGCCCGAACGCGGTGTCTCGGGCTGGCGCCGCCGCTGGTCCGAAACCGTGGAGACCGGCACGGCCCCGCCGCAGACCTCCGCCTACCCCCCGACGCAATACGCCCACGCCTTCTGGTTGAACCGGAATCGGGGCTTGCTGGCCATCCAGTACTGGTTCTATTTCCCGTTCAACGAGTGGATCAATCACCACGAAGGCGACTGGGAGCACATCAACGTGATCCTGGAGGGGCCGTCCCACCTCAGCGCGACCGCCGATTTTCACGCCGTCGGTTACGAGTTCTACTTCCACGGCTGGCGAACCAACCCCGATCGCGTGGTTCGCGTGGCGGACAGTGCCGGCGCGGGCGACCACGTCGTGGTCTACGTGGGCGGGCGCGGCCGATTCTTGTTGTGGTCCGGCTCGCAGAGCGGCGGCAGCTATCCCTTGCCCGCAAACTATCGCGGCGCCGGCGCCGGGCTGGGGTCGCTGCGACCGGCCGAGGACACCCGCGGCCCGGGCCGGTTCGTCGCCGCCGACGCCTTCCAGGTCGTCATGTTGCCCGAACCCGACCGGCTGGACGCGCACCGCACCCCCGCGCTGTCGTGGCTGAAATTGCCGTTCTTCGCCGGTTCGCCGCGCGCTTACCTGAACCCACCCCTGTTTGACCGATTCGGCGGCGGACGCGCGCCCGCGCAGCCGGCCCGGCGGCGAGACTGGAACGCTCTCGCCACCAAGCCGGTGTGGAACGGGACACCGATCCTGGATTCTCGGGCGCCAACCGTGCCCGCCGCCTGGTCGTTGCTGGCCACGCCGGCCGGCCGGCATCAGCCACTGGCCGACCTCGGGACCGCTGCCGATAGAAGTCGCTCCGCCACGCCTTAGTTTCACAGGACGGCCGTTACGTGACGGCCCGGCGGGAGACGGCAAGTGGGCGACGCTTCGATCTTATTTATTGCTTCAGGGGTCTGTGGCACCTTCGCGATGTGGGTCAGTCCGCTGCCGCGGAACGATGTGAAGGAGGACCGCCGACAGGGGGACGAAGACCAGCTGCCGCGCCCGACACAGCAGCACCAGTGTCAGGCCGGTCGTGGGTTCCATTCCCAACGCCGCGGCCACAAAAGCCTGCACGGTCTCC